>NZ_CP108002.1:2420778-2723375 GCF_041435055.1 Streptomyces sp. NBC_00341 | reverse complement strand
CGACGAGGACTCCGAAGACGTCATCGACTGGCTCAAGTTCACCGAGAGCCGCAGCGAGCGCCGGGAGGAAGCGCGGCGGCGCGGCCACAACCGGATGGTCGCGCTGATATTCGTGGTGGCCCTGGTCGTGGTCGGCGGCGTCGGCTACCTGTGGGCCGAGGACAAGCTGCCCGGTTTCTCCGGCTCGGAGAAGGAGGAGACGGCGACGACCGGCCCGCAGCGGCGCGACGTCATCGTGGTCCATCTCCACAACACCAAGGGCGGCGGTACCTCCACGGCGCTGCTCGTCGACAACGTCACCACCAAGCAGGGAGCCACGGTCCTGCTCCCCAACTCCCTCGCCGTCTCCGACGATGACGGCAACACGAGCACGCTCGGCAAATCGGTCGAGGACGACGGCACCACCGGCACACGTGAGTCCATCGACACGTTGCTCGGCACCGAGATCAGCGGCACCTGGCGGCTCGACACCCCGTATCTGGAGAACCTCGTCGACCTGGTCGGGAACATCGACGTCGACACCGACACCGATGTGCCCGACGCCAAGAAGGGCGCCTCGCCCCTGGTGAAGAAGGGCAAGGCGCAGACGCTCAGCGGCCCGATGGCCGTCGCGTACGCCACCTACCGAGGCCCCGACGAGGCCGAGGCCAAGCAACTGATGCGGTTCGGGCAGGTCATGCGCGGAGTGCTGCGGAAGATCTCGGACGATCCGAAGGCCGCCACCGTCACCGTGCAGACGCTGGCCCAGATCCTCGACCCCTCGCTCCCCGAGAAGGACCTCGGAGCCTCCCTGGCCAAGCTCGCGGAGCACGCCAAGGTCGGGGACTACAAGACCGCGCTGCTGCCGGTCCAGGAAAACGGCAGCCTCACCGACTCGGCCACGGACAGCGTCGTCAAGGACATCCTGGGCGGCACGGTCAAGGCCCCGTCGGCTGACGCGGCGGTCCGGGTCGCGATCAAGAACGCCACCGGCAGCGACCGCGGCACGGAGTCCGCCCGGATCAAGCTGGTCAACGGCGGCTACGTCTTCGTCAACGGCGGCAAGTCCGACGCCGAGGCTTCCTCCGAGGTCATCTACAAGGACGCCGCGGGCAAGGAGAAGGCGACCCAGGTCGCCAAGACCCTCGATCTGCCGACGAGCGCGGTGAAGCAGGGCAAGCCGACCGGGAACGCGGACGTGTCCGTGGTCCTCGGACAGGACTACAAGGTCGGCTGACCGGGCCCGATCCCGGCCGGCCGGCCGCCGCCGGCACGGGTCCCGGAACCGCCGCGCGGTGGTTCCGGGACCCGTGCCGCAGGCGCCGGGATGCTCTTCGGAAAAATGGCTGCGTGGGCTGTCGGCGGTCCGTGAGACCCTAGAGGTTGATCTGCCCGCCGACGAAAGCCTGCTTGTGACCGCCACGGACCGCTCCATCGAGCTCATCAACGCTGCCGCTCAGGCGGCCGCCGACCGGCTCGCGCACGACATCATTGCGTACGACGTCAGCGATGTGCTGTCGATCACGGACGCCTTCCTGCTGGCCTCGGCCCCCAACGACCGCCAGGTCAAGTCGATCGTCGACGAGATCGAGGAGCAGCTCCAGAAGGAGCTCGGCGTCAAGCCGGTCCGCCGCGAGGGTGACCGCGACGCCCGCTGGATCCTCCTCGACTACGTCGACATCGTCATCCACGTCCAGCACAGCGAGGAGCGCGTTTTCTACGCGCTGGAGCGCCTCTGGAAGGACTGCCCCGAGATCGCTCTGCCCGAGGACGCCGTGAAGACCCGCGGCAAGGCCGAGGAGCACGCACAGCTCACCGGTGGCACGGAAGGTGACCAGAGCTGAACGGCAGCGGAAGCGGCAGGGGCCGCAGGATCGTCCTCTGGCGACACGGCCAGACGGCGTGGAACCTGGAGCGCAGGTTCCAGGGGTCCACGGACATCGAGCTGACCGAGACGGGCGTCGGGCAGGCCCGTCGGGCCGCCCGGCTGCTCGCCTCGCTGAAGCCGGACGCGATCGTCGCCTCCGACCTGCGCAGGGCGGCGGCCACGGCCGCCGAGCTCGCCGCGATCACCGGTCTCGGTACCGCGCACGACCCCGGTCTGCGTGAGACCTACGCGGGCGCGTGGCAGGGCCTCACCCACGAGGAGATCGTGGGGCGGTTCGGCGAGCAGTACGCGGCGTGGAAGCGCGGTGAGCCGGTGCGGCGCGGCGGCGGTGAGCTGGAGACCGAGGTCGCCGACCGGGCCGCTCCCGTGGTGCTCGCGCACGCCGACAAGCTGCCGGACGACGGCACGCTCGTCGTCGTCAGCCACGGTGGCACCATCCGGACCACCATCGGCCGGCTGCTGGGCCTGGAGTCGCACCACTGGGAAGGGCTCGGCGGGCTGACCAACTGCTGTTGGTCGGTGCTGGGCGAGGGCGCGCGCGGCTGGCGTCTGCTGGAGCACAACGCGGGCACGCTGCCCGAGCCGGTGCTCGGCGACGACGACTGACCGGGTGCCTACGTGGTGCCCGGACGGCGCCCTCGGGCGGCATCGGCCGGATTTCACTTTCCGGCTGGTCACAGGCTAAAGTTCTTCTTGTTCGCAGCGCGGAAACGCAGGGAAACACAGCGGACAGCGGGGCTATAGCTCAGTTGGTAGAGCGCCTGCATGGCATGCAGGAGGTCAGGAGTTCAATTCTCCTTAGCTCCACAATCAAGATCCACGATGAAGATCCCGTCCCCGTCAGGGGGCGGGATCTTCTTTTCTGCGGCCGCGCAGCACCGTCATCTGCCGCTCGCTCTCCCGGTCGGCCGGGGTGTAGGCGACGATCCGGCACTCCGGCAGCCCGTTGACGGAGAGCGACACCGACGTCATCCGTATCTCGGCGGACGCCGCGTGGTGCCGGAAGGTCTTCACCCGGGGGCCGGGCGGGGCGACGTCCCCGCTGCGCCACAGCTGGGCGAAGTACGGGCTCGCCGCGGAGAGGGCCGCGACGAGCGTCTCCCAGGCGGGCTCGCCCGTATGGCGTCCGTAGCCGCTCCGCAGGGTCGCGACCATGAGCGGCAGCTCCTGGGTGCGGTGGACGATCGGGCAGTCCTCCGCGGGCACGGTGAACAGCGCCCACAGCACGTTGCGGATCCCGGTGTCCATCATTTCGGGTACGCCGAAGAGATCCCGGTAGGCGGGGTTGGTGGCCAGCACGTCGTACCGCGTGTTGTAGACGACCGCCGGGTGCGGATCGAGCGCGTCGATGATGCCCTGGACCTCTTGGCCGACCTCGATCGTGTCGCCCTGTCTGCCCGGTATGCACGCGACCTCGGCCAAGTGGTAGAGGTGCTCGCGCTCCGGCGCGTCCAGCCGGAGGGTGCGCGCCACCGCGTCCAGGACCTGCGCGGAGGCGTTGATCGGGCGGCCCTGCTCCAGCCAGGTGTACCAGGTGACGCCGACGCCGGAGAGCTGGGCGACCTCCTCGCGGCGCAGGCCCGGAGTACGGCGCCGGAACCCCGGCGCCATGCCCACGTCGGCCGGGGTCACCCTGGCCCGGCGGCTGCGCAGGAAGTCGGCGAGCTCGGGGCGCCGGCCCTGTCGTTCCTGTGCTGCCCGATGTTGTGCCGTCACCGTCGTCACACCCCCATCGTCGGTGTTCCTGCCGGGTGTTGCCAGGTGCTGCCAGTACCAGCATCAACGGGCTCTCGTTACCCGTATGCGACTGGGACCAGCCTTGAGGTCATGACCACGACCGCGGCCACGGGCACGACTTCCGAGGCAACTCCACGTTCCCTGCCCAGTAAAGACCCCACCACTGACAGCCAGCCCGGACGGCTCCTCGCCCTGGTGCTGGCGGCCCAGTTCATGGCGCTGCTCGACATCTTCATCGTCAACGTCGCCGCCCCGACGATCCGCACCGAACTCGGCGCTTCCGGGGCCGGGTTGCAGCTGGTGGTGGCCGGGTACACCATCTCCTACGCCGTCCTGCTCATCACCGGTGCCCGGCTCGGCAGCGTCTTCGGGCACGGCCGCGCCCATCTGGCGGGCCTCGCCGTGTTCACCGTCGCCTCGCTCGTCTGCGGACTCGCCGCGGGAACGGGCCAGTTGATCACCTTCAGGGTGATCCAGGGGGTCGGTGCGGCGGTGATGATCCCGCAGGTGCTCAGCCTGATCCAGCGGCACTTCAGCGGCGAGGCCCGGGTGCGCGCGCTGGGCGCCTACGCGGCGGTGCTGGCCACCGGAGCCGCCGCCGGACAGGTGGTGGGCGGGGTGCTGGTCAGCGCCGATCTGTTCGGGACGGGCTGGCGGCCGGTCTTCCTGGTCAACGTGCCGATCGGGCTGGTTCTGCTGGTGCTCGGCGTCCGCGTGCTGCCGGGTGAGCCGCGTGCCGGACGGGCGCGGCGTGCGGCACGGGCTCGCGGACTCGACCTGGTGGGGCTGCTGATGCTCGCCTCGGCCGTCGTCCTGTTGACCGTCCCGCTGGTGCTCGGGCAGGAGCTGGGCTGGCCCGCCTGGACCTGGATCTGCCTGCTCGCCTCCGCAGTCTTCTTCGCCGGGTTCGCTACGTACGAGACACGGCTGGCCGCACGCGGCGGCGCACCGCTCATCGCACCCGGGGTGCTCCGTGTCCCCGGCATCGCGCGGGCGGCGCTGCGCGTCCTGTTGGTGATGGGCGTCAACGCGGGCTTCCTCTTTGTGATGACGCTGCATGTGCAGGGAGGTCTGGGGTATTCGGCGTTGCGCAGCGGGCTGATGTTCGTGCCGACCGCGGTGACCTTCGGTGCGGTCGGACTGACCTGGAGGCGCTGGCCGGCCCGGCTCCAGGGAGCCCTGGCCCCGGCCGGATTCGTGCTCGCGGCCGTCGGTTCGGTGCTGCTCGGCTTTCTGCTGCGCGACGGCGGCGACGGTGGTGCGGGCCTGTACGCGGCCTTCGTCGTCATCGGCGCGGGCATGGCGCTGGGCTTCAGCCCCACTCTTACGGGTGCCCTGGCGAACGTACGGCCGGAGGACGCCGCCGACGCGAGCGGCGTACTCGTCACCGTCACCCAGCTCGGCCAGCTGATCGGCGTCGCGGGGTTCGGCACGCTCTACCTCAACCGCCTTGATACGCCGGGGGCGCAGGGTTCGGGAGAGGCGCTGTGGGTATGTGCTCTCGCACTGTCGGGGGCTGCCGTCGCGGGTGTGCTCGCGGGTCTCGTACGGCGTCGGCGGATGACGGGATCCCGGCAGGGCTGACCCCCTTGCGGGGTCATGGCAGAATCGGACCGCCGGAGGGGGCGACGGACCGAACGGGAGGGAGTGCGCGATGTCTGCGAGTCGCCACGAGGTCCCGGACCTGCCCCCTCTTCCCGAGGCCCGCGTACGCGCCGGCTGTCCCGCCGGCGGTTCGCCCCCCACGGTCCGGAGCTGACCCATGGGTGCCCACAGGCGGAAGTGCGACTGGTGCGGCAGCGGTACGCCCATTGTCAGGGACATGGATCCGGTCAACCCGGATTTCCAGTACTGGTGCGAGGAGTGCGCGCGGGCACTGGTCATAAAGGGCGACCCCATCGAGACCTACCGGGAGCTGGAGGGCGAGCCGATCTACGGCCGTCTGCTGGAGGAGCACTGCACGCTCAAGCGCTTCTACTCCTTCGCCACCGCCTGACCGGGCCCCGCCGAAGAGCCGGAACCGGGCGTACCGGAAACGATTTGGTGGACGGCCGGGGTGACCGGTAATGTTCTCGATGTCGCCACGGGAGACCGGGCGGCGCAGCGCGGGGCTATAGCTCAGTTGGTAGAGCGCCTGCATGGCATGCAGGAGGTCAGGAGTTCAATTCTCCTTAGCTCCACAGTGAAGATCGAGCAGCGGGCCATCCGAATCGGATGGCCCGCTGCTCGTGTGTGCCGGGTCACGCCGGGGAGCGGGCCCCGGCCCACCACGGCCGGGCCATTGCGGTACCCTGACGCCATGCGTGCCGTACGCCTTCTGCTTAGCGAGCCGCGCTGATCACTCCCGACCGGTGAGAATGCCTGGTCGGCATCGGCGCGGCGTCCCCTCCTGTGCGAGGGGATTTTTCGTTTCCGTAGACGCGTGTCCGTAGACGTGGGCGCCGGCAGATGACGATCGATGGAGCTTTGAGGATCATGAGCGAGACGAATTCCGCAGCCGACGTTGCTGCGCCGCACCGCTACACGGCAGCGATGGCCGCCGACATCGAGGCACGCTGGCAGGACTTCTGGGACGCCGAGGGCACGTACGAGGCACCCAATCCGTCCGGCGACCTGGCGGACAATCCGGAGCTGGCCGCCAAGCCGAAGAAATTCATCATGGACATGTTCCCGTACCCCTCGGGTGCGGGCCTGCACGTGGGCCACCCGCTGGGCTATATCGCCACCGATGTCTTCGCCCGCCACCAGCGGATGACCGGCCACAACGTCCTGCACACCCTGGGCTTCGACGCATTCGGCCTGCCCGCGGAGCAGTACGCCGTACAGACCGGCACGCACCCGCGGCTGTCCACCGAATCCAATATCGAGAACATGACGGCGCAGCTGCGCCGGCTGGGCCTGGGCCACGACAAGCGCCGCTCGTTCGCCACCATCGAGTCCGAGTACTACAAGTGGACCCAGTGGATCTTCCTGCAGATCTTCAACTCCTGGTACGACGCGGAGGCCGACCGCGCCCGGCCGATCGCCGAGCTGGTCGCCCAGTTCGAGAGCGGTGAGCGCCCGACCCCGGACGGCCGCGACTGGAGCGCGCTGAGCGCGGCCGAGCGCGCCGACGTGCTGAGCGGTCACCGCCTGGCCTATGCCTCCGACGCGCCCGTCAACTGGTCCCCGGGCCTGGGCACCGTCCTGGCCAACGAGGAGGTCACCGCCGACGGCCGCTCCGAGCGCGGCAACTTCCCCGTCTTCAAGGCCAAGCTGCGCCAGTGGAACATGCGCATCACCGCCTACGCCGACCGGCTGCTGAACGACCTGGACGGGCTGGACTGGCCCGAGGCCATCAAGCTGCAGCAGCGCAACTGGATCGGCCGCTCCGAGGGTGCGCGCGTCGACTTCCCGGTCGACGGCGCCGGTGACATCACCGTCTTCACCACCCGACAGGACACCCTGTTCGGCGCCACCTACATGGTGCTGGCGCCCGAGCACGAGCTGGTCGAGCGGATCATCCCGGCTGCCTGGCCCGAGGGCACCCACCCGGTCTGGACCGGGGGACACGCCTCCCCGGCCGAGGCCGTCACCGCGTACCGCAAGCAGGCCGCCGCCAAGTCCGACGTGGAGCGGCAGGCCGAGGCCAAGGACAAGACCGGCGTCTTCACCGGCGCGTACGCGACCAACCCGGTCAGCGGGCAGCAGGTACCCGTCTTCATCGCCGACTACGTGCTGATGGGCTACGGCACCGGCGCGATCATGGCCGTACCGGCGCACGACGCGCGCGACTTCGCCTTCGCGCGCGCCTTCGAGCTGCCGATGCGCTGCGTCGTCCAGCCGTCGGACGACCGCGGCACGGACGCCTCGACGTGGGAGGACGCCTTCGGCTCGTACGACGCCAAGCTGGTCAACTCCGCGAACGACGAGATCTCGCTGGACGGCCTGGGCGTCGTCGACGCCAAGATCCGGATCACCGAGTGGCTGAAGGAGCACGGTGTCGGTGAGGGCACCGTCAACTTCCGGCTGCGCGACTGGCTGTTCAGCCGTCAGCGCTACTGGGGCGAGCCCTTCCCGATCGTGTACGACGAGGACGGCATCGCCCACCCGCTGCCCGAGTCGATGCTGCCCCTGGAGCTGCCGGAGGTCGACGACTACTCGCCGCGCACCTTCGACCCGGACGACGCCGACACCCAGCCCGAGACCCCGCTGTCCCGCAACGCCGACTGGGTCAACGTCACGCTGGATCTGGGCGACGGCGCCGGCCCGAAGAAGTACCGCCGCGAGACCAACACCATGCCCAACTGGGCCGGTTCCTGCTGGTACGAGCTGCGCTACCTGGACCCGAACAACAGCGACAAGCTGGTCGACCCGGCGATCGAGCAGTACTGGATGGGCCCGCGCGAGGGGCAGCCGACCGGTGGCGTCGATCTGTACGTCGGCGGCGCGGAGCACGCCGTACTGCACCTGCTGTACGCCCGCTTCTGGTCCAAGGTGCTGCACGACCTGGGCCACGTCTCCTCCTCCGAGCCGTTCCACAAGCTGTACAACCAGGGCATGATCCAGGCGTTCGTCTACCGGGACAGCCGGGGCATCGCGGTCCCGGCGGCCGAGGTCGAGGAGCGCGACGGGGCGTACTACTACGAGGGCGAGAAGGTCTCCCGCGTCCTGGGCAAGATGGGCAAGTCCCTGAAGAACGCCGTGACGCCCGACGAGATCTGCGGCGAGTACGGCGCGGACACCCTGCGCCTGTACGAGATGGCCATGGGCCCGCTGGACGTCTCGCGCCCCTGGGACACCCGCGCGGTCGTCGGCCAGTACCGGCTGCTGCAGCGGCTGTGGCGCAACATCGTGGACGAGGAGAGCGGCGAGGTCACCGTCGTCGACGGCGAGCCCGGCGAGGACACGCTGCGCGCCCTGCACAAGGCGATCGACGGTGTCGGCGGGGACATGGCCGGGATGCGCTTCAACACGGCCATCGCCAAGGTCACCGAGCTGAACAACCACCTGACCAAGGCGGGCGGCCCGCTGCCGCGGTCCGTCGCGGAGCCGCTGGTGCTGC
This sequence comes from Streptomyces sp. NBC_00341, assembly GCF_041435055.1. Lineage (NCBI taxonomy): Bacteria > Bacillati > Actinomycetota > Actinomycetes > Kitasatosporales > Streptomycetaceae > Streptomyces > Streptomyces sp. NBC_00341. The sequence goes on along the minus strand of NZ_CP108002.1, from coordinate 2,714,727 downwards.
TGGTGGCGCCGCTGGCGCCGCACATCGCCGAGGAGCTGTGGCGCAGGCTGGGCCACACCGACTCCGTCGTGCACCAGGACTTCCCGGTGGCCGACCCGGCGTACGTCATCGACGAGACCGTCACCTGCGTGGTGCAGATCAAGGGCAAGGTCAAGGCGCGCCTGGAGATCTCCCCGTCGATCACGGACGCGGAGCTGGAGAGCCTGGCGCTGGCAGACCCGGCCGTCGTCGCCGCGCTGGGCGGGGCGGGCATCCGCAAGGTGATCGTCCGGGCGCCGAAGCTGGTGAACATCGTCCCTGCGTAGCCGCCGGCCGTCGTCGTGACGGTGTGAGGGCTTTCCCCTACGGGCAGGTTGGGGGTTCCGATGGAACCCTCCGCCTGCCCGTTCCGTTTACGGTGGAGGGGCCGGTAAACACGTGTCGGCAGCCGTCACACCATCCGAGGGGCGCTCATGGAAGCCGTGATCCTGATCCTGGGGCTGCTCGTCGTCGCGTTCGTGGCCCTGGGCATCTATGTGAGTGTCAAGATCATCCGGGCGGCCAGCCGCGGGGTGGACCGGACGATCACGCAGGCGCGTCGCGCCGTGGAGGACACCACGCTGCGGGCGAAGAGCTACGGACAGGTGGGCGTCGTCGGGGAGCTGGCCCAACTGCGCCTCTCGCTGCGCACCTCGATGCGGGCCACCCAGGAGGCCCTGCAGACGGGCGTGACGGAGGACGCCTCGCTGTCCGAGTCGCTGGCTCTCTTCCAGCGGCTGAGCGTGCACGGCCGTGAGCTCGACGACGAGCTGAAGAGGCTGGAGCGGGAACCCGACAAGAAGACGGTGTCCTCGTTGCTGCCCGGCCTCAAGAAGCGCACCGGTGAGATCACGCGCTCCGCGGATTCGCTGCGCTGGGCCGCGCGTGACCGGGCCCGCCAGTTCGCCGACGACGACCTGGCCACGCTGAACGAGCAGATTGACGTGGAGGCCGGTGCGCTGCGGCACTGGACGACGGAGGAGCCTGTTCCGGGAGTTCCGGGAGTTCCGGGAGTGCAGGACCGGACTGGAGCGCCCGGGGCCCCTGGGAATGCCCGGTGGCAGGGGCAGGGGCAGGGGCAGGGCAACGGACAGCCGGGAGACGCTGGGATCGCGGAGGCCATCACGGCTGCGGACCCGCGGCAGCGGACCACCTATCCGTGGCAGAAGTCGGCGCGGCCCGAGACCACGAACTGAAGCACCGAACGTCCTGTGCGGCGGGATACGGGCGCGGCGCCGGCCGGGGCCCCGGCGCTGACCGGCGCTGACCGGCGCTGGACCGGCGCTGGACCGGCGCTGGACCGGCGCGCCGAACGGTACCGGGCATGGCAGGATGCGGCTCGAAGCGACCGGAACTGATCATTCGGGCAGGGTCGGACTGCCGAGCCACCACGCCGGAAGGTAACCTCCCGCTCATGTCCCGCCATGTCGCGATCGTCACCGATTCAACGGCCTACCTGCCGCCCGAGGCGATGGAACGGCATGGCATCACCGCAGTGCCGCTGACCGTCGTCCTCGGTGACCAGGCGCTGGAGGAGGGCACCGAGATCTCGGCCCGCTCCCTCGCGCTGGCGCTCCAGAAGCGCCGCCCCGTGACGACGTCCCGGCCCAGCCCGGAGGTGTTCGCCGCCACCTACCGTGCGGCCGCCGACGCCGGGGCGAGCGGCGTCGTCTCGCTGCACCTGTCCGGGGAGTTCTCCGGCACGTACGACGCCGCCGTCCTGGCGGCGAAGGACGCGCCGGTTCCGGTGCGGGTGGTGGACACCGGGATGGTCGCGATGGCCCTCGGCTTCTGTGCCCTGGCGGCGGCGGAGGCCGCGGACGGGGGCGGCAGCCTGGACGACGTGGTGGTGGCCGCGGAGAAGCGTGCGGCGGGCACGTCCGCGTACTTCTACGTCGACACCCTGGACTACCTGCGCCGCGGTGGCAGGATCGGTGCCGCACAGGCGCTGCTCGGCTCGGCCCTGGCCGTGAAGCCGCTGCTCCAGCTGGACGGCGGACGCATCGAACTGCTGGAGAAGGTGCGAACGGCCTCGAAGGCCATCGCCCGGCTGGAGGAGATCGTCGCCGAGCGTGCGGGGAGCGGGCGGGTGGACATCGCGGTGCACCACCTGGCGGCCCCGGAGCGGGCCGAGCGGCTGGCCGAGCGGCTGGCCGAGCGCGTTCCCGGGCTGGTCGATCTCCATGTCAGCGAGGTGGGTGCGGTGATCGGCGCGCACACCGGTCCGGGGCTGCTGGGAGCTGTGATCTCGCCGCGCTGATGTCACCGTCCGGAGTGGTGGAGTTATCCACAACGGGCAGGTTTTCCACCGTAATTGGGCGAGGTCAGCGGGTTCCGGCGGAAGTGCCTAACGTCGTGAGGCATGGCTTCCCGATCACATCGTGCAACCAGCGGACCCAGCGGACCCAGCGGACCCAGCGGCGGAATCCGCCGTACCGGCCCCTTCGGCAGGACCCGCCCCTTCGGTAGGGCAGGCGGACGAGGCGGCGGACCCGGCAGCGGGCCGGGCCGCGTTCCCGACTCGGACGGGCGTGCTGTCCGGAGCGGGGCGGGCTACGGACCCGGCCGACGACACGCACCGGACCGCGCCGCCGCCGCGGCGGCCTCGCGCTCCCGTGCGGACGCGCTCATGGCGGGCGGGTATGAGCGGCGGGTGGCCCGGCATGCGGTGGACACGGGGCCGGGTCCGGTTCCTGCGGCGGGCGCGAGTCCGGTTCCGGCGGCAGACGTGGGTCCGGTTCCTGCGGCAGACGTGGGTCCGGTTCCGGCGGGCGTCGTAGACGTGGCGGACGGGGCTTCCGTGGCGGAAGCGGAAGCAGTGGAAGCTGCGGCCCCGGAGCCGTCGGCCGGCCCGTCGGCGCGGGCGGAACGCGAGGGGTGGCGGGCGCGGTGGGTTCCCGCGCTGCGGGACAGGCTGCCGATGTGGGTGCAGCTCAGATGCGGGCTGGAGCCAAGGACCCTCGCCGCGCTGGCCGTTGTCCTGGTGGCGGCGGCTGTCTTCGCCGGGATGCACTTCTGGTCCGCACGCCCCGAAGGCGTACGTGCCCCGGATTCCGTCAGCCAGGCCGGGCACGTTGCTGTGCCGCCGGCCGACGCGGACCCGGCGGCCGGCGGGTCGGGTGCGCCCGAGCCGTCCCCCGGGCCGCCACCCGCCGTCGGGGGGACCACCGGCGGGCGGATCGTGGTGGATGTGAGCGGGAAGGTGCGGCGGCCCGGGATTCACCGGCTGCCGTCCGGCGCCCGGGTCACCGACGCGCTGGAGGCGGCGGGCGGGGTCCGGCCCGGTGTCGATCTCGACGGCCTCAACCGGGCCCGGGTGCTCGTGGACGGGGAACAGATCCTGGTGGGCGCACCGCCCGGCACGGTTGCCGCGGGCGGTGCGGGCGGTGCGGGCGGTGCGGGCGGGGGTGGCGCGGGGCCGACGGCCACGGGGCCCGCCACTGGACCGGTGAGCCTCAGTGGCGCGACCGCCGATCAGCTCGAAACCCTGCCCGGAGTGGGGCCCGTCCTCGCCCAGCACATCGTCGACTACCGCACCGAGCACGGTGGTTTCCGGTCCGTCGACGAACTCCACGAGGTCACGGGGATCGGTGACCGCCGGTTCGCCGACCTCCAGCCCCTGGTGCGACCGTGAGCGCCGCGGACGTCCACGCGGCGTCGGGCAGGCGGCTCGGGGACGCCGACCCCCGGCAGGAGGGTCCGGCCGATCTGCGACTGGTTGCCCCGGCACTGGCGGCCTGGGCCTCGGCCGCGCTGACGGCGGGAGCGCCGGGCCGGTGGGCGGCGGCGGGGGTGGTGCTCTGCCTCGGAGCGGCCATGGTCCTCCTGGCCGTGGCTGGATCCCGGCGGGTGGGCGATGGGCGGTGGCGTCCGCACGCGACGGCGGCTGCGGCGGTGCTCCTCTGCGCGGCCGCCGGGGCGGCGTCGGCCGGGCTGCACAGCGCCGACGTGCGACAGGGGCCGGTGCCCGCGCTGGCCCGGCAGTTCGCGAGGATCGAGGCGGAGATCACCCTCACCTCCGACGCCCGCCAGACCTTTCCCCGGGTACGCGGTGACCACAGCACCCCCGCCGCCCTGCTCCTGGACGCCGAGATCACCCGGCTGCGGACGGGGCCCAGCGGCTCGGCGTCCCGGCTGCGCACGCCGGTGCTGGTCATCGTCACACCCGGCGGTGCGGCGGAGCAGTGGCAGCGGCTGCTGCCCTCCACCCGATTACAGGTCAGCGGCCGGCTGGCGCCACCGCTGCACGCCGGGGAGCGGGCCGTCGCGGTTCTCCGTCCCTCCGGCAAGGGCCCGCCCCGCGTCACCGGCCCGCCCACACTCGTCCAGCGCACGGCGGGCAGCCTGCGCGCCGGGCTGCGCACCGCGACCGAGGGGCTCGGCCCCGATGCGCGGGCGCTCCTGCCCGGACTGGTCGTCGGTGACATCACCCGGGTCACGCCGGAACTGCACGACGCGTTCAGGGCGACCGACCTCACCCATCTGATGGCGGTCTCGGGTGCCAACCTGGCGATCCTGCTGGTCCTGCTCATCGGACCGCCCGGCAGCGCGCTGCGGGCCGAACGCCGAGGACTGGCCCCCGTGCTGGGGATCTCGTTGCGGATGACCGCCCTGCTCGGCGGCGGACTCACGCTCGCGTTCGTCCTCGTCTGCCGGCCCGAACCCAGTGTGCTGCGGGCCGCGGCCTGCGGTCTGATCACACTGCTCGCCATCGGCACCGGGCGGCGCAGGACACTGATCCCCGCGCTGGCCGCCGCCGTCCTGTTGCTGGTGCTCTACGACCCCTGGCTGGCGCGCGGTTACGGATTCGTCCTGTCGGTCCTGGCCACCGGCGCGCTCCTGACCATCGCCCCGCGGTGGAGCGACGCGCTCCAACGGCGCCGGGTACCGCCCCGGTTGGCCGAGGCGCTGGCTGCCGCGGCGGCGGCGCAGGCGGTGTGCTCGCCCGTTGTGGTGCTGCTCGCCTCCCGGGTGAGCCTGGTGGCGATCCCGTGCAACCTGCTGGCCGAATTCGCGGTCGCGCCCGCCACGGTGCTCGGGTTCGCCGCGCTGGCCCTGGCTCCGGTGGCCATGCCGGTGGCCGAGCTGCTCGCCCGGGTGGCGGGGTGGCCGGCCGGGTGGATCGCCTCGGTTGCCCGGACCGGTGCGGCGCTGCCCGGTGCGGAGATCGGCTGGCCCGACGGGCGGACGGGCGCGCTGCTGCTGGCCGCGCTGACCGGGCTGGTGGTGCTGTGCGCCCGGCGCGTCGGACGGCATCCCTGGGTGTGTTGCGCCGCGGCGCTGCTCCTGGTGCTCGCGGTGGTGCGCCCGGTTCCGCTGACCCGGGTGCTGACCGGGTGGCCGCCGCCCGGGTGGGCGTTCGCGATGTGCGACGTGGGCCAGGGCGATGCCCTGGTGCTCGCGGCGGGGCCCGGCTCGGGTGTGGTCGTCGACACCGGACCGGATCCCCGGCTCGTGGACCGGTGCCTGCGTGACCTGGGGATCACCCGCATCCCGTTGTTGCTGCTGACTCATTTTCACGCAGACCACGTGCGGGGTCTGCCCGGTGTTCTGCGGGGCAGACCGGTGGGCGTGATCCAGACGACGAGCCTGGACGAACCGCCGGAGCAGGCCGCGTTCGTGAGGAGAACGGCAGCGGCGGCCCGGGTCTCCGTGGTGCGGACCGTCCCCGGTGAGCGCCGCCGGATCGGCGCGCTCGACTGGCAGGTGCTGTGGCCGGTGGGCGGTGCGTCCGTGGACCCGGCGGGTCGGGCGGCGGGGCCCCCGCCGCAGGGGCCGAACGATGCCAGCGTCACCTTGTTCGTGCGGGCCGGTGGGCTCACCCTGCTGCTCCCCGGTGACCTCGAACCCCCGTCCCAGCAGCGACTGTTGCGCAGCTACCCGGCCCTCCCGCGGGTGGATGTGCTCAAGGTCGCCCACCACGGCTCCGCATACCAGGACGCCGCCCTGCTCCGGGCCGTGCATCCGAGGTTCGCCCTGGTCAGTGTGGGTCGGGACAACCCGTACGGGCATCCGGCCGCCGGTACGGTCGAGACGCTCAGGGCCGGGGGAGCGGTGGTGCTCCGCACCGACAGGGACGGCGCGATCGCGGTGACGGGTGCCGGGCCGGGGCTGCGGGCGGTGGGCCGGTCATGACCGAACCGTCAGTCCAGCCAACGGCCCTCGGCCATCAGCTCACGGCCGGTCTGCTCGTTCGCCTCGCGCCACGCCTTGATCGCGGTCGGAGTGAAGCGCAGGTACACCCAGGCGGGGCTGTTCCGCAGGTCCCAGTCGAACTTGGCGGCGAAGGCGTCGCCCGACTCCGGGGCAAGGTCCGCCCCTTCGATCACCTCGGCGGTCGCCTCGATGAGGACCACATCGCGGGTGTGGCCCACCGCGATCCGGGCCTGCCCGGCCGGTGTCACGTTGACCGCGGTGGGGTTGGTGCGCCGGGTGGCCATCAGCAGCGTCCCCCGGTCCCACACGAACCACAGTGGCACCAGGGTCGGTACGCCGTCCTGCGAGGCGGTGGAAACCCACGCGTCCTCGTCCTGCTCCAGGCGATCGAGCGCATCCTGCTTGCGCTGCTCCCGGCTGCGGGCCGGCTCGTGCTTCGTCATCTCCCGCACGCTAGCCAGTGCACCCGGCACCGCGCCTCCGCCGCCGGTCCTAGGGCCTGTCGTCGAACTGCCGTCTGCCGCGCGACGCCATGCACGCACTCTCGCCGCACCGGCCCCAGACCCCGGTACGTCCAGTACAGGGGTCTGGGGCCGGCACGCCGAGAGCACGCGCCTGACGCCGTGCGGCCGCCCTTCGGGCGACGACGGCAGTTCGACGACAGGCCCTAGGACCACCGCCTCATGGCGGGCCACCGCGCACCGGGACAGACTGCCGGGATGGACCCGCACCTGCCGCACACCGTCGACTCCTACCTGGCACGCATCGGCGCCACCCGGCCCGCCCGCGCCGACGCGGCGGCACTGCGCGAGCTGCAACTGCGCCACCTCACCGCCGTGCCCTTCGAGAACCTCTCGATCCATCTCGGCGAGGACATCGTGCTGGAGGAGCAGGCACTCCTCGACAAGATCGTGGCCGGCCGCCGCGGTGGGTTCTGCTACGAACTCAACGGGGCCTTCGCCGCGCTGCTGCGGGAGCTGGGTTTCGAGGTCACGCTGCTCCAGGCCCGGGTCCACGGCAAGGACGGGAAGCCCGGCATTCCCTACGACCACCTGGCGCTCCGCGTGGGGACGGACGACGGCACCGGCCCGTGGCTCGCGGACGTCGGCTTCGGTGACCACGCCCAGCAGCCGCTCGCACTCGACGACCGCACCGACCAGGAGGACCCACGCGGCACCTTCCGGATCAGTCGGGCCGCCGGGGAGGGCGGAGAGCGCTACGGGGACGTCGAGGTGCTGCGTGACGGTGTGCCGCAGTTCCTGCTGGACCTGCGGCCCCGGGCGCTGGCGGATTTCCGGTCCGGTGCCTGGTACCACCGCACCTCACCCGACTCCGGCTTCACCCGGTCCACGGTCTGCTCCCGGTTCACCGCCACCGGCCGGATCACGCTCAGTGGCCGGACGCTCGTCACGACGGCCGGCGGCGAGCGGCACGAGACTCCGTTGGGAGGCGACGAGGAGGTGCTCGCCGCGTACCGCGAGCACTTCGGACTCGACCTCGACCGGCTGCCCACCGTCCGCAGAGACGGTCCGTCTGCCCCGAATGGGTGACACACACAAACGGAGTGACAAATTCGGACCTTCGGTAACACCTCCGCCCAAGCACCGCCGAGATGCTCTGTTTGCCTCGAACGCCACAAGGGTGATCGAATGCATGCTCGTCGGCGGGCCGCTGCTCCGACAACGACGTCCAGCCACCCGGCCCCAAGGTGAAGATGCCCCCGGGGAGTACGTGAAGATGTTCGGCCGCTGGCTCGGAAACAAGGGAGCGACGGGTGCCGTGCGCGGCAGTGCCCTCGCGGGACTCGCCGTACCGGACTCGGCGGGAGTCCTCAGCTGCCGAGTGCTCGACCCCGTCAACGAAGCCGTCCGGCAGGCCGACTTCGTGGTCACGGACGCCAAGGGGCGCAAGGTCGTCGCCGGTGAGACGGACCCGTACGGCAATGTCCTCGCCACCGTCCCGGCGGGGGAGTACCGGCTGGCCGTCACGGCTGAGGGCTTCACCCCGTTCCACGGCTCGGCCTCGGTCACCGAGGGCGAGAACGCGGGTCTGGGCGATGTGACCCTTCAGATGTCCGCGCCTCCGCAGCTGCCCGACCCGGGTGAGTGGGAGATCGAGCCGATGCACTCGCAGATCGGCTTCACGGCCCGGCACATCGGGATGGCCCGCATCCACGGCCGGTTCAACACCTTCGCGGGCGCGGTCCGGATCGCTGACCGCATGGAGAACTCGGCCATGCACGTGATCATCGACGCCGCCTCGATCGACACGAACGTCCAGATGCGCGACGACCACCTGCGCTCCGGCGACTTCCTCGACGTCGGCCGCTATCCGACGCTGGAGTTCTACAGCGACCGGTTCGTCCACCGCGGCGGCACCCGCTGGGGGGTGAGCGGCGCGCTCACCCTGCACGGCGTGAGCCGTACGGTCACGCTGGACACCCACTACCTCGGCCTCGGCAGCGGCCTGGAGGGCGAGACGCGGGCGGCCTGCCGGGCCACCACCGAGCTGCACCGCGAGGACTTCACCCTCACCTGGCAGACGATGCTGGCCCGCGGGATCGCCGCTGTCGGCTCCAGCATCTCCATAGACATGGACATCCAGATCGTCCCGAAGGGCTGAGCCAGTCCGGGCGGGCTCCGACGTGCTGGGGCCCGCCCGGACGCTGCCTAAGGGGTCTCCAGCCACCCCTCGTACTCCGCGGCGAACCCGTCGAGAGACGAGGCGTCCAGCCGTCGGTCCGGGTCCTCCACGACCACCAGCCACTGGGCGTCCTCCGCGTCGTCCTCGCCGGCCAGGGCGTCGCGCACGAGCTGCGGCTCCTCGGTGACCCCGAACCGGTCGGACAGCTCGTCCGCCACCTCCTGCGCCGTATCGCGGTCGGGCAGCACCAGTACATGTCTCACATCGCTCACCCGCCCATTCTCCGGCACGGGTGGCGGCGGCCCCGACAGTGGGCGGCCCGGACAAGGGCGGCCGGACAAGGGCGGCCCGACAGCGGCCGGCCGGGCTGTCAGCGGCGCGTGGGATGCTGGACGGCGATGGCCACCAGAAGGAATTCCACCGACGACCCGCTCGCCCCGCTCACGCTCGCCGTGGGCCAGGAGGACCTGCTCCTGGACCGCGCCGTGCAGCAGGTGGTGGCGGCGGCCCGCGCGTCCGACGCCGATACGGACGTCCGGGACCTCTCCTCCGACCAGCTCCAGCCCGGCACGCTTGCCGAGCTGACGAGCCCGTCGCTCTTCGCGGAGCGCAAGGTGGTGATCGTGCGCAATGCGCAGGATCTCCCCGCCGACACGGTCAAGGACGTCAAGAAGTACCTGGACGATCCGGTCGAGGAGATCACGCTCGTGCTGTTGCACGCGGGTGGTGCCAAGGGCAAGGCACTGCTGGAGGCGGCACGCAAGGCGGGTGCGCGGGAGGTCGCCTGTCCGAAGACCACCAAGCCGGCCGAGCGGCTCTCCTTCGTACGGGGCGAGTTCCGGGCGCTGGGGCGTTCGGCGACGCCGGAGGCGTGCCAGTCGCTGGTCGATTCCATCGGCAGCGATCTGCGGGAGCTGGCGAGCGCGGTGTCGCAGCTCGTCGCGGACGTCGAGGGAACGATCGACGAGGCGGTCGTCGCGCGCTACTACACGGGACGTGCGGAGGCGTCGAGCTTCACGGTCGCCGACCGGGCGGTCGAGGGGCGGGCGGCGGAGGCGCTGGAGGCGCTGCGCTGGTCGCTGTCGACGGGGGTGGCGGCCGTCCTGATCACCAGCGCGCTCGCGCAGGGGGTGCGGGCCATCGGCAAGCTGTCGTCGGCGCGCGGGGGGCGGCCGGCGGATCTCGCCCGCGAGCTGGGCATGCCGCCGTGGAAGATCGACCGGGTGCGGCAGCAGATGCGCGGGTGGACGCCTGACGGGGTCGCGGTGGCGCTGCGGGCGGTCGCGGATGCGGATGCGGGGGTCAAGGGGGGCGGGGACGATCCGGCGTACGCGCTGGAGAAGGCCGTGGTGGCGGTGGCGCGGGCGGCTCGGGCGGGGCGGTAGCGGGGGGCGGCGTCGCGCCGCCGTTCGGTGGGCCCGCTGTGGTGTCCTCAATCGCCGGACGGGCTTGAACTTGCCGTTCGGGTGTCCTCAATCGCCGGACGGGCTGGGTCTGCCGGGGTGGGCTGCGCCGGACCGGTGCTTGATCTGGGCGAGCCGTTGTCTGGTGGGCGCGCATGACGAAGGCCCCGGGTGTTTCCCTGGGGAGGGGAACGGACGGGGCCTTCAGTCTGTGCTTGGTGCGCCGCACCCGCGTGGCGAACGCAGGTTCGGTGTGCGGCGCGGGGGCCGGTCAGGAGCGGGAGAGAGGGCCCGCTGGATCCGTTCCGGCGATCACATCGGGAATGCTCAGCCCTGGAGGGTGGCAACCTTGGTGGCCAGCGCCGACTTCTTGTTGGCGGCGGCGTTCTTGTGGATGACACCCTTCGAGACAGCCTTGTCGAGCGCACGGGAGGCGTCGCGGACGGCCACAGTGGCCTTCTCGGCGTCACCCGCGACGACGGCCTCGCGGGCCTTGCGGATTGCGGTCTTGAGCGACGACTTGACGGCCTTGTTGCGCAGGCGCGCCTTCTCGTTGGTCTTGTTCCGCTTGATCTGGGACTTGATGTTCGCCACGAAAGAGCCTTTTCAGGTTCGTTGGATCTTCGATGTGCGCCCTGCGGCAGGAATGCCACGAGGCACAGCTGTCCACGGTAGCAGCCGCGCTCCGACCGGCCCAAACCGGTCTCCGCTCCGCGGGCGTGGGACGATGGGAGCTACGTACAGATCCGAGTACAGATCCGTCCGACCCGACATCGACCCGAGACACGGCGTTCGGCGTCTCAAGAATCAGGACCCTGCGTGCCCGCGACTCCTCTCCACGTGCCCGAGCCGAGCCGTACCGACCCGGCGCTGATCCGCAATTTCTGCATCATCGCGCACATCGACCACGGCAAGTCGACCCTTGCCGACCGGATGCTCCAGCTGACCGGTGTGGTCGACCAGCGGCAGATGCGCGCTCAGTACCTCGACCGGATGGACATCGAGCGCGAGCGTGGCATCACCATCAAGTCCCAGGCGGTACGGCTGCCCTGGGCGCCCACCGTCGGCGAGGACCAGGGCCGCACCCACGTCCTCAACATGATCGACACCCCGGGGCACGTCGACTTCACCTACGAGGTCTCCCGCTCGCTCGCGGCCTGTGAGGGCACGGTCCTGCTGGTCGACGCCGCGCAGGGCATCGAGGCCCAGACCCTCGCCAACCTCTACCTGGCGATGGAGAACGACCTCACCATCGTCCCGGTGCTCAACAAGATCGACCTGCCGGCCGCCCAGCCCGAGAAGTTCTCCGAGGAGCTGGCCAACCTCATCGGCTGCCAGCCGGAGGATGTGCTGAAGGTCTCCGCGAAGACCGGTGTCGGCGTGGATGCGCTGCTGAACCGCGTGGTCAGGGACGTCCCGGCGCCGGTCGGCAAGGCCGACGCCCCGGCCCGCGCGATGATCTTCGACTCGGTCTACGACTCGTACCGCGGTGTCGTGACGTACGTCCGTGTCGTCGACGGCTCGCTGAACAAGCGCGAGCGCATCCGGATGATGTCCACCGGCGCCACCCACGAGCTGCTGGAGATCGGCGTCTCCTCCCCGGAGATGACGCCCTCCGACGGCATCGGCGTGGGTGAGGTCGGCTACATCATCACCGGCGTGAAGGACGTCCGGCAGTCCAAGGTCGGTGACACGATCACCTCCCTGAACAAGGGGGCGACCGAGGCGCTGGGCGGCTACAAGGACCCCAAGCCGATGGTGTTCTCCGGTCTGTACCCGCTGGACGGGTCGGACTACCCGGACCTGCGCGAGGCCCTCGACAAGCTCCAGCTCAACGACGCCGCCCTGGTGTACGAGCCGGAGACCTCCGCGGCGCTCGGCTTCGGCTTCCGCGTCGGCTTCCTCGGGCTGCTCCACCTCGACGTGGTCCGGGAGCGGCTGGAGCGGGAGTTCGGCCTCGACCTCATCGCCACCGCGCCCAACGTGGTCTACCGGGTCGAGATGGAGGACGGGACCGAGCACACCGTCACCAACCCGAGTGAATTCCCCGAGGGCAAGATCGACAAGGTGCACGAGCCGGTCGTCCGGGCCACGGTCCTGGCGCCCAGCGAGTTCATCGGCGCGATCATGGAGCTGTGCCAGCAGCGCCGCGGCACCCTCCTCGGCATGGACTACCTCTCCGAGGACCGGGTCGAGATCCGCTACACCCTGCCGCTCGCCGAGATCGTCTTCGACTTCTTCGACCAGCTGAAGTCCAAGACCCGCGGCTACGCCTCGCTCGACTACGAGCCCACCGGCGAGCAGTCCGCCGAGCTCGTCAAGGTCGACATCCTGCTGCACGGGGACAAGGTCGACGCGTTCTCCGCGGTCACGCACAAGGACAAGGCGTACGCGTACGGCGTCCGGCTCGTCGCCAAGCTGCAGAAGCTGATCCCCCGGCAGAACTTCGAGGTGCCGATCCAGGCGGCCATCGGCTCCCGGGTCATCGCCCGTGAGACCGTCCGCGCCATCCGCAAGGACGTTCTCGCCAAGTGCTACGGCGGTGACATCTCCCGTAAGCGGAAGCTGCTGGAGAAGCAGAAGGAAGGCAAGAAGCGGATGAAGATGGTCGGCAACGTGGAGGTGCCGCAGGACGCGTTCATCTCCGTGCTGTCGACCGACGAGTCCGCCGGGGAAGGCAAGGCCAAGAAGTGACCCCTGCGCCCGCCCGCCGACCCTACTGATCGGTAGACCCATGGGCCCCCGCATCGCAGAACGCTGCGGCGCGGGGGCCCGTTCGTTATGAAGCGGGGTTCGATTGCCTCTTACGCGGCGGACGCGGGCGCTCTACCCTGATCACGACTTCGTAGTTACTCATGAGTTAAACAAGCAGGATCAAGCACCAGACACACGCGGAGAGCAAACCGCGAACCAGCAGCCGGTCGTGAAGCACTGCCGTAGGCCCGGAGGATGTCGTGAGCGACGCACAGACCATGATCGAGAACCGTCCGCCGTCCGTGGCGACCCTCTTCATCGACCGGGTGGCCGCCACCCCGGACGCCGAGGCGTACCGCTACCCCGTCCCCGCGGCCGACGGCCGGGGCGCCGACGAGTGGAAGTCACTCAGCTGGGCGCAGGCCGCCGAGCGGGTGTACGCCATCGGGGCCGGGCTGGTCGCGCTGGGGGTGCTGCCCGAGGAGCGGGTCGCGCTCGCCGCGTCCACCCGGGTCGAGTGGATCCTCGTCGACCTCGGCGTCATGTGCGCGGGCGCCGCCACCACCACGATCTACCCCTCCACCAACGCCGAGGAGTCGGCGTTCATCCTCTCCGACTCCCAGAGCCGGGTACTGATCGCAGAGGACGCCGTACAGCTCGCCAAGGCCCGGGAGCGCCGTGCCGAGCTGCCGGACCTCGCCCATGTCGTCGTCATCGACGCCGAGGGCGCCGGACCGGCCGAGGGCGACCCCGAGGGCTGGGTACTCACGCTGGCCGATCTGGAGGCGCTGGGCACCGAGCACCTGGCGAAGAACCCCGCAGCGATCACCGAGCGGGTCGACGCGATCACCCCCGAGCAGCTCGCGACCCTCATCTACACCTCCGGCACCACCGGCCGCCCCAAGGGCGTGCGGCTGCCGCACGACAACTGGTCGTACATGGCCAAGGCCACCGTCTCCACCGGCCTGATCACCAAGGACGACGTCCAGTACCTCTGGCTGCCGCTCGCGCACGTCTTCGGCAAGGTCCTCACCTCCGGCCAGATCGAGGTGGGCCACGTCACCGCCGTCGACGGCCGGGTCGACAAGATCATCGAGAACCTGCCGATCGTCCAGCCGACGTACATGGCCGCCGTCCCCCGCATCTTCGAGAAGGTCTACAACGGCGTCGCGGCCAAGGCCCGTGCCGGTGGCGCGGCCAAGTACAAGATCTTCCAGTGGGCGGCCGGGGTCGCCCGTGAGTACGCGAAGGTCTCGCAGGACAACTTCCGGCGCACCGGCACCGCCTCCGTGCCCTTCGCGCTCGGCGCCAAGCACAAGGCCGCGGACGCCCTGGTCTTCGCGAAGATCCGCGAGGCCTTCGGCGGCCGACTCCGCGCCTGCGTCTCCGGTTCCGCGGCCCTCGCACCCGACATCGGCTTCTTCTTCGCGGGCGCCGGGATCCACATCCTGGAGGGCTACGGCCTCACCGAGACCAGCGCCGCCTCCTTCGTCAACCCGGGCGAGGCCTACCGCACCGGCACGGTCGGCAAGCCGCTCCCCGGCACCGAGGTGCGGATCGCGGACGACGGCGAGATCATGCTGCGCGGCCCCGGTCTGATGCAGGGCTACCAGGGGCTGCCGGACAAGACCGCAGAGGTGCTGGAGGCCGACGGCTGGTTCCACACCGGGGACATCGGCGAGCTGTCCGTGGACGGCTACCTCAAGATCACCGACCGCAAGAAGGACCTGATCAAGACGTCGGGCGGCAAGTACATCGCCCCGGCCGAGGTCGAGGGTCAGTTCAAGGCGGTGTGCCCGTTCGTCTCCAACATCCTGGTGCACGGCGCGGACCGTAACTTCTGCACCGCGCTGATCGCCCTCGACGAGCCGACCATCCTCGGCTGGGCCGCCGAGAACGGCCTGGAGGGCAAGTCGTACGCGGACGTCGTGGCGGCCCCGCAGACCGTCGAGATGATCGACGGCTATGTGAGGCGCCTCAACGAGGGGCTCCAGCGCTGGCAGACCATCAAGAAGTTCCGGCTGCTCCCGCGTGACCTGGACATCGAGCACGGTGAGGTGACGCCCAGCCTCAAGCTGAAGCGGCCCGTCGTCGAGCGCGCCTACAAGAACCTGATCGAGGACATGTACGCGGGCTCCCGCGAGGCGTGAGGACGGCGGCCCACCCGGCCTTCGCCCGCCACCCGCTTCCGGCCACCCGCCAACCGGTTCCGGCCGCCAGGCCCCCGCGCTCCTGCGCGGGGGCCTGGACGTCGCCCCCGTGCCCCCCCGTGCCTGCCCCGGCGTGCGCTCCGGCGCTCGCTTCTCCGATCACTTCGGTAACTCGGCGCGTGTGGGGTGGGCCGATCTGTCACTCTGTCCCTGTCGTCAGCGGCGCAAGAGCGAGAACAGGCAGAGCCAGAACAGGTCAGGAGCCGCCCGGTGGGGTCCATTCCCTTGCAGCGGGACATCGTGCAACGTCCCGGAACCAGCGCCGAGTCCACGGGCAGCCAGCCGGTCGCCCGTACGAGTCTGCCCGGGAACCTGCTCGCGCCCGCCGCGGCCCGGCGGTTCGTCGCGGCGGCGCTCGCCGAGTGGAGCGGGCTCGGCCTGCCGGCAGCGGTGGGGTTCAGCGACCGGCTGTCCGACGACGCGGCGGTGATCGTCAGCGAACTGGTCACCAACGCCGTCGTGCACGCCGGGACCAACGTCGAACTGCTCTTCCGGCTGGAGGAGGCGACCGAGGAAGAGGCGTCCGCACTGGTGCTGGAGGTCTCCGACCACCACCCGGCCCGTGCCGTGCGCAGCGACGGCAGCGAGAACGGCGCCGGATCCGACGGTGCGGCCGGCCCCGGGGAGCCCGCCGAGTACGGGCGCGGGCTGGAACTCGTCGCCACCCTCTCGGAGCGCTGGGGCATCACCTACCGCACCGGCCTCAAGACCGTCTGGGCCCGGCTCCCCGTCGACGACTGGAACCCCTTCGCGGACGCCCGCACGGAACCCGGCTTCCAGCAGGGCCTGCGCGCCGCCGAACTCCTCGCCCCCACCGCCCGGCGCGCCCTGCGGGACGACGCGGACTGGGCCGGACGCGGCGCGCTCTCGTTCCTCGCGGAGGCCTCCGACCTGCTGGCCGGGCAGCTCGACGAGGACATCGTGGCCGCGCTCGCCGGACAGTTACTGGTCCCCAGGCTCGCCGACTGGTGCGCGATCTGGCTGGAGCCGGAGAGCGGCGGCCGGGCGGCCGTCCCCCGGCTCGCCAAGGTCTGGCACATCGACGAGACCCGCATAGACCCGTTGCGCGAGGTACTGGAGGGCGATCCGCTCCGGCTCCCCGAGCGGGTCGGCACCGGACCTGTCTCGATCCCCTGGCCCGGCAGCGCGGAGGACGCCGAACCGGCGGACGGGAGCGACGGCGTCGCCCTCGCGTACCGGATCACCTCGGGCGGCCGCACCCTGGGCGCCGTGCTCGTCGGCCGCGAGGGCATCGCCCGCGTCCCCGACGAGGTGACCGCCCTGATAGAGGACTTCGTGCGCCGGGTCGGCCTCGCCGTGGGCGCGGCCCGCGCCTACACCCGGCAGGCCACCATCAGCCGCATCCTGCAGCGCGGGCTGCTGCCCAGCAAGGTCGCCGACATACCGGGCGTGGCCAGTTCGCTGGTGTACGAACCCAGCGACGACGGGGTGGTCGGCGGTGACTTCTACGACATCTTCCCGTGCCCCGGCGACCGCTGGTGCTTCGTCCTGGGCGACGTCCAGGGCAGCGGTCCGGAGGCCGCCGTCGTCACCGGCCTCGCCCGCCCCTGGCTGCGGCTGCTGGCCCGCGAGGGCTTCCAGGTCGGTGAGGTGCTGGTCCGGCTCAACCGGCTCCTCCTCGACGACGCCATGGAGGCCGCGGAGGCGGCCGCGCTGATGGTCGCCGCCGCGGGCGGCCAGCAGTCGGCGGAGAGCGGGCCCCGGTTCCTCTCCCTGCTGTACGGGGAGCTCGTGCCGCTGCCGGACGGGGGCGCGCGCTGCACCCTGGCGAGCGCCGGCCACCCGCTGCCGCTGCTGCTGCGCCCCGACGGCACGGTGCGGATCGCCGCGGAGCCGCAGCTGCTGCTCGGTGTCGTCGACGACGCGACGTACGAGAGCCAGAGCTTCGACCTGGCCCCCGGCGACAGCCTGCTGTGCGTCACCGACGGGGTGACGGAGCGGCGCTCGGGGCCGGTGATGTTCGACGACGGCGACGGGCTGGCGCAGGCGCTGGCCGACTGCACCGGGCTGAGTGCCGAGGGGATCGCGGACCGCATCAACCAGGCGGTGCACTCCTTCGCGGAGCGCCCGCCGGACGACGACCTGGCGCTGCTGGTCCTCCAGGCCCTGTAGGGCCCGCAGCGGGCCGGGCACGGGGGTGGCGTCCGGTCGCCGGGCGGCGCGCGACAATGGACGGTATGCCTTCCGTACTGCCCGATGGTGAGCCCGTGCCCGACGACGGGGCGCTGCCCCGCCATGCCCTGGAAGGCGCCGCCGGCCGGCCGCTCGGCTTCTACCTGCATGTGCCGTACTGCGCGACCCGCTGCGGCTACTGCGACTTCAACACCTACACCGCCACCGAGCTGCGCGGTTCCGGCGGCGCCCTGGCCTCCCGGGACAACTACGCCTCCCACCTGATCGGTGAGGTCCGCCAGGCCCGCAAGATCCTCGGCGACGACCCCCGGCCGGTCCGTACGGTCTTCGTCGGCGGCGGTACGCCGACCCTGCTCGCCGCCGCCGACCTCGTCTCCATGCTGGGGGCGATCCGCGAGGAGTTCGGTCTCGCGGACGACGCCGAGATCACCACGGAGGCCAACCCGGAGTCGGTCGGCCCGGCCTACCTGGCCGAGCTGCGCGAGGGCGGCTTCAACCGGATTTCCTTCGGGATGCAGAGCGCCCGGCAGCACGTACTGAAGATCCTCGACCGCACGCACACCCCGGGCCGCCCGGAGGCCTGTGTCGCGGAGGCGCGGTCGGCCGGCTTCGAGCACGTCAACCTCGACCTGATCTACGGCACCCCCGGCGAGTCCGACGACGACTGGCGGGCCTCGCTGGACGCGGCGATCGGCGCCGGGCCCGACCACGTCTCCGCGTACGCACTGATCGTCGAGGAGGGCACCCAGCTGGCCCGCCGGATCAAGCGGGGCGAGATCCCGATGACGGACGACGACGCGCACGCCGACCGCTATCTCATCGCGGACGAGGCGATGGCCGCGGCCGGCTTCTCCTGGTACGAGGTGTCGAACTGGTCCCGGACGCCCGAGGGCCGCTGCCTGCACAACGAGCTGTACTGGCGCGGCGCCGACTGGTGGGGCGCCGGACCCGGGGCGCACAGCCACGTCGGCGGCGTGCGCTGGTGGAACGTGAAGCACCCGGGGGCGTACGCGCAGGCGCTGGCCGAGGGCCGCTCGCCCGGGGCGGGACGCGAGATCCTCTCCGCGGAGGACCGCCGCGTCGAGCGCATCCTGCTGGAACTGCGGCTCTCCGACGGCTGCCCGCTGTCCCTGCTCGCCCCGGCCGGGCTCGCGGCGGCCCGGCGGGCCGTGGACGACGGTCTGCTGCAGCCCGGCCCCTTCGCGGACGGCCTGGCCGTGCTGACCCTGCGCGGGCGGCTGCTGGCCGACGCGGTGGTGCGGGACCTGGTGGACTGAGCGGGCTCACGCCGCAACCGGCCCCTGAAGCTGCTCACCCCACCGGGCAGCCCGCCGGGGTGAGCTTGTCGGCCCCGGCGGGCCGGCCGCAGATCACCCTGCTGTGGATCCGGCCGTCCGGATAGGTGATCTCGACGACGTCGAGACCGTGGCCGGCCTGCGCCTCGTACGGGATGAAGCCGCGGAAGGTGACGGTGCCGGTGGGCATCGACTTCAGGTTCACCGCGTACAGGTTCGCCCATGTCTCGGCGGCGCTGTTCATCGTGTCGCCATGGCTGGCGGCGTCGTAGAGGGCGGCCGTCGCGCTGTACGAGATGACCGACTGCCCGCTGGCGAACAGGCCGTCCTGGTAGGCCTTGGTGGCGGGCAGCCGGGGCAGCGTCCCGCCCTCGGGCAGCAGGCCCTCCAGGGTCCGGTGCGCCTCCGGGTAGAAACCGTCGGCCCGGCCGCGGCCCATCGGGGCGAGCGCCGTGTGGTAGAGCGTGACGTCCTCCGCGAGATCCGTGCTGTCCGCGAACCGGGCCTTGGTCAGGTCGTCGCCGGTGAAGACCGTGATCGGCTTTCCCGCGCAGCCCTGGGCGAGCCGGCCCATCAGATTGTTGACGTCCTCGACCCGGCCGGCGAAGTACAGGGCGTCCGGTGCCGGGTCCGCCTCGCAGATCTTCTGGACCGGCTTGTCGAGATCGGCGCTGTTGCGGCGGCCGAGGCTGTACTCCGCCAGCTCCGACAGCTTGAACCCGGCCTTCTTCAGCATCGCGCTGCCCACCCTGCGCTGCTCGACCGTGTACTGGTCCTTGTCGTTGTTGCCGAGGCGCCGGGAGAGCACGAGGGCCCGCGGGTGCGCGGACTTCCCGGCCACCTGCCGGGCCACCAGGGCCATCGCGTCCGCCTGCTCCTCGTCGGTCGCCGCGATGCCGAAGTAGTTCGAGTAGCCCTTGGCCAGGTAGCCGCCGGAGTTGGTCGTGTCCACCACCGGGAGACCGGCCTCCTGAAGCAGCTCGGTGGCCTCGGGGCTGTCGGTCGTGTCACGCCCCAGCCCGACCACACCGACGACGCTGGGGTCCTTCGCGGCCACCTCGATGATCTTCCTCACCGCCGGTATCTGCTGGAGCATGTCCTGCCCGCCGTTGGCGGCCAGCACCTTGAGCTTGACGGAGAAGTCCAGCTTGTTGGTGTGGTGCTGGTACAGGTACACACCCGTCAGCTCCTCCAGGGCCTTACGGGTGCCCTCCGGGGACGTGGCGGTGAACGGGCCCGCGTAGATGACGGTGACGTAGTCGTCCCCCGGCACGATGGCGGCGTTCTCCGCCTCCACCGCCCGCTCGATCCGGTCGAACGTGACGCCCTTGCCGGAGCCGTCCAGCGACAGTTCGTTGCCCGCCGCGAAACGCACCTGCGTCGTCGTCGAGACGCCTATGCACTCCTTCGGCCCGCCGCCGGGGGCCGCGAGCTTCACCGAGTCCGTGTTCACGTCGGTGAGCGGACCGTGGCAGTACCGGTCCGCCAGCTCACTGCTCACCAGGAAGGTGGCCAGCAGGGCGCCGACCACGAGGCACGCCAGGGTCGTACGCGACATCACCCAC
This sequence comes from Streptomyces sp. NBC_00341, assembly GCF_041435055.1. Lineage (NCBI taxonomy): Bacteria > Bacillati > Actinomycetota > Actinomycetes > Kitasatosporales > Streptomycetaceae > Streptomyces > Streptomyces sp. NBC_00341. The sequence continues at coordinate 2,694,589 of NZ_CP108002.1, read as the reverse complement.
CAGACCCACGTGCGGCGTATCCGCTCCGTGACCAGTTGCGCGTGCGCGTGCTCATGGGTCAGCTGCTCGGTCGAGAGCGGCAGCCGCAGCACCCAGGCGAGGGTGGCGGCGGCCGTCGGGGACTGCCCGATGCTGAGATGGCTGATCCAGTCGTCGTAACGGGCCCGCGCCGCACCGGTGTGCGTGGGCAGCGGCTCCGGGGGCAGCGGCGGGGTGTGCCGCAGTATCTCGGCGGCCGGCAGCGAGGCCAGGAGCAGCAGCGGGTCCACCTCGCTGCGCCGGGAGCGGACGTTGTTGATGGCGTTGATCAGCTGGACTCCGCCGTTGTTCTGGCAGGCGGTGGGAAGGAACACCACCGGAGGCACGGTGCGCTTACCGGCCCGCCAGTCCAGCGCGTGGGGGCGGTAGTTGTTCCGCAGGTCCTCCAGCAGCGCCTGGACCCGCAGCTCCAGGTGGAACTGGCGGGACTGCTCGTCGCCCGCCGCCGCGTCGGCCACCCGCCCCGCGACCACGGAGGCCCGGACCCGGATGACCCGCCACGACCCGCTGGGCGAGAACCGGGACCAGCCGTCGGACGGGTACCCGGTGCTGGCCGCCGCCAGCGAGGACGTGGTGGCGAACCACCTGCTGGCCCGCCGCAGCCACAGCAGCGGCGGCGCCGACGTCGTCACCAGCCGCACGACGGCGAGCCCCAGCACCGCGCCCACGGCCACCAGGGCGGTGGGCACCCAGCCGATCTCGCCGAGCAGCACACCGAGCACCGCGATGACGACGGCCCCGAGGAACGTCTCCGGCCGCACCGACTCCCGGAACGCGCCCAGCCAGTTGCGCGGACCGTGCCGGCCGGCCCGCCAGCGCAGGGTGCTCAGCCGCTCCAGGATCCGTTCGGCGCGCTCCTCGGGCGAGCCGCCCCGGTCCGGCTCCCTGACCACGGCGGCGGTGGCCTGCTCGATGGCGCCGAGCAGCCGCGAGCGGGGAAAGGTGAAGGGCTTGAACTGCGAGCTGCTCCGGGTCTCCCACGGCTTCTCGGTCAGCGTGCGGACCATGTCAAGGGCCGCCTCGTACGGCGTCTCGCCACGGCCGTCGAGCAGTTTCAGCGGCACCCGGCGCAGCTGGTTGGCGTGGTGGATCTGGCGCACGATCTGCTCGACCCTGGCATCCACGGCGGACGGGACGTCGGCGTCGGCGGCCTGGAGGACCACCAACGGCATCACCGGGCGGTTGTCCCGGTACCGGTCGATCAGCTGCTGCACGAAGTGGAAGACGGCCGAGGCCGCCTCGTTGTCCGCACTGTCCCGCCATACCTCGCGCGCCATCGCCCCCGTGCCTTCCCTCGCGAAAAGAGCCAGGAAACACTCAATAACCGATGATGCGTGCGAGGCGCAGGGAATTGTAGGGATCAGCCCGGGATTGGCGGGAAGACCCGTAGGACATCAGTCGGGAAGCGTGACGAAATCAATCAATTCCTCGACCCGGCCCAGGAGTTCGGGCTCCAGGTCGCGGTAGGAGCGGATCGAGGACAGAATCCGCTGCCAGGCCGCACCGGTGTTTTCCGGCCACCCCAGCGAACGGCACACGCCGGTCTTCCAGTCCTGGCCGCGCGGCACCACCGGCCAGCCGCCGATCCCCACGGACGACGGCTTCACCGCCTCCCACACGTCGATGTACGGATGGCCGACCACCAGGACGTTCCCGTCCGTCACCTGCGCCGCGATGCGGGACTCCTTGGAACCCGGCACCAGATGGTCGACCAGTACACCGAGGCGTGCGTCCGGTCCCGGGGAGAACTCGCGCACGATCGCCGGGAGGTCGTCGATGCCCTCCAGGTACTCGACGACCACGCCCTCGATCCGGAGGTCGTCGCCCCAGACCCGTTCGACCAGCTCCGCGTCGTGCCGCCCCTCCACGTAGATCCGCCCGGCCCGCGCCACCCGTGCCCGCGCCCCGGGGACCGCCACCGAGCCGGAAGCCGTCCGGGCGGGGCGGACGGGCCCGCCGGCCGACGGGCGCGCCAGCGTCACCACCCGGCCCTCCAGCAGGAAGCCGCTCGGCGCCATCGGGAAGACCCGGTGCTTGCCGAACCGGTCCTCCAGGGTCACCGTCGGCCCCTCTGCCGTCTTCTCGCAACGGATCACCGCACCGCAGAATCCGGTGACGGCCTCCTCCACGACCAGATCCGGCTCTGCGGGCACCTCGGGGGCGGGGGCGGACTTCTTCCACGGCGGGGTCAGGTCCGGCTGATAGCTGCGCATCGCACGACGATAGGACGCGACGGCCTCACGACACGCCGAAGCGGTGCGCCAACGCGTCGCGCTGTGCCCGGACGAACGCCGCGTCCACCACCGCTCCGTGACCCGGCACGTACAGCGCGTCCTCACCGCCCAGCGCCAGCAGCCGGTCCAGCGCGGCCGGCCAGCGCGAGACCACCGCGTCCGGACCGGCCTGCGGCTCGCCGGACTCCTCGACCAGGTCGCCGCAGAGGACGACCGGGGGCGAGCCGGGCACCAGCACCGCCAGATCGTGCCCGCTGTGCGCAGGGCCCACCTCGGCCAGCAGCACCCGGCGGCCGCCGCCGAGGTCGAGCGCCTGCTCCCCGCGCACCTGGTGGTGCGGGACCACCAGCGCCTCCACCGCCTGTGCCGCCTCCTGCTCCGGCACCCCGTGCGCGACGGCCGAGCGGCGCAGGTCTTCCGCCTCGGCCCGCAGCAGCTCCGGCAGGCCGGCCGCCCCGTACACCCGCGCCCCGGCAAAGGCGGCCGTGCCCAGTACGTGGTCGAAATGCGGATGGCTCAGTGCGACATGTGTCACCCTCCGGCCGGTCAGCCGGTCGATCTGGTCACGCAGTCCGGCGCCCTCCCGGAGCGTCGAGCCCGTGTCGCAGAGCAGCATCCCGTCCGCTCCGGCCACCAGTGCGGCCGTCGCGTCCCAGCCCGGCAGCCGCCGCCGGCCCACTCCGTCACCCAACCGCTCCCAGCCGAACTCTTCCCAAGCGACGTCCATACGGCGACGCTATCGGCAACGACCTGCGCGGTCTCGCGGTAGCGTGGCCGGTCGCCCTTGCTAGGGGCCCACCCCGTCGCCGTACACTGACCGGGGAGATTGCTGGCACTCGAATGGACAGAGTGCCAGGAGGAGTCCCGGGAACGACCCGAGATCGACCGAGGTAGACAGCTGGAGGTGTGCGCGATGCTCAGCGAACGCAGACTCGAAGTGCTGCGCGCCATCGTCCAGGACTATGTCGGCACCGAGGAGCCCGTCGGCTCCAAGGCGCTCACGGAACGGCACAAGCTGGGAGTCTCCCCGGCCACCGTCCGCAACGACATGGCGGTGCTGGAGGACGAGGGCTTCATCGCCCAGCCCCACACCAGCGCGGGACGCATCCCTACGGACAAGGGCTACCGGCTCTTCGTCGACCGGCTCGCGGGCGTCAAGCCCCTGTCGTCGCCGGAGCGCCGGGCCATTCAGAATTTCCTCGACGGCGCGGTCGACCTCGACGATGTCGTGGGACGGACCGTACGGCTGCTCGCGCAGCTGACCCGGCAGGTCGCCGTCGTGCAGTACCCCTCGCTGACCCGCTCGACGGTGCGGCACGTGGAACTGCTGCTCCTGGCCCCCGCCCGGCTGATGCTCGTGCTGATCACGGACACCGGCCGGGTCGAACAGCGGCTGGTCGACTGCCAGACGCCGTTCGGTGAGACCTCTCTCGCCGATCTGCGCGCCCGGCTCAACAGCCGGGTGGTGGGACGCCGCTTCGCGGACGTCCCGCAGCTGGTGCAGGACCTGCCGGAATCCTTCGAGAGCGAGGACCGGGCGACCGTGTCCACCGTGCTCTCGATCCTGCTCGAAACCCTCGTCGAGGAGACGGAGGAGCGGCTGATGATCGGCGGCACCTCCAACCTCACCCGATTCGGGCACGACTTCCCCGTGATGATCCGGCCGGTGCTGGAGGCATTGGAGGAGCAGGTCGTGCTGCTGAAGCTGCTCGGCGAGGCCAAGGACTCGGGCATGACCGTACGAATCGGGCACGAGAACGCCCACGAGGGACTCAACTCCACGTCCGTCGTCGCGGTCGGCTACGGTTCGGGCGACGAGGCAGTCGCCAAACTCGGCGTGGTCGGACCGACCCGCATGGACTACCCCGGAACGATGGGAGCGGTACGCGCAGTGGCACGTTACGTCGGACAGATCCTGGCGGAGTCGTAAGTGGCCACGGACTACTACGCCGTACTCGGCGTGCGCCGCGACGCTTCGCAGGACGAGATCAAGAAGGCCTTCCGGCGGCTCGCACGCGAGCTGCACCCGGATGTGAACCCCGATCCGAAGACCCAGGAGCGGTTCAAGGAGATCAACGCCGCTTACGAGGTCCTGTCGGACGCGCAGAAGAAGCAGGTATACGACCTCGGCGGCGACCCGCTGTCCGCCTCGGGCGGAGGTGGCGCGGGCGGATTCGGACAGGGCGGCTTCGGCAACTTCTCCGACATCATGGACGCGTTCTTCGGCACGGCGTCGCAGCGCGGACCCCGTTCGCGGACCCGGCGCGGCCAGGACGCCATGATCCGGCTGGAGATCGACCTCTCGGAGTCGGCCTTCGGTACGACCAAGGACATCCAGGTCGACACGGCCGTCGTCTGTACGACGTGCAGCGGAGAGGGTGCCGCACCCGGCACCTCGGCCCAGACCTGTGACATGTGCCGCGGCCGCGGCGAGGTCTCCCAGGTCACCCGGTCGTTCCTCGGCCAGGTCATGACCTCGCGGCCCTGCCCGCAGTGCCAGGGCTTCGGCACGGTCGTGCCGACCCCCTGCCCGGAGTGCGCAGGCGACGGCCGCATCCGCTCGCGGCGCACCCTCACCGTGAAGATCCCCGCAGGCGTCGACAACGGCACCCGCATCCAGCTCGCGGGCGAGGGCGAGGTCGGCCCCGGCGGCGGCCCGGCCGGTGATCTCTACGTCGAGATCCACGAGCTGCCGCACGCGGTCTTCCAGCGGCGCGGCGACGATCTGCACTGCACGGTCACCATCCCCATGACGGCGGCGGCCATCGGCACCAAGGTGCCGCTGGAGACGCTCGACGGACTGGAGGAGGTCGACATCAGGCCGGGCACCCAGTCCGGCCAGTCCGTCCCGCTGCACGGGCGCGGCATCACGCACCTGCGGGGCGGCGGGCGCGGCGACCTGATCGTGCACGTCGAGGTGATGACCCCGACGAAGATGGACCCCGAGCAGGAACGCCTCCTGCGGGAGCTGGCGAAACTGCGCGGTGAGGAACGGCCCACCGGCCAGTTCCAGCCCGGCCAGCAGGGCCTGTTCTCCCGGCTGAAGGACGCGTTCAACGGGCGCTGATCCGACGCGTCACCACCGTACGGGCCCGGATTTCCGGGCCCGTACGGCATTGCGGACATATCGCGGCCACGGGGTGCGCATCACGGGACAGGACGGGCATGACACGATGCCGTCATGCCATCCGCGTTGACCGATCTCTGCCGGTATCCGATCGTGCAGGCCCCGATGGCGGGCGGAGTCTCCTGCCCGCAGCTCGTCGGAGCCGTGGCCGAGGCCGGCGGGCTCGGCTTCCTGGCCGCCGGGTACAAGACGGCGGACGGCATGTACAACGACGTGAAGCTGGTCCGCGGACTGACCGGCCAGCCCTTCGGCGTCAACCTGTTCATGCCGCAGCCCAACCTCGCCGACCCGAGCGCCGTCGAGGTCTACCGGCACCAGCTCGCGGGCGAATCCACCTGGTACGAAACCCCGCTCGGCGAGACCGAGTCCGACGGTGACGACGGCTACGAGGCCAAGCTCGCCATCCTGCTGGAGGACCCGGTCCCGGTCGTCTCCTTCACCTTCGGCTGCCCGACCCGCGACACCCTCGACGCGTTCGCCGCCGTGGGCACGTACACCGTCGTGACGGTCACCACGCCCGAGGAGGCCCAGGCCGCGCAGTGGGCCGGCGCCGACGCCGTGTGTGCCCAGGGCGTCGAGGCGGGCGGCCACCAGTCCACCCACCGCGACGACCCGCAGGCCGACGGGATCGGCACCGGGCTGCTCAGCCTGGTGGCCCAGGTCCGCGAGACCGTGCAGATCCCGGTCATCGCCGCCGGCGGGCTGATGCGCGGCTCCCAGATCGCGGCGGTGCTCGCGGCCGGGGCCGATGCCGCGCAGCTCGGCACCGCCTTCCTGATCTGCCCGGAGTCCGGCGCCCACCTGCTGCACAAGCAGGCCCTGACCAACCCGCTGTTCGTCCGCACCACCCTGACCCGGGCCTTCTCCGGGCGCCCGGCCCGCGGCCTGGTCAACCGCTTCGTCCGCGAGCACGGACCGTACGCCCCCGCCGCCTACCCGCAGATCCACCAGCTGACCGCGCCGCTGCGCAAGGCGGCGGCCAAGGCCGGGGACGCGCAGGGCATGGCGCTGTGGGCCGGCCAGGGGCACCGGATGGCACGCGAGCTGACGGCCGGCCGGCTCGTCGCCCTGCTCGTGGAGGAACTGGACGCCGCACGGGCGGCAGTGAGCACAAGGAGCACGCAGTGACGGCACCCGTCTTCGTCGTCGAGGAGATGCCCACGGGGCCCGGGTTCGTCCTGGACGGCCCGGAGGGACGGCACGCCGTCTCGGTCCGGCGCCTGCACGCCGGGGAGGAGGTCGTCCTGACGGACGGCCGGGGCCGCTGGACACAGGGCGTGGTGTCCGCCGCGGAGGGCAAGGACCGGCTGGTGCTCGGCGGCCTGGAGCCGGTCCACGAGGAACCCCGGCCAGGGCCGCGCATCACCGTCGTGCAGGCCCTGCCCAAGGGTGACCGGGGCGAGCTCGCCGTCGAGACGATGACGGAGACCGGCGTCGACGCGATCGTGCCGTGGCAGGCCGGGCGCTGCATCACCCAGTGGAAGGGCGACCGGGGCCTCAAGGCGCTGGCGAAGTGGCGCGGCACCGCCCGCGAGGCCGGCAAGCAGTCGCGCCGGGTGCGGTTCCCCGAGGTGGCGGACGCGATGACGACCAAGCAGGTCGCCGCGTTTCTGGCCACCGCCGACTTCGCGGCCGTACTGCACGAGGACCGCGGGTACCCCGGCGAACCGCTGGCCACCGTCGAGCTGCCGGAAGCGGGCGAGATCGTGCTGGTCGTCGGCCCGGAGGGCGGTGTCTCGCCCGAGGAACTGGCCGCGTTCGCCGCCGCCGGGGCCCGGACCTGCCGGCTCGGGCCGACCGTGCTGCGTACGTCCACGGCGGGCACGGCGGCGACGGCCCTGCTGCTCGGCCGCACCGGCCGCTGGTCATGAATCGGGCCGTTTCCCCGAACCTTGGCCGGTTCTGGCCGCAAGCGGTCTACCGCACCGTCAGGAGCGGTGGGAAGCTGCCCGTATGGGGACATCAAGGGCATGGCGCAATCGAGGGATCCGACGCTTTCCGGCCGTGATCTGCCTCACCGGCACGGTCGTCGCCGGACTCTCGGCCTGCGACCCGGTCAACGGCCTGAACTCCGCGTCCATCGCGGTGACGACCGATCAGACCGCCACCCGCGCGCTGGAGCACGAAGGGGTGCACGTGGAGTGGCTGAGCTGCACGGCACGGACCGGCGGGGGCGCGAGCGCCGGCTCCCGGACCGGTTCGTCCACCCCCGCCACCAGCCGGATCGCGGACGTGGACTGCCACGGCCGCACCAAGGAGGGCAAGGACATCAGCCTCGACGGCAAGGTCGACCGGGAGGTCGAAGGCCGTTGCGTCAGCGGTGACATGACCGCGAAGGCGGCCGGGAAGACGGTCTTCCGCGCCACGATGCTCGGCAACTGCGACGCCGCGCCCTCCTCGTCCACGCCGCCGCGGCCCCCGGCGGGCGGCAGCGGGGGAGACAGTGGGGGAGGCGCCCGGCCGACCGTGACGGTCACGGTCACGGTGACCGAAACGCCGCAGGGCAAGTAAGTGGGCGGGACACCGACTGCGTCGTACTCCGGCCAACTCCGTTTCCCCGGCTGCGGCCTCGGCCTAGGGTGATCGCTGTGACACAGCCTTCCTACCTCCGGTATCCCGATGTCCAGGGCGACCTGATCGCCTTCACCGCCGAGGACGACGTCTGGCTCGCGCCGCTCGACGGCGGCCGAGCCTGGCGGGTCAGCGCGGACAACCGCCCCGTGGCCCAGCCGCGGATATCTCCCGACGGCACCCTCGTCGCCTGGACGTCCACCCGGGACGGGGCGCCCGAGGTGCACCTGGCCCCCGTCGACGGCGGCCCCTCCAAGCGGCTGACCTACTGGGGCGACGCGCGGACAGCCGTGCACGGCTGGACCCCGGAGGGTGAGGTGCTGGTCCTCAGCACCCAGGGACAGGTCTCGCTGCGCCGCACCTGGGCCCGCGCCGTACCGGTCGACGGCGGGCCCGCCCGGACCCTGCCGTACGGGCCGGTCGGCTCCCTCGCGTACGGGCCCGGCGGACGGATCCTGCTGCTTTCGGCCACCATGGGGCGCGAGGCCGCCAAGTGGAAGCGCTACCGGGGCGGCACGGCCGGCAAGCTCTGGATCGCCGCGCAGGAGGCGCCGGTCGACGGGGAGCCGCAGGAGTTCGTCCGGGTCAACGAGGAGCTCGACGGCAACATCGAGTGCCCGATGTGGGTGGGCGGGCGCATCGCCTTCCTCTCCGACCACGAAGGCGTCGGCGCGCTCTACTCCTCGCTCCCCGACGGCACCGATCTGCGCCGCCACACCGGCATCGAGGGCTTCTACGCCCGGCACGCCACCACCGACGGCACCCGGGTCGCCTACGCGTCCGCCGGTGAACTGTGGCTCCTGGACGGCCTGGAGAGCGACGGCCCCCGCCGCCTCGACATCCGCCTCGGCGGCCAGCGCGCCGACCTCCAGCCGCACCCCGTGCACGCCGGCAGCCACCTGAGCGCCGCGTCCCCGGACCGTACGGGGCGGGGCAGCGCGGTCGGGTCCCGCGGAGCCGTCCACTGGGTCACCCACCGCGAGGGACCGGCCCGCGCGCTCGCCGTCGAACCAGGCGTACGGGCCCGGCTGCCCCGCACCTTCCAGGCCGACGGCGACCAGCACGTCGTCTGGGTCACCGACGCCGAGGGCGACGACGCGCTGGAGTGCGCCCCCGCCACCGGCACCTCGACCGACGCCGTACCGCACCGCCTCGCCGCGGGCCGGATCGGCCGGGTCCTCGACCTGGCGCCCGCCCCCGACGGCAGCCGGTTCGCCGTCGCCGCCCACGACGGACGGGTACTGATCGTCGAGCGGGAGAGCGGCGAGGTCCACGAGGTGGACCGCAGCGAGCACGGCGACGCCTCCGGGCTCGTCTTCTCGCCCGACTCCTCCTGGCTCGCCTGGTCGCACCCCGGCCCAGAGCCGCTGAGCCAGCTCAAACTCGCCCATCTGGCAGACCTGACGGTCGCGGAGGCGACCCCGCTGCGGTTCCGCGACTTCGCACCCGCCTTCACCCCCGACGGAAAGCACCTGGCCTTCCTCTCCGAGCGGGCCTTCGACCCGGTCTACGACTCACACGTCTTCGACCTGGCCTTCATCGGCGGCTGCCGGCCGCACCTGCTGACGCTCGCCGCGACCACCCCCTCCCCGTTCGGGCCGCAGCTGCACGGCCGCCCGACCGAGCGGGAGAAGAGCGGCGAGGGCGACGACAACCCCACCGCGCTCCCGGTCACCCGCATCGACCTGGACGGCCTCGCGGACCGGATCGTCGCCCTGCCCGTCGAGGCGGCCAGCTACTCCTCGCTGCGGGCCGCGAAGGACGGACTGCTCTGGCTGCGCCACCCGGTCGTCGGGGTCCTCGGCACGAGCGCGGCCACGCCCGACGCCCGCCGCCCGGAGACCGTGCTGGAGCGGTACGACCTGGAGAAGCTGCGCTGCGAGGAACTCGCCTCGGACATCGCCCGGTTCGCGGTCAGCGGCGACGGCAGGCGGCTGGTGCTGCACAGCCGGGGCGCCCTGCGCGTCGTACCGTCCGACAGCCGGGTGTCGGCGGGCTCCGACGACGACCACGACGGCGACGGCAGCGTCACCGTCGACCTCTCCCGGATCCGCCGCACCCTGGACCCGGCCGCCGAATGGCGCCAGATGTACGACGAGGCCGGGCGCATCATGCGGGACAACTTCTGGCGCCCCGACATGGGCGGCACCGACTGGACCGGCGTCCTGGACCGCTACCGGCCGGTGCTGGAGCGCGTCGCCACCCACGACGACCTCATGGACCTGCTGTGGGAGGTACAGGGCGAACTCGGCACCTCGCACGCCTATGTGCAGCCGACCGGCGGCTGGCACGACGACTCGGCCCGCCAGGGCCTGCTCGGCGCCGACATCTCCCGCGCCGAGGACGGGAGCTGGCGCATCGACCGGATCCTGCCCTCGGAGACCTCCGACCCGGCCGCCCGCGCACCGCTCGCCGCACCGGGCGTCGCCGTCCGCGCGGGGGACGCGATCCTCGCGGTCGACGGCCACCCCGTGGACCGGGTGAGCGGCCCCGGGCCGCTGCTCACCGGCTCGGCCGGCCACCCGGTCGAACTGACCGTCTCACCGGCCGACGGCGGCGACCCGCGCCATGTCGTCGTCGTACCGATCGCGGACGAGGAGCCGCTGCGCTACCACGACTGGGTCGCCGACCGGCGCCGTTACGTCCACGAGCACTCCGGCGGGCGCCTCGGCTACGTCCACGTCCCCGACATGGCCGGACCGGGCTGGGCCCAGATCCACCGCGACCTGCGCACCGAGGTCGCCCGCGAAGGGCTGGTGGTGGACGTCCGGGAGAACCGCGGCGGCCACATCTCGCAGCTGATCGTGGAGAAGCTGGGCCGCCGCATCGTCGGCTGGGACCTGCCCCGCGGCAGGCAGCCCCACAGCTACCCGGGCGACGCGCCGCGCGGGCCGGTCGTCGCGGTGGCGGACGAGTTCTCCGGTTCCGACGGCGACATCGTGAACGCGGCGATCAAGCTGATGGGCATCGGCCCGGTGGTCGGCACCCGCACCTGGGGCGGCGTCGTGGGCATCGACAGCCGGTACCGGCTGGTCGACGGCACGCTGGTCACCCAGCCCAAGTACGCCTTCTGGATGGAGGGGTACGGCTGGGGCGTCGAGAACCACGGCGTCGATCCGGACGTCGAGGTCGTCATGACGCCGCAGGACCGGGCGGCGGGGCGGGATCCGCAGCTGGACGAGGCGATCCGGATCGCGCTGGAGTCGCTGACCAGGACCCCGGCGAAGACGGCGCCGCGGCTGCCGTAGTGACGTGTGGGGGGGGGCGGGGTGTGGGGCGGGGCGGGGCGGGTCCCGGGGCGCCGGGGCGCCTGCGGCGGGCCTGTTCCCCACCCCGCCCCGTCCCGTAACCGGGGCTCCGCCCCGGGCCCCGCGCCTCAATCGCCGGCGGGGCTGGATTTTGGGGCTCCGGCCGGGGCCTCGCGCCTCAATCGCCGGCGGGGCTGGATATCGGGGCTCCGCCCCGGGCCCCGCGCCTCAATCGCCGGCGGGGCTGGATTTTGGGGCTCAGGCCCCGGAAACGGCCGCGCCCGTCCGGCTAGGCTGGCCCCTGACTGATCACCGAGACTCAAGGAGCGCCAAATGGCAGGAGAACCGCAGCCCGACTGCCTGTTCTGCAAGATCGTCTCGGGTGAGATCCCGGCCACCATCATCCGGGAGACCGACACCACCGTCGCCTTCCGCGACATCAATCCCCAGGCCCCCACCCACGTGCTCGTCATCCCGCGCCTCCACCACCCCGACGCCGCCTCCCTGGCCGCCGCGGAACCGCAGGTCCTCGCGGACGTGGTGCGCGAGGCCGGGCAGGTCGCCGCCGACGAGAAGATCGCGGACAGCGGCTACCGGGTCGTGTTCAACACCGGTGCGGGCGCCGGACAGACCGTCTTCCACGCGCACGCCCACGTCCTGGGAGGCCGCGGCCTCCAGTGGCCCCCCGGCTAGGGCCTGTCCGGCGGATCATGGCCGGGGGCGCGGCGTCTGGCACGGCACCTCGCCGCGTTGCCGAAACGCCCCAATAGCTCCGCTATCGAGACGCTCCGGCGCCTTGCGATGCACCGCACCAGACGCCGCGCCCTATCCGACCCTGATCCACCGGACAGGCCCTAGAACGGACCACCCCACACCGTGTCCGCACGTGAACTCGTCGTCCTCGGCACCGCCAGCCAGGTCCCGACCCGGCACCGCAACCACAACGGCTACCTGCTGCGCTGGGACGGCGAGGGCCTCCTCTTCGATCCCGGCGAGGGCACCCAGCGCCAGATGCTGCGGGCCGGTGTCGCCGCGCACGACATCAACCGGATCTGCGTCACGCACTTCCACGGCGACCACTCGCTCGGCCTGGCCGGGGTGATCCAGCGGATCAACCTCGACCAGGTCCCGCACCCCGTCGCCGCGCACTACCCGGCGAGCGGACAGCACTTCTTCGACCGGCTGCGGTACGCGACCGCCTATCGCGAGTCCGTCGAGCTGGACCAGGCCCCGGTCGCCGCCGACGGGCCGCTGGCCACCACGGACGCGTACACGCTCAGCGCCCACAAGCTGTCCCACCCCGTCGAGTCGTACGGCTACCGCCTCGTCGAACCCGACCGGCGGCGCATGCTGCCCGCCCTGCTCGCGGAGCACTCCGTCGCCGGACCGGACATCGGCCGGATCCAGCGCGAGGGCGCCCTCGGCGAAGTCACCCTCGACGACGTCTCCGAGCACAGGCGCGGACAGCGGTTCGCGTTCATCATGGACACCAGGCTCTGCGACGGCGTGTACGCGCTCGCCGAGGGATGCGACATGCTGGTCATCGAGTCGACCTTCCTCGACGAGGACGAACGGCTCGCCACCGACCACGGCCACCTCACCGCCGGACAGGCGGCCCGGGTGGCGCGGGAAGCGGGCGTACGGCACCTCGTGCTCACCCACTTCTCGCAGCGCTACCCGGACCAGGAGGCGTTCGAGGCACAGGCCCGCGCCGCCGGATTCGAGGGCGAACTCACCGTCGCCCAGGACCTGATCACCGTCCCGGTCCCCACGCGTCACCAGTAACAACACCAGTACCACCTGCGTTAGCGAGAAACCGTGCACCTCCCCAAAGCAGAACTCCACCTCCACATCGAAGGAACCCTCGAACCCGAGCTGGCCTTCGCGCTCGCCGCCCGCAACGGCGTGCGGCTGCCCTACGCGGACACCGAGGAGCTGCGCACCGCCTACCTCTTCGACGATCTGCAGAGCTTCCTCGACCTGTACTACGCGCTGATGGCGGTGTTGCGGACCGAGGACGACTTCACCGAGCTCGCCGACGCCTATCTCGCCCGCGCCTCGGCGCAGGGTGTGCGGCACGCGGAGATCTTCTTCGACCCGCAGGCGCACACCGCCAGAGGTGTCCCGATCGCCGCGGTCGTCGAAGGGCTGGGCCGGGCGCTGGAGCGCAGCGAGGAGAAGCACGGGGTCTCCACCCAGCTGATCATGTGCTTCCTGCGCGACCGGTCCGCCGACTCCGCGCTGGAGACCCTTGAGGCCGCGAAGCCGCATCTGCACCGCATCAGCGCGATCGGCCTGGACTCCGCGGAGGTCGGCCACCCGCCCGCCAAGTTCCGCGAGGTGTACGCCGCCGCGGAGGCGCTCGGGCTGCGCAAGGTCGCGCACGCCGGCGAGGAGGGGCCGCCCGCCTACATCCGGGAGGCCCTCGACGTACTCGGCGTGGAGCGCATCGACCACGGGCTGCGCTGCATGGAGGACCCGGAGCTGGTGAAGCGGCTGGTCGCGGACCGGGTGCCGCTCACCCTCTGCCCGCTGTCCAACGTACGGCTGCGGGCCATCGACACCCTGGAGGAGCACCCGCTGCGGGCCATGATGGACGCCGGGCTGCTCTGCACGGTGAACTCCGACGACCCCGCCTACTTCGGCGGGTACGTCGGGGACACCTTCCACGCCGTCCACGAGGCGCTCGGCCTGGAGCGCGAACAGCTGCGCACCCTGGCCCGCAACTCCTTCGAGGCGGCCTTCCTCGACCACGACGAGGAGCGCCGGGCGCGCTACCTGTCCGAGGTCGAGGCGTACGCGTTCGACTGACCGTCCCCGCCGGCCGGGCCGGCCGTCCGGAACGCACTCCTGACCAGTCGCCTGCGGCGCAACTCGGGCAGGCTGAGCTCCGTGACGGCCTGCTCGGGCGCGCCGAGCCTGGGCACGGCGCCGGGCACCGCGCCGGTGGTGACGGCGAGCAGGGCCACCGGAGCACCGCCCCTGCGGCGCACCGAACCCGGCACCAGCGGACGGCCACCGGCGTGCAGGGCGACGGCCGTCACCGGGACCGCGACCAGCAGGGTCACGGCGCCCAGGATCAGCCCCATCACCCGATAGCCGGACGCCTCGGACAACACGCTGCCCAGCAGCGGCCCGCAGGCCACACCCACCGAAGAGGCCGATCCCGCGAGGACCGCCCAGCGGCCGCGTATGTCCAGTGACGCGGCCAGACCGATCAGGTACGACAGGACCACCGGGTAGAAGGTGTTCCAGACGATCTCGCCGGTCGCGAACGAGCGGAGGCCGCCGGCAGAGGAGCTGACCACGATCATCACCGCGATGATCACGGTGCCCAGCCCGATCGGGACCGCGCGTCCGAGCCGTGCGCCCAGTAGCCCGGCGCCCATCACGCCGAGCAGCCCGGCGCCGAGTGCGGCGGCGAAGACCGCCCCTATGGAGACCTCGGAGAGGCCCACCTGCACTATCCCGATGCGGCTGCTGACACCCCAGAGCGCGTTCTGCGCCATCGACCAGACGAGCATGCCGCCCGCCAGCACCAGACCGGAGCGGCGGTGCGGCAGCCGGCCGGCGGCGGGAACGGCGGGACCCGCGGGCACCGCGCCGCCCAGCCGGGACGTCGCGGGCCAGACGAGGAGCGCGGCCACAGCGATCGAGGCGAACGGCAGCCGGTGGCCGCCGCCCAGGTGAGGAATCGTCAGGTAGAGGACGCCGGCGGTCGCGGAGACGCTGAGCAGCCCCAGGGACGAGGTCCGGTGCGGATCGCGCTGGGCGGCGATGCCCGCCGCGGCGACCGCGGTCGCCGCGCCGGAGCCGAAGCCGCCGACGACCACACCCATGACCACCAGCGGTACGGAACCGGTCAGCGCCGCGCAGCCGTAGCCGAGCGCGGCCAGCGTCAGTCCGATCCGCGCGGGTCTGCGCGGCCCGTACGTCTCGACCCGGCCCGCCAGGCAGAACCCGGCACAGGCCGAACTCAGCAGCAGGGCGCTGCCGACCAGACCGCCCTGGGCCGGGCTGAGGCCCAGATAGACGGAGAGCCTCCCCACGATGGTGGGGAGCAGATATGAGGCGAGGTAGCCGGCGGTGAACACGGCGACCAGCGGCCACGCGGCGCGAGGGCGCGAGGACATGGGCGTTCCTGAAGACATGCCAGAAGAGGCGGGAGAAGACAGAGAGGGGGTAAGGCGAAAACGCAGAAAATGAAGGAAATGCGAAGAAGTCGACACACTCGCCGGAAAATGCCTCCAACGGTGCTCGCGGGCCAATTTGTATCAAGCGCCCCCGCCCGACCGAAAGTCGCCTCGCTGTGATCTAAGCCACTTATGTGTTTGTCGCGTTGATATGCGGGTAGCAACGCATGTTTATGCAGGTCAGGCTCTGTGTGACCGGACTCGGCGTGGACCCCCCGAACGGCGGAGTGAATCGGGCACACTGGCCGGAACTGCCACGACCGGGGAGTGCAAGGTGAGCACTGGGATGCCAGGAATCGACCCACTGGACGGACTGCGCGCGCCGCAGGACCCGGACTGCGACGTCTTCCTCACCGGCACGGTCTTCCTCGACATCATCTTCACCGGCCTGGACAGCGCCCCCGTGCGCGGCACCGAGTCCTGGGCGCGCGGCATGGGCTCCAGCCCCGGCGGGGTCGCCAACATGGCCACCGCACTGGCCCGGCTCGGCCTGCACACCTCCCTGGCCGCGGCCTTCGGCGACGACCACTACGGCGAGTACTGCTGGGACGCCCTGGAGCAGGGCGAGGGCATCGACCTCTCGATGTCGCACACCGTGCGCGGCTGGCACTCCCCGGTGACCGTCTCCATGGCGTACGAGGGCGAGCGGACGATGGTCTCGCACGGCCACGAGGCCCCGCCGCCCGCCGAGCCGGGCCCGGCCGCCGCCTTCCCCCGGTGCCCGCCCCGGGCCCGCGCCGCCGTCGCCTCGCTCGTCCCGGGCCGCAGCGAGCCGTGGGTGGCCTCGGCCGCCCGCAGCGGCGCCATGGTCTTCGCGGACGTCGGCTGGGACGAGACCGGCCGCTGGGACCTGGCGGGGCTGACCGACCTGGCGCACTGCCGGGCGTTCCTCCCCAACGCGCAGGAGGCCATGCGCTACACCCGTACGGACTGCCCCCGCGCCGCCGCGCACGCGCTCGCGGAGCACGTACCGCTGGCCGTCGTCACCCTCGGTGCGGAGGGCGCCTACGCGGTCGACTCGGCCAACGGGACCGCGGCCGAGGTCCCCGCGATCGCGGTCGAGGCGCTCGATCCGACCGGCGCGGGCGACGTCTTCGTCGCCGGGTTCGTCACCGGCACCCTGGCCAACTGGCCGCTCGCGGACCGGCTCGCCTTCGCCGGACTCACCGCCGCCCTCTCCGTCCAGGAGTTCGGCGGCTCGCTCTCGGCCCCCGGCTGGGCGGAGATCGCCGCCTGGTGGCAGCAGGTCCGCACCTGCGCCGGCCAGGACCCGGCGGCGCTCCAGCGGTACGCGTTCCTTGAGGACCTGCTCCCGGCAGCGGCCCGCCACTGGCCGCTGCGCAGGGCCGTCCCGACGATCGGCTTCCGGCCGTGACCGGGCGGGCCGCGCCCCGCCCGGGAAAACCTCTCGGTGTTGTCAGTACAGAGTCGTAGGCTTGGTACTCCAGAGGTTGTCGAGCAGCGAGAACCCTGCAACGGGAGGTATGCGCAGGCCCGAGGGCCGGCCCATGACTCAGACACCAACACAGCCGCAGGCGCGTGCCCACATCAGGATCCCGGCCGCACACCCCATGGTGATGCTCCTGGGATCGGGCGACTCGCTGCTGCGCGTGATCGAAGCGGCGTTCCCGGCAGCCGACATCCACGTCCGGGGCAATGAGATAAGCGCGACGGGGAACACGGCGGAAATCGCCCTGATCCAGCGCCTGTTCGACGAGATGGTGCTGGTGCTCCGCACCGGTCAGCCGATGACGGAGGACGCTGTGGAACGTTCGATCGCGATGCTCAGGGCCACGGACAACGGCCAGGCGGACGGCGCGGAGACGCCGGCCGAGGTGCTCACCCAGAACATCCTCTCCAGCCGCGGCCGCACGATCCGTCCGAAGACCCTCAACCAGAAGCGTTACGTCGACGCGATCGACAAGCACACGATCGTGTTCGGTATCGGCCCCGCCGGTACCGGCAAGACGTACCTCGCCATGGCCAAGGCGGTCCAGGCCCTGCAGTCCAAGCAGGTCAGCCGCATCATCCTGACCCGGCCCGCGGTCGAGGCGGGGGAGCGGCTCGGCTTCCTCCCCGGCACGCTCTTCGACAAGATCGACCCGTACCTGCGCCCGCTCTACGACGCGCTGCACGACATGCTCGACCCCGACTCGATCCCGCGGCTGATGGCGGCGGGCACGATCGAGGTCGCGCCGCTGGCATATATGCGGGGCCGTGCCCAGCCCGTCTTCACCAACGTGCTGACACCGGACGGCTGGCGTCCGATCGGCACACTGGAGGTGGGCGACCTCGTCATCGGCTCCGATGGCGCGCCCACGCCCGTGCTCGGGGTGTACCCGCAAGGCGAGAAGGACATTTACCGCGTAAGTGCCCAGGACGGCTCCTGGACCCTGTGCTGCGGTGAGCACCTGTGGACGGTCCGTACGGCGGCGGACGAGCGGCGGGACAAGCCGTGGCGGGTCCTGGAGACCAAGGAGATGATCGGCAACCTTCGCGCGGCGCACGCCCGGCGCTATGAGCTGCCGATGCTCACCGCTCCGGTCGGCTTCCCCGAGCGCGGGGTTCCGATGGACCCGTACGCGTTGGGTCTGTTGCTGGGCGACGGCTGTCTGACCGGGTCGACGACTCCGTCGTTCGCCACCGAGGATCCTGAGCTCGCCGATGCGCTGGAGAGCGCGCTCCCGGGCGTTTCCGTACGGCACAAGGGCGGGCCCGACTACGTTCTGAACCGGGTGAAGGCTCCGGGCGATGTGGTCACGCTGGAGAACCCGGTCACTCGTCCGCTGCGCGAACTCGACCTGGTGGGCACGCGCTCGCACTCCAAGTTCGTACCGGACGCATACCTCTTCAACTCCGCCGACGTCCGTCTTGCCGTTCTTCAAGGACTGCTCGACGCGGACGGGGGGCCCGTCACTCAGACGGACCGGACATGCCGCGTCCAGTACTCGACGGCATCGATCATGCTGCGCGACGACGTGATCGCCCTCGTACAGTCCCTGGGTGGGGTCGCGTACACCCGCCGGAGGGCCGCTGAAGGGCGTGCACCGGGATTCGCGGGGGGCCGCGAGGTCCATCACCGCTACGACGCACACATCGTCGAGATCCGGCTCCCCGAGGGCATCGAGCCCTTCCGCCTCGCTCGTAAGGCGGAGAAGTACCGCGAGGCAGGAGGCGGTGGCCGCCCTGTGCGCTTCATCGACAGCATCGAACCGGCCGGCCGCGAGGAAGCCGTCTGCATCCAGGTGGCGGCGGAGGACTCGCTGTACGTCACCCAGGACTATCTGCTGACGCACAACACCCTCAATGACGCCTTCATCATCCTGGACGAGGCGCAGAACACCAGCGCCGAGCAGATGAAGATGTTCCTCACCCGGCTCGGATTCGACTCGAAGATCGTCGTCACCGGTGACGTCACCCAGGTCGACCTGCCGAACGGGACCAAGAGCGGTCTGCGCCAGGTGCAGGACATCCTGGAGGGCGTCGACGACGTGCACTTCTCCCGGCTCACGTCCCAGGATGTCGTCCGGCACAAGCTGGTCGGCCGTATCGTCGACGCGTACGAGAAGTACGACAGCCAAGGCGAGCAGCACGGCCAGGCCGGCAAGGGCCAGGGCCGTCACAACGGGAAGCA
The DNA here is from genome assembly GCF_041435055.1 of Streptomyces sp. NBC_00341. Taxonomy (NCBI): domain Bacteria; kingdom Bacillati; phylum Actinomycetota; class Actinomycetes; order Kitasatosporales; family Streptomycetaceae; genus Streptomyces; species Streptomyces sp. NBC_00341. The sequence continues at coordinate 2,675,543 of NZ_CP108002.1, read as the reverse complement.
GTAGCAGCGCACCATGTCGATCGACGTCAACAACGAGTCCGGAACCGAGGTCGACGAGCAGGCGATCCTCGACATCGCCCGCTACGCACTCGCCCGGATGCGGATCCACCCGCTCTCCGAGCTCTCGGTGATCGTGGTGGACACCGACGCCATGGAACAGCTCCACATCCAGTGGATGGATCTGACGGGTCCGACCGATGTCATGTCCTTCCCGATGGACGAGCTGCGTCCGCCGGCCAAGGACGAGGAGGAGCCCCCGCAGGGGCTCCTCGGTGACATCGTGCTCTGCCCGGAGGTCGCCAAGAAGCAGGGCGAGGACGCCGAGACGCAGCACTCCATGGACGAGGAGCTCCAGCTCCTCACCGTCCACGGGGTGCTGCACCTGCTCGGTTACGACCACGAGGAGCCGGACGAGAAGGCCGAGATGTTCGGCCTCCAGGCGGCGATCGTGGACGGCTGGCGCGGTGAGCGCGGCATGACCGGCCCGTCGCCCGCCCCCACCGTCTCGTGAGCCTGCCGCTCGTCTTCGGCGTCGTCCTGCTGGTCGTCGTCGGCTGGCTGGCGGCGTGTGCCGAGGCCGGAATCGCGCGTACGTCCAGCTTCCGGGCGGCCGAGGCGGTCCGCTCGGGCCGGCGCGGCGGAGACAAGCTCGAACAGGTCGCGGCCGATCCCACCCGCTATCTCAATGTCGCCCTGCTGGTGCGGGTCGCCTGCGAGATGGCCGCCGGGGTGCTGGTCACCTACGCCAGTCTCAAAGAACTCCCGGAGACGTGGGAGGCGCTGGCCGTCGCCATGGGGGTCATGGTCCTCGTCTCCTACGTGGCCATCGGGGTCTCGCCGCGCACCATCGGCCGCCAGCACCCGCTGAACACGGCCACGGCGGCGGCGTACGTACTGCTGCCGCTGGCCAGGATCATGGGCCCGGTCCCGCAGCTGCTGATCCTCCTCGGCAACGCGCTGACGCCTGGCAAGGGGTTCCGCAAGGGCCCGTTCGCCAGCGAGGCGGAACTGCGGGCCATGGTCGACCTCGCGGAGCAGGAGTCGCTGATCGAGGACGAGGAGCGCCGCATGGTGCACTCCGTCTTCGAGCTCGGTGACACGCTCGTGCGCGAGGTGATGGTGCCGCGCACCGACTTGGTCTGCATCGAGCGCTACAAGACGATCCGGCAGGCGCTCACCCTCGCGCTGCGCTCCGGTTTCTCGCGGATCCCGGTCACCGGGGAGAACGAGGACGACATCGTCGGGATCGTGTATCTCAAGGACCTGGTCCGCAAGACGCACATCAACCGGGAGTCGGAGGCCGATCTGGTCTCCACCGCGATGCGCCCCGCGGCGTTCGTGCCCGACACGAAGAACGCCGGGGACCTGCTGCGCGAGATGCAGCAGGACCGCAGCCACGTCGCCGTCGTGATCGACGAGTACGGCGGCACGGCGGGCATCGTCACCATCGAGGACATCCTGGAGGAGATCGTCGGCGAGATCACCGACGAGTACGACCGCGAACTCCCGCCGGTCCAGGAGCTGGAGAACGGCTGCTTCCGGGTCACCGCGCGCCTGGACATCGGGGACCTCGGTGAGCTGTTCGGCCTCGACGAGTACGACGACGAGGACGTGGAGACGGTCGGCGGGCTGCTCGCGAAGGCGCTGGGCCGGGTCCCGATCGCCGGTGCGTCCTCGGAGGTGGAGCTGCCCGACGGGCGCCGGCTGCGGCTCACCGCCGAGTCCCCGGCGGGCCGCCGGAACAAGATCGTCACGGTACTGGTGGAGCCGCTGGCTCCGGCGGACGAGGAGGCGGCGGCATGACTCCCAAGGAGCTGAGGGCGTTCTGCCTGGAGTTCAACGCGAGCACCGAGGTGTTCCCGTTCGGGCCGGAGGCGTCCGTCTTCAAGGTGCTCGGCAAGATGTTCGCGCTGAGTGCGCTGGACGGGCGACCGCTGACGGTGAACCTCAAGTGCGACCCCGACGACGCGGTGCGGCTCCGGGAGGAGTACGAGGCCGTGGCGCCGGGGTGGCACATGAACAAGCGGCACTGGAACACGGTGACGGTGTCGGGGCTGCCGGCGGCGAAGCTGCGTGAGCTGATCGAGGACAGCTACGACCTGGTGGTGGCGGGGCTGCCCCGGGCGGAGCGGTTGCGGCTGGACCGGGGGTAGGTGGTGCCGGTGGTTTCGGGGGCTCCGCCCCCGGGCCCCCGCTCCTCAATCGCCGGAGGGGCTTGATTTTGCCGCGGCGGGGCTTGAGATGGTTCTCAGGCCCGTTGCCACCACTCCCGCCGTGACGATCAGCAGGCCCGCTGCCACCGCTACCGCGGTGCGGACTCCGTCGAGCAGCGAGCTGTCGGCCGTCGCGATCACCCCGAGCACCGGGATGCCGATGGTGAGGCCCACCTGCTGGGTCGTGGTGACGAGACCCGTCGCCAGGCCCTGCTCCTCGTTCGGCACGCCAGAGGTGACGGTCAGCCCGTACGCGATGATCGCGCCCAGGTGGCAGACGCTGGCCAGCGAGACCGCGGCGGTCGCCAGCCAGACGCCCGAGTCCGCGCCGAGGCCCAGCAGCGCCGCGATGAACAGGCCCTGGCCGAGGAGCGAGAAGGACAGGGTCCGCCGGGCGCCGATCCGGCCGATCACCTTCGGGGCGTACACCCCGGCCGCCACGGAGGCGAGGCCCTGCACCCCGAAGACCAGCCCGGTCCCGAACGCCGACAGGTCCAGCACCTCCTGGAGGTACAGGGTCAGGACGAAGACGACGGTGCTCATCATCGAGAAGGTGAGCAGCCCGCCCAGGTTGCCGAAGGCCACCGTGCGACGGCGCAGCATCGGCAGCGAGACCAGCGGGGCCGCCGCACGCGACTCGACGACCGCGAAGGCGATGAGCAGCGCGACCCCGAGGACGAGGGCGATCTGTACGTCCCCGCGCCCGAATCCGTGCTCGGCCGCCGTGGAGAGGGCGTAGATCAGGGCGAGGAGCCCGCCGGTGACCGTGGCCGCACCGGGGATGTCGAGCCGCGGCCGGTCCGGTGTGCGGGACTCGGTGAGCAGTGCGGGGGCCATCGCGAGCACCGCCACCGCGGCCACCGTCAGCAGCCCCATCGTGGAGCGCCAGCCCAGGGTGTCGGTCAGGGTCCCGCCGGCCACCATGCCGACGGTGAAGCCGAGGGAGAGCAGCGTGCCGCTGATGCCGAGCGCGCGGTCGCGCAGCGGACCCTCCGGGAAGGTGGTGGTGAGCAGGGACATCCCGGTCGGCACGATCACCGCGGCGCCGAGCCCCTGGAGCGCCCGGCCGGTGAGGAATGCGGCCGGGTTCCAGGCGAGGGTGGCCAGCAGTGACGCGGCCCCGAAGACGGCGAGGCCGGTGAGGAACATCCGGCGGCGGCCGTAGAGGTCCGCGATCCGGCCGAAGAGGAGCAGGAATCCGCCGGACGGCAGCGCGAACGCCGTGATCGCCCACTGCAGACCGGACCGGCCGAGGCCGAGGTCGTCACCGAGGACGGGCAGCGCCACGTTCAGTACGGAGAAGTCGAGCGACACCATGAACTGGGCGGCGCACAGGACGAGGAGCACCAGCCGGGCCCGGCCGGAGAGCCGGTCCGGGGCAGCGGGTGCGGGAGGGGTGACAGCTTCTTGAGCCGGGGGATGGATCGCCATGCCCATGAGCCTGCGGGCGCCGGAATATCCGTGGGGAGCGGGAACTTATCCTGTTGGCCGCACCACCAGGCAGGCGCGGGCCCGGACACCAGGGGGAGTACGTGGGCACACCGGCCCGGATCACGGCGGACGCGGGCAAGGCGCACCGTCTCGGCGAGCTGCGGGAATTCCTGATGAGCAGGCGGGCGCGGGTCACCCCGTCCCAGGCGGGCCTCCCGGACGGCGGTGCCCGGCGCCGTACCCCGGGGCTGCGCCGCGAGGAGGTCGCCGTCCTCGCCGGGGTGGGCGTCTCCTGGTACCAGTGGCTGGAGCAGGGCCGGGACATCACCGTGTCGCCGCAGGTGCTGGACTCGGTGGCCCGGGTGCTGCGGCTCAGCAGCGCCGAACGCCGCCACCTCTACGTGCTCGCCGGGCTCAACCCGCCCGCCGCGCAGGTCGATCCGGCCCACGCGGACATGTGCGACGGCCTGCAGCGGCTGCTGGACCGCTGGATGCCGTTCCCGGCCCACATCATGGACGCGTACTGGAACGTCATCCTGTACAACGACGCGGCCGCGACGGTGATGGGGATGGGGCCGGGCCGGACGCAGAACTGCGTGATCGACTTCTTCACGGACCCGGTCCACCGCGCCCGGCGCAAGGACTGGCAGGAGATCGCGGCCCAGGTCGTCGCCCAGTTCAGGGCCGCCTGCTCGGAATGCCCCGACGACGAGGGATTCCGGGAGATCGTGGCCGAGGCGCGGGAGCGCAGCCCCGAGTTCGCCGCGCTCTGGGAGCGGCGGGACATCGCGCCCGGCGGCCAGATGCGCAAGGAGCTGAACCACCCGGTGGTGGGCACCCTGGTCGTGGAGGCCACCCAGCTGCGCATCCCGGCCCGCCCGGACCTGGTGATCGTGCTGCACAACCCCTGGCCGGGCACCGGCACCGAGGAGAAGTTCCGCCTGCTGGCCTCGCCGGAGGGCCGCCGGGGCATGATGCGCCAGGTCCGGGGATGAGATGGCCGGGCGCCCGGATGCCGCGCCGGTCCGCACGCTTCGTATGCTCGGCACATGAGCGATAGCACCGACCTCGGCGCCGAGGACCGCAAGATCGTCACACTGGCGCGCAGCGCCCGCGCCCGCAACGGTGTGCCGGAGGGCGCGGCCGTACGGGACGAGACCGGACGTACGTATGTGGCGGGCACGGTGGAGCTGGAGTCGCTGCGCCTGAGTGCGCTGCGTACCGCCGTCGCCATGGCCGTGGCGAGCGGCGCCACCTCGCTGGAGGCGGCCGCGGTCGTCTCTGAGGCCGAGACGCCTTCGCCGGAGGACCGAGCGGCCGTACGGGACCTGGGAGGGGCGGACACCCCGGTGCTGCTCGCCGGGCCGGACGGGGTGCTGCGGCTCACCGTGACGGCGGGCTGACCTTCGCGGGACCGGCACATCGTGTGCGAACGCCCGGCACCCCATCGGTGCCGGGCGTTCGCACACGATGTGCGGGAAGCATGGATCTTGACAGTATCTGATGGTCCATCAGTCAGCGCATTTCGCTTCCATTGACTTCTTTTCGGCCGGAGTCATCAATGGCCCCCTGCCGGCGCGGAAGAGCCGCCGCGTCGCACATTCCGCAGGAGGGGGCTCCATGAGTCCAGCCATTCGAAGATCCGACAGCCCGGGGACGCGGCGTCGAAGCCGCCGCTGGGCCGCCGCGCTGGGGGTGGGCGCGCTCGTCGTCACCGGGGGAGGACTGCTCGCCGGACCCGCCCAGGCCATGGCGGCGGCGTCCGTGGCGGTGGACTTCCCGACCCACTGCATCCCGCCCGCGATCGCCGGGATCCCGCCGATCGACGGGACGACATCGGCGCAGATCAGCGTCGACAACGCGGCCCCGAAGGTCGGCGACACGGTCACGGTGACGTACACCGTCGTCAAACCGGCCGCGAGCAACCCGGTCGATCTGGCGCTGCCCGCCGACATCATGACGCCGACCGGCAAGGTCACCGTCGCCGGGGCGCAGTCCGCCGACATCACGGTGGCGGGCCCGAAGAAGAACGATCCGGTGCCCGGCAAGGGCGAGTTCCCGTCGTTCTCCATGACCGGCACCTTCACGGTCACCGCGCCCGGCGAGATCACCCTCTCGCCCGGTGACTACAACATCCACACCAGCTACATCATGGAGCTGGACACCCCCTGCACGGTCACCGATCCGCCCGCGCCCGTCTCCCAGACGGTCATCGCGACGGACGGCGGCGGCCAGGTCAACGAGCGCGCCATCCAGCTCGGTGCGGCCTCCGGCGCGGCCGGTGACCAGGTCAGCGTGGCCGGTTCGAAATTCACCGAGGGCGCGTCCGTCACCCTCGCCGGCCGGGCCGGGGACGCCCAGACCGGTGACACCGCGACGGCCACCGCGGACGGTTCGGGCGGCTTCACCGGGCAGCTCACCGTCAACGACCCGGCGACCACCGCGATCGTCGCCTACGAGGGCGCAGCCTGGGACGCCGCCAAGGGTGCGGGTCCCCAGGCCTACACCGTCACCGGCGGCGGCGGGGAGACACCGGACGGCAGCCAGAAGCTGACCTCGACCGTCAAGGCGGGCACGCTCTCCATGTCGCAGGCCGGGGACTCCGTCGAACTCTCTGCGGTCGACTTCGGCAAGGGCGGCGCATCCACCGGCGACCTGCGGACGGTGACGGTCAAGGACTTCCGCGGCGGCCCCGCGGGCTGGTCGCTGACCGGCAAGGTCACCGACTTCAAGGGCCCGGCCGGTGCCACGATCGGCGCCTCCGCGCTCGGCTGGAGCCCGGCCTGCACGACGAAGGCCGGCAGCCCGAGCACCTGCGCGGCGGGTTCACAGGGTTCGGTCGGCAGCGCGGGGGCCACCCTGGCCTCCACGCCGAACGGCGCCTTCACCGGAGGCGAGTTCACCGTCGACGCCGGACTGTCGCTGGACGTGCCGGCGTACGCCGCCGCCGGCACCTACTCCGGAGTGCTCACCCTCACCCTGACGTGAGCCGGGAGCGCTGATCCACCGGTGGGCCGGGCGCGCACCCGTCCGGTCCATCCACCCCGCCAACGCGTGCACCCTGGGGGCCCGCACCGTGCGCAAGCTGTCCGTACTCCTGTCGTCCCTGCTGTCCACAGCCCTGCTCCTGCTGGGCGCCCCCGTGGCGGGCGCCGCCGACAACGGCAGCTGGTCGGTCTTCCCGGCCACCACCGCCACCGGCACCCGGCCGTACTTCTACCTCTCGGCCGACCCCGGAGCCACCCTCACCGACAAGGTGACCGTCAAGAACAAGACCGCCGCCCCGCTGACCTTCCGGCTGTACGCGGCCGACGCGTACAACACCGAACGCGACGGCGGATTCGCGGTCCGCGCGCGGAACGAGAAGCAGCGCTCCGTCGGCGCCTGGGCCAAGGCCGGCCGCGACCGGGTCACCGTGAAGCCGCACGGCTCGGTCACCGTGCCCGTCACGATCAAGGTCCCCGAGGACGCCGAACCGGGCGACCACCCCGGCGCCCTCGTCGCGCTGGACGAGCGCATCGACCCCGCCGACGCGGGCGCGGTGGCCGTCGGGATCCAGAAGGCCGTCGGCGCCCGGATCTATCTGCGGGTCAACGGCCCGACGATGCCCGCGCTCTCCGTCGACGACGTCAGGGTCGAGCACACCCAGCCGCTGGTCCCGGGCACCGGAAAGTCCCGCGCCGTCATCTCGTACACGCTCCACAACCGGGGCAACGTCACCCTCAGCCCCAAGGTCGCGCTCAAGGCGGAGGGGCTCTTCGGCCGCTCCCTGCTCGCCCGCGACCTCAAACGGATCCCGTCCGAGCTGCTGCCCCGCCAGGAGGTCCGGCTCACCGAGGAGTGGAAGGGCGCGCCGCAGCTGGAGTGGGGCGAGGTCAAGCTGACCGCCAGCGCCCGCGACACCCGCGAGTCCGCCGCCGCCGGGTACTTCGCGCTGCCCTGGCTGGTCGCCGGGGTGCTCCTGGTGCTGCTCGCCGGGGGTGCGGGACTGTGGATACGGGCACGTCGGAGCCGTCGCCGCACGGCCTGAGACGAGCGACCCGGCGGCGCCGCCGGCCGCCTTGGTGCGGCAGTGCCGCCGGGATCGGGGACAATGGGCGCCATGAGCGCTCGACCTAACCCAGAAGCTGCTGCGCAGCAGGCTGAGAACACCGCCCCGCACCGGGCCGGCTTCGCCTGCTTCGTGGGCCGTCCCAACGCGGGCAAGTCCACCCTTACGAACGCTCTGGTCGGCCAGAAGGTGGCGATCACGTCCAACCGGCCACAGACCACCAGGCACACGGTCCGCGGCATCGTGCACCGGCCGGACGCGCAGCTGATCCTGGTCGACACCCCCGGCCTCCACAAGCCGCGCACCCTGCTCGGCGAGCGTCTCAACGACGTCGTACGCACCACCTGGGCCGAGGTCGACGTCATCGGCTTCTGCCTGCCCGCCGACCAGAAGCTCGGCCCCGGCGACAAGTACATCGTCAAGGAACTCGCCGGCATCAAGAAGACGCCCAAGATCGCGATCATCACCAAGTCCGACCTGGTCGAGTCCAAGCAGCTCGCCGAACAGCTGCTGGCCGTCTCCCGCCTTGGCGAAGAGCTCGGCTTCGAATGGGCGGAGATCATCCCGGTCTCGGCCGTCAAGGACGACCAGGTCGGCCTGCTGGCCGACCTGATCGCCCCGCTGCTCCCCGAGAGCCCGCCGCTCTACCCGGAGGGCGACCTCACGGACGAGCCCGAGATGGTCATGGTCGCGGAGCTGATCCGGGAGGCCGCGCTCGAAGGCGTACGCGACGAGCTGCCGCACTCCATCGCGGTCGTCGTCGAGGAGATGCTGCCGCGCGAGGACCGCCCGGCGGACAAGCCGCTGCTCGACATCCACGCCAACGTCTACATCGAGCGGCCCAGCCAGAAGGGCATCATCATCGGCCCGAAGGGCCAGCGGCTCAAGGACGTCGGCACCAAGTCCCGCAAGCACATTGAGGCCCTGCTCGGCACGCCGGTCTTCCTGGACCTGCACGTGAAGGTCGCCAAGGACTGGCAGCGCGACCCGAAGCAGCTGCGCAAGCTGGGGTTCTGAGCGTTCCCCTCAGCAGCAAGCCGCCGGTCTCACGCGCCCTCCTTCAGGACGCGTGAGACCAGGGCGCGCTGGGCGTCGGTCAGCCGGGGGTCCGCGCAGTGCACCGTCCGGTCACCGACCGTGATCCGGTAGCCGAAGCCGTCCGGAACGCCGGCCGGCGGGGTGTCCCGGCCGCCGGTGAGTGCCGATTCGGCCAGGGCCTCCCACTCGCGGCCGTCGGCCCGGCCGGAGGTGTCGATCTCGCCGTGGCGTGCGATACCGGCGAAGCCGCCGGTCCTGCTCACCTTGATCCGCATACGGTGTCCTTCCCCTGCGGACGCGCCCTGGGTGCTGCCTAAGCGGTCGGTACGCCCACCTCCGACCAGGCCTTGAGGACCGCCTCCACCTCGTCGCCCGCACCGAAGCGGCTGCGTGCCGCCGCGACGGTCAGCCGGGCGAAGGCCGCGAAGTCGGCGTCCACCGCCAGTTCACCACCCGTGAGCACATCGAACCAGAGCTGTCCGGCCTTCTCCCAGGAACTGCCGCCGAGCGCGGTCGCCAGCAGGTAGAACGCGCGATTGGGGATGCCGGAGTTGAGGTGGACACCGCCGTTGTCGTCGCCGGTGCGGATGTAGTCGTCCATGGACGCGGGCTGCGGGTCCTTGCCGAGCACGTCGTCGTCGTACGCCGTGCCGGGCGCCTTCATCGAGCGCAGCGCCACCCCCTGGACGCGCGGCGCCAGCAGGCCCGCGCCGATCAGCCAGTCGGCCTGCTCCGCGGTCTGGCCCAGCGAGTACTGCTTGACCAGGGAGCCGAAGACGTCCGAGACGGACTCGTTGAGCGCGCCGGACTGGCCGTAGTAGCTCAGATTGGCCGTGTACTGGGTCAGGCCGTGCGCCAGTTCGTGGGCGATGACGTCGATGGCGACGGTGAAGTCCAGGAAGATCTCCCCGTCCCCGTCGCCGAACACCATCTGCTCGCCGTCGAAGAAGGCGTTGTTGTACTTCTCGTCGTAGTGCACGGAGCCGATCAGCGGCAGTCCGTTGCCGTCGATCGAACGCCGCCCGTAGGCCTTGAGCAGCAGTTCGAAGGTGGCGCCGAGACCCGCGTACGCGCGGTTGACGCTGGCGTCGGACGTGGGGTCCTCGCCCTCGGCGCGGACCTTGGTGCCGGGCAGCTCGGTGCCGTGCCGGCAGTCGTAGAGGGTGCGGTCGGGCTTGCCGGAGCGCTCGTCCTCAGGGGCGGGGGCGACGCGGGCCGGGACGGGGGTCGTCACCTGGCGGCGGGTGCGCCGGGCGGCGTCGGCCTCCAGGGTGCGGCGGGCCGGGTCCGCCAGGACGGGATCGTCGGACTGGGACAGCTTGTCGAGGACGTGGGGCGGCACGATGGTGCAGAAGACGGGCTGGAAGCTGTGCTGAGTTCGAGGCTGCATGCACTCGACTGTGGCAGCGCGTGATCTCTGTGTCACTGGTTGCCACCAGGATTGACGAATTAGAGTGATCGGTCACTGTTTAACCGTTACCGACCTCCGGTCCCGCATACTGATACGGCACAGACGCCTCGGGCGTCGCTCGGCTAGTCTCTTCGCATCATGCGTTTCGGGCTGCTTCTTCTTAGCTGCCGCGGCGAGGGTCTGTAGTCGTAGGCCGACCCCCTCCCCGCGGAGTCTTGTGTTGCAGCGACACAGTCGGCCTTCCCCCAGCTCTCGATGAGCAGGGGAACCCTTCTTGCCGGACTCCGAGGAGCCCCACGCCATGACCGCAGTGAATCCCGCTCAGAACCCCGTTGCGAACGCCGTCGGCCGCCCCACGCCGATCACCAACGCCACCGGGCTCCAGAAGCCCTCCGGGATGCCGATCGGCAAGTACGGGCAGTACGAGGCCGTCGAGATCCCCGACCGCACCTGGCCGGACAAGCGGATCACGGTCGCACCCCGCTGGCTCTCCACGGACCTGCGCGACGGCAACCAGGCGCTGATCGACCCGATGTCGCCGGCCCGCAAGCGCGAGATGTTCGACCTGCTCGTACGCATGGGCTACAAGGAGATCGAGGTCGGCTTCCCGTCCTCCGGCGAGACCGACTTCGCGTTCGTCCGCTCCATCATCGAAGAGGGCGCGATCCCCGAGGACGTGACGATCTCCGTCCTGACGCAGGCCCGCGAGGAACTGATCGAGCGCACCGTCGAATCGCTGCGCGGCGCCCACCGCGCCACCGTCCACCTGTACAACGCGACCGCCCCCACCTTCCGCCGCGTGGTCTTCCGCGGCTCCAAGGAGCAGGTCAAGCAGATCGCGGTGGACGGTACCCGGCTGGTCATGGAGTACGCGGAGAAGATCCTGGGCGAGGAGACGATCTTCGGCTACCAGTACAGCCCGGAGATCTTCACCGACACCGAGCTGGAATTCGCCCTGGAGGTCTGCGAGGCGGTGTGTGACGTCTGGCAGCCCGAGGCCGGTCGCGAGATCATCCTCAACCTGCCCGCCACCGTGGAGCGTTCGACGCCGTCCACGCACGCCGACCGGTTCGAGTGGATGTCGCGCAACCTGTCGCGCCGCGAGTTCGTCTGCCTGTCCGTCCACCCGCACAACGACCGCGGCACCGCCGTCGCCGCCGCCGAACTGGCGCTGATGGCCGGGGCCGACCGGATCGAGGGCTGCCTGTTCGGCCAGGGCGAGCGCACCGGCAACGTCGACCTGGTCACGCTGGGCATGAACCTCTTCTCACAGGGCGTCGACCCGCAGATCGACTTCTCGCAGATCGACGAGATCCGCCGCACCAGCGAGTACTGCAACCAGATGGAGGTCCACCCGCGCCACCCCTACGCGGGCGACCTGGTCTACACCGCCTTCTCCGGCTCCCACCAGGACGCCATCAAGAAGGGCTTCGACGCCATGGAGGCCGACGCGGCCGCCCAGGGCAAGACGGTCGATGACCTGGAGTGGGCGGTGCCGTACCTGCCGATCGACCCGAAGGACGTCGGCCGCTCCTACGAGGCCGTCATCCGGGTCAACTCGCAGTCCGGCAAGGGCGGAATCGCGTACGTCCTGAAGAACGACCACAAGCTGGACCTGCCGCGCCGGATGCAGATCGAGTACTCCCGGATCATTCAGGCCAAGACCGACGCCGAGGGCGGCGAGGTCACTCCGACGCAGATCTGGACCACGTTCCAGGACGAGTACCTGCCCAACCCGGGCAACGCCGCGGCTCAGTGGGGGCGCGTACAGATCCGCTCCGGCCAGAGCACCATCGGGTCCGACGGTCAGGACACGATCACCGTCGAGGCGACCGTGGACGGCGCGGACACCGTGCTCACCGGCACCGGGAACGGCCCGATCTCGGCGTTCTTCGAGGCGCTGCAGGCCATCGGCATCGACGCCCGGCTGCTGGACTACACCGAGCACACGATGAGCGAGGGCGCGAGCGCCCAGGCCGCCTCGTACATCGAGTGCGCGATCGACGGAAAGGTCCTGTGGGGCATCGGCATCGACGCCAACACCACCCGGGCCTCGCTGAAGGCGGTCGTCTCGGCGGTCAACCGCGCCACCCGCTGACCCGCCCGCCCGAAAGGGCATGAATCAGTACGGTCCGTGAACCCCGCCTCCCGCATCCGGGAGGCGGGGTTCGGCCATCTCGGGGTGGTTGTGACGGGCGAGATGCTGACGCCGCTTCACGGATGTGGTTAACATCACGTCCAACACGGCAATGTTGCCGCGTTGGTACCTCCCGTGTCCGCAGGGCTACGGGGGAGTTACGGAGGTGTGCGACGTGCGGTCAGCCCTGGGACAACGCGCCATGAAGCTGCGTATCTGCGGCATCCGTACGATGTGGGACACCGTCGGGGACGGCGAGTTCTTCTGCACCGGCTGCGGAGGCGACCGCAACTACCGCCGCCTCACCGGACGTCGCCGGTTCACCTTCCTCGGCGTACCGCTGCTGCGGCGCGGCACCGTGGGCCCGGTCGTCGAATGCGCCGCGTGCCACGACCACTTCGGCACCGACACACTCGACCACCCCACCACCACCCGGTTCTCCGCGATGCTCAAGGACGGCGTCCACACCGTCGCGCTCGGCGTCCTGGCGGCCGGCGGGACCACCTCCCGCACGGTCCTGGAGACCGCCGTCGCCACCGTGCGCGGCGCCGGGTTCGACGGCTGCACGCAGGAGCAGCTCGCCACCGTCGTCGAGGTCCTCTCCGTCGACATCGGCCACGGCTCGGCGTTCGACCCGGCCGCGGAGGCGTGCGGCGCGGCCCTCGCCATCGAGCTCCACGAGGCGCTGGAGCCGCTCGCCCCGCACCTGGCCCAGACCGGCCGCGAATCGATTCTGCTCCAGGGCGCCAGGATCGCGCTCGCCGACGGCCCGTACAGCCAGGCCGAACGCGAGGTGCTGACCACCGTCGGCGGCGCGCTCCAGCTCTGCGCGCAGGACACGGCCCGGCTGCTCGCCGCGGCGGCGCGTACGCCCTCCTGAACGCCCCCCGCCCCCACCGGCCGTTACTCCCGAGGGAGTACGCCGGCGCACGGCACCCTCCCCGGCAGTAACGGGGATGTCGGTCTCCGGCGCGATGATGCGCCCCCGGCCCGACGGGAGTCTGGACATGAATCCAGACACCCCGACGGAAGGGGGCCCGTATGCGGGCCGCAACGCAGGACAGGGGCGGACCGGCAGGGCCGCGGGCGTGGAGCCGGTGGCGGAAGCTGCCCTGGGCGGTCGTCGCGCTCTGGGTCGCCGTCATCGCGATCGCCGGACCCCTCGCCGGGAAGCTCTCGGACGTACAGGCCAACCACGCCGTGGACTACCTGCCGGCGAGCGCCGACTCCACGCAGGTGGCGAAGATCCAGGAAGCGCTGCCCGGCGGCGAGTCCACCGACCTCGTCCTCGTCTACCACCGCGACGCCGGGCTGACCCCGGCCGACCGCACGGAGGCAGCCCGGCAGTCCGCCCGGGTGGCCGCGGACCACACCCTCACCGCGCCCCCGCGCGCCGTCCCCTCAGAGGACGGCACGACCCTGATGTACCCCGTCTCCACCACCGAGCCCGGCCAGGACGACGACGCCCGGACCGCGTTCGTCGACGAGGTGCGCGAGACCGCCAAGGGCGGCGACGGGCTGAGCGTCCGGGTCGGCGGTCCGGGCGCGATGAACACCGACGCGCAGAAGGTATACGGCTCGCTCGGCGGCCCGCTGCTCTACACCACCGTCGCCGTCGTCGCGATCCTGCTGATCCTGATCTACCGCAGCCCGCTGCTCTGGCTGGTGCCCCTGGCCGTCGCGGGCGTCGCCGACGCCCTCTCGATGGCCGTCGTCCACGGACTCAACCGGGGCTTCGACATCACCGTCACCGGCCAGAGCTCCGCCGTGATGACCATCCTCGTCTTCGGCGCCGGCACCGACTACGCGCTCCTGCTGGTCTCCCGCTACCGGGAGGAGCTCACCCGCCACGCCCGGCCGCAGGAAGCGATGGCGGCAGCCCTGCGCGGCTGCGGCCCCGCCGTCGTGGCCTCCTCCGCCACCGTTGCGGCGGGCCTCCTGTGCCTTCTGGCGGCCGATCTCACCAGTAGCCGGGGAATGGGACCCATCGCCGCCGTCGGGGTGCTGTGCGCGCTCCTGGCCATGCTGACGCTGCTTCCCGCGCTCCTGGTGCTCCTGGGCCGCCGGGTGTTCTGGCCGCTCGTGCCGGCGTACGGCGGCGAACCCGTGCGCCGGCGCTCGCTCTTCGCCGTCATGGGCGGATCGGCCGGCCGCCGGCCCGTCGCGGTGCTGGTGACCGGCGGGGTACTGCTGGGCGCGCTGTCGCTCGGCGTGTTCAGCAGGCCCGGCGACCTCAAACTGGAGGACTCCTTCACCAGCAAACCGGACTCGGTCGCCGCCATGGAGACACTCGCCGACGCCTACCCCGGCCGCTCCAGCCAGCCGATCACCGTGCTCGCACCCACCGGCCGGGCCGACGAGACCCTGGACCGGGCCCGCGCCACCGACGGGGTCGCCTCCGCGGAGCGCGGCCGCAGCGGCGGCGGCTGGACCGAACTGTCCGTCGTCGCCAGGGACGCACCCGAGTCCGCGGGGGAGCGGAACACCGTCAACGCCCTGCGCACGGGCCTGGACGGGGCCCACGTCGGCGGCCCCGGCGCCCAGCAGATGGACCTGGAGCGATCCAGCTCCCGCGACCTGCGCACCGTCGTCCCGCTCGTCCTGCTCTCCGTTCTGCTCATCCTGATCGTCCTGCTGCGCAGCCTCGTCGCCCCGCTGCTCCTCGTCGCCGCCGTCGTCGCCGTCTGGGGCGCCGCGCTCGGCATCGGCGGACTGCTCTTCGAACCGATCCTCGGACTCAAGGGCACCGACCCCGGACTGCCGCTGCTGTCCTTCGTCTTCCTGGTGGCGCTCGGCGTCGACTACGGCATCTTCCTGATGCACCGGGTACGCGAGGAGGCCCTGGCCGGCGCCGAACCGACCGCCGCCGCGCTCACCGCCCTGCGCACCACCGGCGGAGTGATCGCCTCCGCCGGCCTGGTGCTCGCCGCCACCTTCGCCGTCCTGACGAACATGCCGCTGACCGGCCTGGTGGAGATGGGCTTCGTCATCGCCGTCGGCGTGCTCCTGGACACCTTCCTCGTCCGCACCTACCTCGTCACCTCGGCCGCCGTGGCCCTGCAGCGCCGGATGTGGTGGCCGGGGGCGCTCAGCCGGACGCCCGCCCCACCCGCCGCGCCGCAGGAACCGGAACTCCTCCGGGCGCCCTGACAGTGCCCCGCCCCGTACCGGAGGATGGCCGCGTGTCCCGAACCACGCGCCGTCGCGAGCGCGTCCTGGCCGTCGTCAACCGCGACCCCATGCACGCGCCGCACCGCACCCGCACCGACGCCCTCGTAGCCGTGGGCGCCGGTGCGCTCTCCGCCGCCCTCGCCCTGTTCGGCGGCCGGCCGCCCGACGCGCTCGGCTGGCTGCTGCTGGCGGCGAGCGCGGTCGCCCTCGGCTGGCGGCGGCGCGCACCCGTGCTCGTGGTGGCCGCCATGGTCCCGCTGCTGGCGCTCTACCACGGCCTCGACAACGACCACACGGCCACGATGCCGCAGACCTGGATCGCGCTCTACACCGTGGCCGTGACCGGCCGCCCGCTGCGCACCCTGCTCACCGGCATCGCCGTGATGGCCGCGATGATGACCGTGGTGCTCGGCATCAGCACGCACGACGGGCTCGAACTGCTGCGGATCTCCGGCTGGATCGTCGCGGTGCTGTTCTGCGGGGTGGACGTGCGCATCTACCGCCAGTACGTCGCCTCGGTCCTCGAACGCGCCGAACGGGCCGAGCGGACCCGTGAGGAGGAGGCCCGGCGGCGGGTCGCGGAGGAACGGCTGCGGATCGCCCGCGACCTGCACGACCTGCTGGCCCACAGCATCACCCTGATCGGCGTGCAGACCTCGGTCGCCTCGCACATCCTCACCGTCGACCCGGACCGGCTCGACCGGAAGGCGGTCGCCGCCTCGCTGGACGACATCGCCGGCACCTGCCGGGAGGCCCGCGCCGAACTGCGCACCACCCTCCAGGTGCTGCGCGACACCGGGCACGCGGGCCGCGACGACGCCGACGGACCGGTGCCCGACCTGGCCGCGCTGCCCGGCCTCGTACGCGCCGCGGAGGCGGCCGGGGCCCATGTGGACCTCCGGGTGCACCAGCCGGAGGGCCGGCTCGCCCCGGCGACCGGAGCGGCCGCCTACCGGATCGTGCAGGAGTCCCTCACGAACGCCGTACGGCACGCGGGCACCGGCGTCCGCGTCGGCGTCGTCGTGGAGCCCGCCGCCGGCGCCCTGCGCGTCACCGTCACCGACGACGGCACCGGACCGGTGGACGACGGCTCCGCGCCCGGGTTCGGCATCGTCGGCATGCGGGAACGGGCCCGCAGTACCGGTGGCACCCTGGACGCCGGTCCCCGCCCCGGTGGCGGCTTCGAGGTGTCCGCGCTGCTGCCCGTCCAGAAACACGAACCGGAGACCCTCTCATGATCCGCGTACTGCTCGCCGACGACCAGACGCTCGTGCGGGCCGCGTTCGCGATGCTCGTCGGCTCCGACCCGGACATGGAGGTCGTCGGCCAGGCCGCCAACGGCCTCGAAGCGGTCGCCCTCGCCCGCTCCGAACGGGCCGACCTGGTCGTCATGGACATCCGGATGCCCGAACTCGACGGCATCGGGGCGACCCGCCGCATCGCCGCCGACGAGGACCTCGCCGGGGTCAAGGTGCTGGTCCTGACCACGTACGACACCGACGAGCACGTCGTCGAGGCGCTGCGCGCGGGCGCCTCCGGCTTCCTGGTCAAGGACACCCGGCCCGCCGATCTGCTCGCCGCCATCAAGACGGTGGCCGCGGGCGAGGCCCTGCTCTCACCCGGCCCGACCGCCCGGCTGATCGCCCGGGTCCTCAGCGCCCCCAGCGCCCCGCCCGCCTCCGGACCCGGCGGCCCCGAGGCGCTCACAGACCGCGAACGCCAGGTCCTCGGCCTCGTCGCACGCGGTCTGAACAACACCGAGATCGCCGAGACCCTCGGCCTCAGCCCGCTCACCGCCAAGACCCACGTCAGCCGGATCATGGGCAGACTCGGCGCCCGCGACCGCGCCCAGCTGGTGATCATCGCCTACGAATCCGGGCTGGTCGTGGCCGCCGGTGGCGGGGCGGCCGGAAACTGAGCGGCCCGGGCCGAGGGGCCGGACCCGGCGGGCCACCCGCGTACCGGACAATGGAGCCATGAGCTTGTTCCGGGACGACGGCGTGGTGCTCCGCACGCAGAAGCTGGGCGAGGCCGACCGGATCATCACGATCCTGACCCGCGGCCACGGCCGGGTACGGGCCGTCGCACGCGGCGTACGGCGCACGAAGTCGAAGTTCGGGGCCCGCCTCGAACCGTTCTCCCACGTCGACGTGCAGTTCTTCGCCCGGGGCAGCGAGCTCATCGGCCGCGGCCTGCCGCTCTGCACCCAGAGCGAGACCATCGCCCCCTACGGCGGCGGGATCGTCACCGACTACGGGCGCTACACCGCCGGCACCGCGATGCTGGAGACCGCGGAGCGCTTCACCGACCACGAGGGCGAACCCGCCGTCCAGCAGTACCTGCTCCTGGTGGGCGGACTGCGCACGCTGTCCCGCGGCGAGCACGACCCCCACCTCATCCTCGACGCCTTCCTGCTGCGCTCCCTCGCCGTCAACGGCTACGCCCCCAGCTTCGACGGCTGCGCCCGGTGCGGAATGCCCGGACCGAACCGGTTCTTCTCCGTCGCGGCGGGCGGCGTCATATGCGGCGACTGCCGGGTACCGGGCAGCGTCGTACCCTCGGCGGAGGCCGTCACCCTGCTGAGCGCACTGCTCACCGGCGACTGGGAGACGGCGGACGCGTGCGAGGCGCGTCACGTCAGGGAGGGGAGCGGGCTGGTGTCCGCCTATCTGCACTGGCATCTGGAGCGCGGGCTGCGCTCGCTGCGGTACGTGGAAAAGTGACACAGGGAGACTGAGAAGCTCATGGCAGTACGCGGAATCCTCGGCGGCCGTAACCGGCGCGACCACAAGACCCCGGAGCCGCACCCGTCCGGTGCCGTGCCGCCGAAGATCCCCGGTGAGCTGGTGCCCAAGCACGTCGCCGTGGTGATGGACGGCAACGGCCGCTGGGCCAAGGAGCGCGGGCTGCCGCGCACCGAGGGCCACAAGGTCGGTGAGGGCGTCGTCATGGACGTGCTCAAGGGCTGCATCGAGATGGGCGTCAAGAACCTTTCGCTGTACGCCTTCTCCACCGAGAACTGGAAGCGGTCCCCGGACGAGGTGAAGTTCCTGATGAACTTCAACCGGGACGTCATCCGCCGCCGCCGCGACGAGATGGACGAGCTCGGCATCCGGATCCGCTGGGTCGGCCGCATGCCGAAGCTGTGGAAGTCCGTAGTCCAGGAGCTCCAGGTCGCCCAGGAGCAGACCAAGGACAACGACAAGATGACGCTGTACTTCTGCGTCAACTACGGCGGCCGGGCCGAGATCGCCGACGCCGCGCAGCGGATCGCCCAGGACGTCGCGGCCGGGAAGCTCGACCCGTCGAAGGTCAACGAGAAGACCTTCGCGAAGTACACCTACTACCCGGACATGCCGGACGTCGACCTCTTCGTCCGCCCGAGCGGCGAGCAGCGCACGTCCAACTACCTGATCTGGCAGAGCGCCTACGCCGAGATGGTCTTCCAGGACGTGCTGTGGCCGGACTTCGACCGCCGCGACCTGTGGCGCGCCTGCCTCGAATTCGCCCAGCGCGACCGGCGCTTCGGCGGTGCGGTGGAGGCGGCGGGGAACGGCAGCTGAGCGGGCGGGTCCGCGGGGGCGGCGCCCCCGCGGACCCGGATCACTTCTGCGTACTCGCGCAGTCCGCGCAGGTGCCGAAGACCTCGACCGTGTGCGCCACGTTGACGTAGCCGTGCTGCGCCGCGATCGTCTCCGCCCACTGCTCCACGGCCGGGCCCTCCACCTCGACGGCCTTGCCGCACACCCGGCAGACCAGATGGTGGTGGTGGTCGCCGGTCGAGCACCGCCGGTAGACGGACTCGCCCTCCGTGGTGCGCAGTACATCGACCTCGCCCGCGTCCGCGAGGGACTGCAGGGTGCGGTAGACCGTGGTCAGCCCGACCGAGTCGCCGCGGTGCTTGAGCACGTCGTGCAGCTCCTGGGCGCTGCGGAACTCGTCCACCTCGTCGAGCGCCGCGGCCACCGCGGTCCGCTGCCGGGTCGAGCGGCCGCGTACCGGGGCCGCGTTCGTGTCCCTGCTCGGCGCCGTCGCCACAGGAGCCTCCTCGTGTCGCCCGTACGTTTGTCGGGCCATTGTGCCAGCCCGGCCCGGCCGCGCGGTCAGACGCGGACGTCGTCCGTGGCCCGGCGGGTGGCCGGTACCTCCAGGGTGCACCGCTCCGCGGCCGATTCGCCGATGCGCGCGCGCCTTCTTCCCAGCGGAGTGGCGAGCAGGGTCAGCGCGACGAAGACGCCGATGGCCAGCAGCACGATCGTCGCCCCGGGCGGTACGTCCTGGTAGTACGAGGTCACGGTGCCGGCCAGCGTCACCGCCACCCCGATGACGACCGAGAGCACGAAGGTCACCTTGAAGGACCGGCTGATCTGCTGCGCGGCGGCGACCGGGACCACCATCAGGGCGCTGACCAGCAGCAGCCCGACGACCCGCATCGCGACGGTGACGGTGACCGCCGCGGTGACCGCGATCAGCAGGTTCAGCACCCGCACCGGCAGCCCGGTGACCCGGGCGAACTCCTCGTCCTGGCTGACCGCGAACAGCTGCCTGCGCAGCCCCACCGTCACCAGCAGCACGAACGCCGCCAGCAGACCGATCGCGGTGATGTCCTCCGAGGAGACCGTGGAGAGGGAGCCGAAGAGGTACGAGGTGAGGTTGGCGTTGGAGCCGGTGTCGGAGAGGTTGATCAGCAGGACACCGCCCGCCATGCCGCCGTAGAAGAGCATCGCCAGCGCGATGTCGCCCCGGGTGCGTCCGTACCAGCGGATCAGCTCCATGACGACCGCGCCGACGACGGCGACGGCGGTGGCCATCCAGACCGGGCTGGTGGAGAGCAGGAAGCCGAGGCCGACACCGGTCATCGCGATGTGGCCGATGCCGTCGCCCATCAGGGCCTGCCGGCGCTGCACCAGGTAGATGCCGACGGCGGGGGCGATGACGCCGACCAGTACGGCGGCGATCAGCGCCCGCTGCATGAAGGGAGGGGTGAGGAATTCCATGATCAGCTCAGCAGTCCCGTCCGGACGGGCTCGGAAGCCGCGTGGGGGTGTACGTGGTCGTGGCCGGGCAGCGCGTGCTGCCCGAGGGCCTTCGGGGGCGGTCCGTCGTGCATCACGCAGCCGTCGCGCAGGACGACCGCGCGGTCGATCAGCGGCTCCAGCGGGCCCAGCTCGTGCAGGACGAGCAGCACGGTGGTGCCGGCCGCGACCTGGTCGCGCAGGGTCGCGGCGAGGATCTCCTGGCTGGCCAGGTCGACGCCTGCCATCGGCTCGTCCATGATCAGCAGCTCGGGTTCGGCGGCGAGCGCGCGGGCGATCAGGACGCGCTGGTGCTGGCCGCCGGAGAGGGCGTTCACCGAGTCCGTGGCGCGGTCGGTGAGGCCGACGAGCTCGATGGCCCGGTCGACGGCGGCGCGGTCGGCCTTGCGGGGCAGGCCCAGCTTGGTGCGGGACAGCCGCCCGGAGGAGACGACCTCGCGGATGGTGGCCGGTACGCCGCCGGCCGCCGTGGTGCGCTGGGGTACGTAGCCGACCCGGGCCCAGTCGCGGAAGCGCCGCAGCGGCGTGCCGAAGAGCTCGACGGCGCCGCCGGTGAGCGGGACCTGGCCGATGGCGGAGCGTACGGCGGTCGACTTGCCGGAGCCGTTGGCGCCGAGCAGCGCGACGACCTCGCCGCGGCGCACGGTCAGGTCGACGCCGCGCAGTACGGGGCGTGCCCCGAGGGTGGCCGTGGCGTCGCGCAGGACGATCACGGCTTCTGGGGTGGGGCTCGCGGGCTCGGGCATGAGCGCCTCCGGTGCTGCTGCGGGGTTCGGTTCGGCCGGTTCTGTGGGGTCGTCGCTCACTTCGCGCCGAGCGCCTTCTGCAGCGCGGCGAGGTTGGACTTCATGACCTCGATGTAGTCATCGCCCTTGGACTTGTCCGTGATTCCCTCCAGCGGGTCCAGGACGTCGGTCCTCAGGCCGGTGTCCCGGGCGACGGTCCTGGCCGTCTTGTCGCTGGCCAGCGTCTCGAAGAAGACCGTGGTGACCTTCTTCTTCTCCGCGATGGAGTGCAGGGCGCTGATCCGGGCGGGGCTGGGCTCGGCCTCGGGGTCGATGCCGGCGATGCCCTCCTGGGTGAGGCCGTAGCGCTCGGCCAGGTATCCGAAGGCGGAGTGGGTGGTGATGAAGGTCTTGGTGGCGGTGTTCGCCAGCCCCTTCTCGTACCCGGTGTTGAGCGCGCCGAGCTCCTTGACCAGGGTGTCCGTGTTCTTGCGGTAGTCCGCGGCGTGGTCCGGGTCGGTCTTCTCCAGGGACTTCCCGACCCCCTTGGCGACCTCGGCGTACTTCACCGGGTCGAGCCAGATGTGCGGGTCGGCGCCGGCTTCCTCGCCCTCGTGCTCGTGGGCGTGCTCCTCGCCGCCGACCTCGGCGCCGTGGTCCTCCAGCGTGGTCAGGCTCGCGGCGTCGACCGTGTGCTTGGACTCGGAGAGCTTGATCGCGTCGTCCACGGCGGGCTGGATGCCCTTGAGGTAGAGGATGTAGTCGGCGTCGCTGAGGCCGCCGATCTGCCGGGGGCTGAGCTCCAGGTCGTGCGGCTCGACGCCCGGCTTGGTGAGGGTGGAGACGGAGACGTGGCCGCCGCCTATTCGCTCGGCCAGGAACTGCATCGGGTAGAACGACGCCACCACGTTCAGCTTGTCGCCGCTCTTGTGGTCGGCGGCATCGGATGACGAGCAGGCGGTGAGCGCGGTGAGGCCGAGGACGACTGCTCCGGCGACGGCGGCGGTGGGTATGAGGCGGCGTTCGTTCATGACAGTCATTTTCAACAAAAATGGAAACGATTGTCAACAAGGCTGATGAGATGCCTCCGGAAGTGACTGTCCCGATACCGATTTGATCGAAGGGGCGTGCCCGCCGGTAATCTGAGGTCTTCTCCGTTCGTCGCCGTCGTAATGAAGAGAGCACCGTGGCCGCCGACAAGATCGACTCCATCGTCAGCCTGAGCAAGCGCCGTGGCTTCGTTTTCCCCTGCAGTGAGATCTACGGTGGTCAGCGCGCCGCCTGGGACTACGGGCCGCTGGGCGTTGAGCTCAAGGAGAACCTCAAGCGCCAGTGGTGGCGCTACATGGTCACTTCGCGCGAGGACGTGGTCGGGCTCGACTCGTCGGTCATCCTGGCCCCCGAGGTGTGGGTGGCCTCCGGCCACGTCGCCACGTTCTCCGACCCGCTGACCGAGTGCACCTCCTGCCACAAGCGCTACCGCGCGGACCACCTGGAGGAGGCGTACGAGGAGAAGCACGGCAAGCCGCCGGTCAACGGCCTCGCCGACCTCAACTGCCCCAACTGTGGCAACAAGGGCACGTTCACCGAGCCCAAGCAGTTCTCCGGCCTGCTCTCCACGCACCTCGGTCCGACCCAGGACTCCGGCTCGGTCGCCTACCTGCGTCCCGAGACCGCCCAGGGCATCTTCACCAACTTCGGCCAGGTGCAGCAGACCTCGCGCAAGAAGCCGCCGTTCGGCATCGCGCAGATGGGCAAGTCCTTCCGGAACGAGATCACTCCGGGCAACTTCATCTTCCGCACCCGCGAGTTCGAGCAGATGGAGATGGAGTTCTTCGTCAAGCCGGGCGAGGACGAGCAGTGGCAGGAGTACTGGATGGAGCAGCGCTGGAACTGGTACACCGGCCTCGGCATGCGCGAGGAGAACATGCGGTGGTTCGAGCACCCGGCGGAGAAGCTCTCCCACTACTCCAAGCGCACCGCTGACATCGAGTACCGCTTCCGCTTCGGCGGCAGCGAGTGGGGCGAGCTGGAGGGCGTCGCCAACCGCACGGACTACGACCTGAAGGCGCACTCCAAGGCCTCGGGCACGGACCTGTCCTTCTTCGACCAGGAGGCCGGCGAGCGCTGGACCCCCTACGTCATCGAGCCGGCGGCCGGTGTGGGCCGCTCGGTCCTGGCCTTCCTGCTGGACGCCTACATCGAGGACGAGGCGCCCAACGCCAAGGGCGTCATGGAGAAGCGCACCGTGATGCGCCTCGACCCGCGCCTGGCGCCGGTCAAGGTCGCGGTCCTGCCGCTGTCCCGCAACCCGCAGCTCTCGCCGAAGGCCAAGGGCCTCGCGGCCGACCTCCGGCAGAACTGGAACATCGAGTTCGACGACGCGGGCGCCATCGGCCGCCGCTACCGTCGTCAGGACGAGATCGGTACGCCGTTCTGCGTCACCGTCGACTTCGACACCCTCGACGACAACGCGGTGACGGTGCGCGAGCGCGACACGATGAAGCAGGAGCGCGTCTCCCTGGACCAGATCCAGGCGTACCTGGGCGCGCGGCTGCTCGGCTGCTGACGCCTCGCATCCGCTGGACGAAGCCCCCGGTTCCCCGAACGGAACCGGGGGCTTCGTGCACACTGGGCACAATCGTCCACAGGAGGCTCGGATGCCGTCCATGACCACGAGCAAGGTCAGCAGATGGGACCAGCACGGCCGTGAACACATAGTCCACGTACGGAAGTCGGGGATGCAGCGGGCGTTGAGCTGCGACACCTGCGACTGGCGCAAGGGTGTGCAGTTCCTGCCCTGGCTCAAGGCCGAGGAGCACCTCGCGCAGGCACACCAGGCGACGGTCGACCCGACGGCGACATAGTCCCCGTGGCCGTCCCCGTCCCCGTCCCCGTGGCTGTGGGTGTGGCTGTGGCTGTAGCCGTGGTTGTGTCCGTGGCCGTCGTCAGCTCCGCAGGCCGCGCAGCAGCAGGTCCGTGACGGCGGTGAACTCGGCGACGATGGCGGGTTTCTGCCACTCCGCGGCATACGCCGGGTCGTGGAAACGGGCCGTCGCGTCGAAGACCGCCTGGGCGGCCGCCGCGGGGTCGGCCACCGTGAACTGCCCGTCGGCCGCTCCCTCCTCGATCATCTCCCGCAGCTGGCCCACCAGTTCGCGGATGTGTTCCTCGATCACGGTGCTCTCGCCCACGAGTACCTCATAGGTGGCGAACAGCTCCGGATCATCGCCCGCCTTGTGCCGCTTGGCCTCGAACAGCGTCTCCAGCCACTGCCGCAGCTTCGCCGGGGCGGGCCGGGCCGGGGTGTGCAGGATCTCGGTGAGTGCCAGCTCCGTGCGGGTCAGCCAGCGGCCCGTCACGGCCTCGCGCAGGGCGGCCTTCGTACGGAAGTGGCGGTACACGCTGCCGTGGCTGACGCCGAGCGACCGGGCCACGTCGACCACGGTGGCCTTGGCGGGGCCGTAGCGGCGCAGCACGTCCTCGGTGGCTTCGAGGATGCGCTCGGGGGTCAGCGGGTCGGACGGCGGCGTCATGGTGGGTGTGTGCTGCCTTTCGGGCTTTCGAGGCGGGCGTCGAGCGGGTCGGGACGCCTTCGGGCGGCTCCGACCGTACCCGGACGTCAGCGCTCGCTGTCCAGGTGTGCCATCTGGCTGTCGGGGTAGCGGGCGCCCGCCGCCGCACCGGCCGGGACCGCCTCCTCGATCGCGGCGAGGTCGGCAGGGGTCAGCTCGACGTCCAGGGAGCCGAGAGCCTCGGTCAGCCGGTCGCGCCTGCGGGCGCCGACCAGCGGCACGATGTCCGCACCCTGGGCGAGGACCCAGGCGATGGCGATCTGCGCGACCGTGACGCCCTTCTGCTCGGCGATCTTGCGGAGCGCCTCGACCAGGTCGAGGTTGTGCCTGAGGTTCTCGTCCTGGAAGCGCGGGCTCATGGTCCGGAAGTCACCGGCGGCCAGCTCGCGGTCACGGGTGAAGTGGCCGCTGATCAGCCCTCGGGAGAGCACCCCGTACGCCGTGACGCCGATGCCCAGCTCGCGGCAGACCGGCAGGATCTCCGCCTCGATGGAGCGGGAGATCAGCGAGTACTCGATCTGCAGATCGGAGATCGGGGCTACGGACGCCGCCCGCCGGATGGTCTGCGCGCCGACTTCGGAGAGGCCGATGTGGCGGACGTGTCCCGCCTCGACCAGTTCGGCGATGGCGCCGACCGTCTCCTCGATCGGCACGTCGGGGTCGAGCCGGGCGATCCGGTAGACGTCGATGTGGTCGAGGCCCAATCGCTGGAGTGAGTAGGCCGCGAAGTTCTTGACCGCCGCCGGGCGGCCGTCGTAGCCGCTGAAGGCACCCTCGACGGTCCGCAGTGCGCCGAACTTCACGCTGGTCAGGGCCTGTTCCCGAGCGGCTGCGGGGGCGGTGCGCAGGGCCTCGTTGATCAGTAGTTCGTTGTGCCCCATGCCGTAGAAGTCGCCGGTGTCGAGCAGGTTGATGCCGGAGTCGAGCGCGGCGTGGATGGTGGCGACCGACTCGGCGCGGTCGGTCTCGCCGTACAGCGCGGACATGCCCATGCAGCCGAGACCGAGCGTGGAGACCTGTGGGCCGGTGGAGCCGAGGGTGCGGGGGCGGAGGGCGGTCATGAGGAACTCCCGGGTGGGCGGAGGCGGGCGGAAGGCGGAAAGTGGAGGGAGAGAAGGCGGGTGTCGTGCGTACATATCGACCATGACATGCGGGATGACAGATTTCAATATCTGTCAGTCCATGTTCCCTCGGTGGGGTGATTCCGGTCGGCGGGGTGAGTCCGGCCGGACGAAAATCCGGTGCCGGAGCCGTTCGGGGCGGGGTACCGTTCCGGCATGTCTTCGTTCTTCCAGATCTACGAGTGAGTGCGCGGCGGGTACGAGCACCCGCCGCCCACCGGATCGATCCAGGGTCGTCTCAGACCTCACTTTCACCATGAATGGGAGAACCCCGTGGCCAAGAGTCGCAATAACCTCCTCGGCGTCGGCGGACAGCGGAAGAAGCTGTCCCGTGCCGAGAAGCAGGGCGCAGGTCCGGAGCGCAACGCCGACCGGAAGACGGCGACCGAGCAGAAGCAGGAGCTGCTGCGCAAGATGCGGGAGCGTGCCGGTCACCCCGCGCCGTCGGACGACGCGGCAGCCGGGCAGGACGCCCCGGAGCAGGACGCCCCGGCGCAGAGCTGACGCCCCTTCCGCGGAGCGCGGACCGCACCACTCGTACGACCGTGGGCCCGGAACACCTCAGGTGTCCCGGGCCCACGGCTGTGACGGCCCACGGCTGTGACGGAGCCCCGCCCTCATGCCACGGCGCGCGGCAGCCGCAGGCTCAGCAGCGTCGTCAGCACCACAGCACCCAGCTGCACCAGCAGTGTCACGGCCAGCGCGTCCCGCATCCCCGAGCCCGGGGCCAGCGACAGGAAGAGCGAACCGAGCGTCGCCACACCCAGTGCCAGCGCCGCCTGCTGAGTCGTCGTCATGACCCCGCCCCCGACCCCGGCCCGCTCCGGCGGTACGTCGGAGAGCACGATGCGGAACAGGACGGGCAGCTGGAGTCCCTGGCCGAGACCGGCGATCGCCATCCCGGGCAGCAGCCCGAGCATTCCAAGACCGGACCAGTCGCGCCACACGGTGATCACCAGCACCACCACGCCGAGCGCCTGGATGATCCCGCCGGCCGTCACGACCCGGCTGCCGTACCGCCGGACCAGCCCCGGTCCCGCCAGTGAGGCGGCGAAGAAGGCCGCCGCCATCGGGGCCATCGACAGGCCGGACGCCGCCGGGCCCAGCTTCAGGCCCTGCTGGAGGGCCACCGCGATGACGAACATGAAGCCGCCGAAGCCGACCGAGAACGGCAGCACCAGCGACAGGCCGCGCCGCAGCGAGTCGAGCCGCAGCAGGCTCGGCGGGACCAGCGGGATCAGGCCCTTCCGGTCGGCCCGCCGCTCCACCCGGTAGAAGGCGGCCGCGGCGAACGGGAACAGCGCCAGCGAGACCCAGGTCCACAGCGGCCAGCCGGCCGCCCGCCCCTCGGTCAGCGGGGCCAGCAGCGTGACCAGTGACGCGGCCAGCAGCAGCGTGCCCGGCACGTCGATCGGCGCGGGCCGCTCCGATCGCGTCTCGGGCACCGAGCGGGCCGCCAGCACCAGCCCCACCGCCGCCACCGGAACGTTGACCAGGAACACCGAACGCCAGCCCGCGCTCTCGCCGAACACCGAGGAGAGCGGCGCGGCGGCGACCAGTACGCCGCCCAGGATCTGGCCCGCGACCATCGAGAGCCCGGCCGTCGCCCCGTAGAGGCTCATCGCCCTGGCCCGTCGTTGTCCGGAGGTGGCCGCCTGGATGGTGGCGAGCACCTGCGGCAGCATCAGCGCCGCCGCGGCGCCCTGGGCGACCCGTGCGCCGACCAGCGTCCAGGCGTCCGGGGCGAGGCCGCAGGCCAGCGAGGTGATCCCGAAGGCCGCGATGCCCAGCAGGAAGAGCCTGCGCCGGCCGGCCATGTCACCGAGCCGGCCACCGAGTACGAGCAGCACGGCATAGGCGAGTCCGTAGCCCGCGACGACCAGTTCCAGCAGGGCCGGGCCCGCGTCCAGATCGTGGTCGATGGTGGGCAGGGCGACGTTCACGATGAAGAAGTCGATCAGGGGAAGGGCCGCCCCCAGCAGCACGGTGAACAGCCCCAGCGCGCCGAGCACCGGCGTGGGGTGGTCGTGCCGCACCACGGGCGCGGCGGATGTGACAGACGTTGCGGACGTGGCGGACGTGGCGGATATGGCAGACGTGGCGGATGTGGCGGATGTCTTCGGCCGGACATTCGGCTGTACGGAGGATTCACTCACGGCATCGACGATCGCTCTTCTCGAAGCCTGGTACCAGAGTGTCTTTATCCTGGTACAAATAG
This sequence comes from Streptomyces sp. NBC_00341, assembly GCF_041435055.1. Lineage (NCBI taxonomy): Bacteria > Bacillati > Actinomycetota > Actinomycetes > Kitasatosporales > Streptomycetaceae > Streptomyces > Streptomyces sp. NBC_00341. The sequence goes on along the minus strand of NZ_CP108002.1, from coordinate 2,647,416 downwards.
CACCCGGCATGGCGTCGGGCCGTCCCGCACGCTGGAGGAATGACGACGATGGCGACCGCAGCCCGGACGCGCCCCGCAGCCCCGACGGCTTCAGCATCCCCAGAGGTCACCGAAGCCCCGGAAGCCACCGCAGCCCCAGAGACCACCGAAGCCCCGGAGACCACCGCGACCGAGATCCGGCGGCACGAACTCGCGGACTTCCTGCGCAGCCGCCGGGAGCGGATCACCCCCGAGCAGGTGGGCCTGGTCCGGGGCCGCCGCAGGCGCACGCCGGGGCTGCGCCGTGAGGAGGTGGCCCAGCTCTCCGCCGTCGGAGTCACCTGGTACACCTGGCTCGAGCAGGCCCGTGACATCCAGGTCTCGCCCCAGGTCCTGGACGCGCTCGCCCGCGCACTGCTGCTCGACCGCAGCGAGCGCAGCCACCTCTTCTCCCTCGCCGGGGCCATCGATCCGGCTCCCGGTACGGAGTGCCCGAGCATCACCCCGGCGCTGCGCGCGATGCTGCGGCAGCTGGAGCCGATCCCCGCCTGCGTCCAGAACAGCCGCTACGACGTCCTCGCCCACAACCGGACCTACGGCAGGCTGCTCTGCGAACTGGATGCCGTGGCGCCGGAGGACCGCAACATCATGCTGCTGGCCTATACGAACGAGCAGTGGCGTTCCACCGTCATGGACATCGCGGAGGTGACCCGCTTCCTGACGGCGAAGTTCCGTGCCGCGATGGCCGAGCACCTGGCGGAGCCCTCGTGGAAGGCCCTGCTCAAGCGGCTGGAGGCGGCGTCACCGGAGTTCCGGGAGACGTGGGCGAGGCATGAGGTCGTCAGCTCCGGCGGCCGGTCCAAGATCTTCCGGAACGCGCACGTGGGGCTGCTGCGGGTGGAGACCTCGGATCTGTGGCTGGGCCCGTCGGCCGGTCCGCGGCTGGTCACCTACGTACCGCGCGACGAGGAGACCAGGGAGCGGCTCCAGCGGCTTCAGGCCCTGGTGCTCGCGGACGAGGACTGACCGCCGGACCCGTCGCCCGACGTGCCCCCAGTGTGACCCCCTGGCCGCCCGCCGCCCGGACCGTGGCCCGCCGCCCCCTCCAGCAGTTCCGCCGTCCGGCGAGCGGTGCCCCGTGCCCAGCGCCCGCTGGTCAGCGCCCCGACCAGCAGGACGCACAGCCCGCAGCCGGTGATGATCCACCAGGCGGGCTTGCTCGCCGCCACGAAGTCACCGGCAGGGCCGATGCCGTCCGAGGAGCCGGCGCCGGACACACCGGCCGCCAGCACCGCGCCGATCACGGCGACGCCCAGCGTCTGCCCGATCTGACGGCTGGTCGAGGCGACCGCCGCGGCCACGCCCGCCTGGGAGCGGGGCATACCGGAGACGGCGGTGTTGGTGATGGGCGCGTTCACCGCGCCGAAGCCCAGCCCGAACAGCACATAGCCGGTGAACATCAGCGCGTTGTCGGTCTCCGCGTCGAACAGCGCGAACATCAGACCGCTCGCCGCCATCGCGACTCCGGCGACCAGGAGCGGGATACGTGGCCCCCTGGTGGCGACGACGCGCCCCGAGATCGGCGGCAGAACGCAGACCACCGCCGCCATCGGGAGCATGTACAGACCGGCGCCCAGCGCGCTCAGCCCACGTACGTCCTGGAGGTAGAGCGTGTTGACGAAGAGGAAGCCGCCGAGCGCGGCGAAGGCGCTGACCGCGATGACGGTGGCTCCGCTGAACGGGGCGCTGTGGAAGAACCGCAGGTCGATCAGGGGATCGGTGCGCCGGGGTTCGTACACCAGCAGGCCGGTCAGCGAGGCCGCCGCGACCGCGGCGAACAAAAGGATCTCGGCGGAGGTCCACCCCTTCTGCGGCGCCTCGATGATCGCGTACGTCAGCGAGCCCAGCAGCGCGATCACCAGCAGCTGGCCCACCGGGTCGGGGCGGCGGGCCTTCGCGGCGCGCGACTCGGGGACGTACTTCAAGGTCAGCAGCAGTGCGGCGATACCGACCGGCAGATTGATCCAGAAGATCGACCGCCAGCCGACCGAATCGACCAGGACGCCGCCGACCACCGGTCCCGCGGCCATCGAGATGCCGACGACACCGCCCCAGACACCGATCGCCCGCGCGCGTTCGCGTGGCTCGGTGAAGGTGTTGGTGATGATCGACATCGCGACCGGGTTCAGCATGGAGCCGCCGACGGCCTGCACCATCCGGAACACGATCAGCGTCTCCAGGCTGGGCGCGATCGAGCAGAGCGCCGAGCCCAGGGTGAAGAGGACGAGTCCGGCCATGAAGACCTTGCGCCGGCCGATCCGGTCGGCGGTGGAGCCCGCGAGCATGAGCAGGGAGGCGAGGACGAGTGTGTACGCGTCGATCGTCCACTGCATCCCCGCGACGCTCGCGTGCAGGTCCTGGCGCATGGACGGGAGGGCGACGTTCAGGACGGTGCTGTCCAGGCTGACGATCAGCAGACTCATGCAGCAGATCGCCAGCACCAGCATCCGTCTCCGGTGGCTGAGCTCGGGCATGCATGGATAGTACGACTAACTAACGACCCTCGCTGACAGTACCTCCCCGGCCGCGCCGGCACCCGGTACCACCGCGACGGCCGACCGAGCAGTTCCCCGCGTACGCGACAATGGGGGAATGACCACGCTCGCCCCCGCGCCCCAGCTGCTCCGCATCGGCCCGCACACCGTGCAGCCGCCGGTGGTCCTCGCCCCCATGGCGGGCATCACCAACGCGCCCTTCCGCACGCTGTGCCGGGAGTTCTCGGGCGGCAAGGGGCTGTTCGTCAGCGAGATGATCACGACCAGGGCACTGGTCGAGCGCAACGAGAAGACCATGCAGCTCATCCGGTTCGACGCGAGCGAGACCCCGCGCTCCATCCAGCTGTACGGAGTGGACCCGGTCACGGTCGGCAAGGCCGTCCGCATGATCGTCGACGAGGACCTCGCCGACCACATCGACCTGAACTTCGGCTGCCCGGTCCCCAAGGTCACCCGCAAGGGCGGCGGCTCCGCGCTCCCGTACAAGCGGCCGCTGCTGCGCGCGATCCTGAACCAGGCCGTCTCCCACGCGGGCGACCTGCCGGTCACCATCAAGATGCGCAAGGGCATCGACGACGACCACCTCACCTACCTCGACGCCGGCCGGATCGCCGTGGAGGAGGGCGTCACGGCGATGGCCCTGCACGGCAGGACCGCCGCCCAGCACTACGGCGGCACCGCCGACTGGGACGCCATCGCCCGCCTCAAGGAGCACGTCCCGGAGATCCCCGTCCTCGGCAACGGCGACATCTGGTGCGCGGACGACGCCCTGCGGATGATGCGCGAGACCGGCTGTGACGGCGTGGTCGTGGGACGCGGCTGCCTGGGCCGTCCCTGGCTCTTCGGAGACCTGGTGAGCGCGTTCGAGGGTACGGAGACGCGGCAGACGCCCTCCCTGCGCACCGTCGCGGACGTCATGCTGCGGCACGCGACGCTGCTCGGGGAGTGGATCGGTGACGAGACCCGGGGCGTGATCGACTTCCGTAAGCACGTGGCCTGGTACCTCAAGGGCTTCGCGGTCGGCTCCGAGATGCGCAGGAACCTCGCGGTCACCTCCTCGCTGGAGGAGCTGGGTTCGCAGCTGAACGAACTGCGGCTGGACCAGCCGTGGCCGGACGGCGCCGACGGCCCGCGCGGCCGCACCTCGGGCAACAACCGGGTGGTGCTCCCGGACGGCTGGCTGAAGGACCCCTACGACTGCGCGGGCGTCAGTGCGGACGCGGAACTGGACACGTCGGGCGGCTGAGACGGGCGGGCGTGCTGGCGGTCCCCTCGCTGCCGGCCGTGGCCCCCGGGCGGGGGCGGACGTTCGCCCGTAGCCTGGACGGAGTGGACCTCGGAGTGGACCTCGGAGTGGACCTCGGAGTGGACCTCGGGGTGCCGGGTGACTGTCCGAGGCGTCCGAATCCTGAAATCCAGGGTCCGGAATCAGCGTGATTCGCGCCACCTTTGATGAGGCATACGCTCAAACGAGCGTATTGCGGGTGGCTGCACTTCTGGAAGGGCTGGCACTCAGTGCCATGTGTCAGCCTTCGGGAAATGTACTCAGATGCGCATGGGGTTGCTCAAACGAGTGCCTGTCCTCAAGGAATGACCATGTCGCCTTCAAGAGCTGAACGAAGGACCTCGGCTTGATCGCCGGAGCGATTCTTTGGATCTGCTGGCGGACAGGTGGTTGCGGCCGTACGACGGCCAAGCGGACGTACCCAGACACCTTCGATCTGGGTATGTTCCTCGCCGTCAGGGCAGCCACCGCGTCGTCGAGGAGTCGAGACCCGTGTCGGAAAACGAAGACCCGCAGAAGTTCGTCTACGACTTCACCGAGGGCAACAAGGATCTGAAGGACCTGCTCGGCGGGAAGGGTGCCAACCTCGCCGAGATGACCAACCTCGGGCTCCCCGTCCCTCCGGGCTTCACGATCACCACCGAGGCGTGCAAGGTCTACCTCGGCAGCGGCGAGGAGCCGGCCGCCCTGCGCGACGAGGTGAGTGCGCACCTCGACGCCCTTGAGACGCGGATGGCCAAGAAGCTCGGCCAGTCGGACGACCCGCTGCTGGTCTCCGTCCGCTCCGGCGCCAAGTTCTCGATGCCCGGCATGATGGACACGGTCCTCAACATCGGCCTCTCCGACGCGTCCGTCCTCGGCCTCGTCGCCCAGTCCGGCGACGAGCGGTTCGCGTGGGACTCCTACCGCCGCCTCATCCAGATGTTCGGCAAGACCGTCCTCGGTGTCGACGGCGACCTCTTCGAGGAGGCGCTGGAGGCCGCCAAGGAGGCCAAGGGCGTCAGCGTCGACGTGGACCTCGACGCGGCCGACCTCAAGAAGCTGGTCAAGCAGTTCAAGAAGATCGTCACCCGGGACGCCGGACGCGACTTCCCGCAGGACCCGCGCGAGCAGATGGACCTGGCCATAAAGGCCGTCTTCGACTCGTGGAACACCGACCGCGCCAAGCTCTACCGCCGCCAGGAGCGCATTCCAGGCGACCTCGGCACCGCCGTCAACGTCTGCTCCATGGTCTTCGGCAACCTCGGCCCCGACTCCGGCACGGGCGTCGCGTTCACCCGCGACCCGGCCAGCGGCCACCAGGGCGTCTACGGCGACTACCTGCAGAACGCGCAGGGCGAGGACGTCGTCGCCGGTATCCGCAACACCGTGGCGCTCGCCGATCTGGAGTCCATCGACAAGAAGTCGTACGACGAGCTGATCGCGATCATGGAGACGCTGGAGACCCACTACAAGGATCTCTGCGACATCGAGTTCACCATCGAGCGCGGCCGGCTGTGGATGCTCCAGACGCGGGTCGGCAAGCGCACCGCCGGTGCCGCCTTCCGGATCGCCACCCAGCTCGTCGACCAGGGCCTCATCGACGAGGCCGAGGCCCTCCAGCGGGTCAACGGCGCGCAGCTGGCGCAGCTGATGTTCCCGCGCTTCGACGACGAGGCCGAGGTGCGGCTGCTCGGCCGGGGCATCGCCGCGTCGCCGGGTGCGGCGGTCGGCAAGGCCGTCTTCGACTCGTACACCGCGATCAAGTGGTCCCGTTCCGGCGAGAAGGTCATCCTGATCCGCCGGGAGACCAACCCCGACGACCTGGACGGCATGATCGCCGCCGAGGGCATCCTGACCTCGCGCGGCGGCAAGACCTCGCACGCCGCCGTCGTCGCCCGGGGCATGGGCAAGACCTGTGTATGCGGCGCGGAGGAGATCGAGGTCGACACCAAGCGGCGCCGGTTGACAGTCGGGACCACGGTCGTGGAGGAGGGTGACCTCGTCTCCGTCGACGGATCGACCGGCAAGGTCTACCTCGGTGAGGTACCCGTCGTGCCGTCGCCGGTCGTCGAGTACTTCGAGGGCCGGATGCACGCGGGCGCCGACGACGCCGACGAACTGGTCGCCGCCGTGCACCGGATCATGGCGTACGCGGACCGGGTGCGCCGGCTGCGGGTGCGGGCCAACGCGGACAACGCGGAGGACGCCCTGCGGGCCCGTCGCTTCGGCGCCCAGGGCATCGGGCTGTGCCGCACCGAGCACATGTTCCTCGGCGAGCGCCGCGAGATGGTCGAGAAGCTGATCCTGGCCGACACGGACCAGGAGCGCGAGACGGCCCTTGAGCAGCTGCTGCCGCTCCAGAAGGCCGACTTCATCGAGCTGTTCGAGGCGATGGACGGACTGCCCGTCACCGTGCGGCTGCTCGACCCGCCGCTGCACGAGTTCCTGCCCGACATCACCGAACTGTCGGTCCGGGTGGCGCTCGCGGAGTCCCGCAAGGACGCCAACGAGAACGACCTCAGGCTCCTCCAGGCCGTGCACAAGCTGCACGAGCAGAATCCGATGCTCGGTCTGCGCGGGGTCCGGCTCGGCCTGGTCATCCCCGGCCTGTTCGCCATGCAGGTACGGGCGATCGCCGAGGCCGCCGCCGAGCGCAAGAACGCCAAGAGCGATCCGCGCGCCGAGATCATGATCCCGCTCGTCGGCACGGTCCAGGAGCTGGAGATCGTCCGCGAGGAGGCGGACCGGGTCATCGCGGAGGTCCAGGCCGCCACCGGCACGAACCTCAAGCTGAAGATCGGCACGATGATCGAGCTGCCGCGCGCCGCGCTGACCGCCGGTCAGATCGCGGAGGCGGCGGAGTTCTTCTCCTTCGGCACCAACGACCTGACCCAGACGGTGTGGGGCTTCTCCCGCGACGACGTGGAGGCCTCGTTCTTCACCGCGTACCTGGAGAAGGGCATCTTCGGGGTGTCGCCGTTCGAGACGATCGACAAGGACGGTGTCGGCTCGCTGGTACGCAGCGCCGTCGCGGCCGGCCGGGCGACCCGTCCCGACCTGAAGCTCGGCATCTGCGGCGAGCACGGCGGTGACCCGGAATCGGTGCACTTCTTCCACGAGGTGGGCCTGGACTACGTCTCCTGCTCGCCGTTCCGCATTCCGGTGGCCCGCCTGGAGGCCGGCCGGGCGGCGGCGGAGTCGCGCGGCAGCGACAGCCGCTGAACCGCCTGAGGACCCTGAACCGCCTGAGGACCCTGAACCATCTGAGGACCTGAACCATCTGAACCACCTGAGCACCTGAACCACTCATTCCGCGGGGGCCGCCGGTCGGGGCGACCCTCACCGGACCGGCGTCCGGCGCGGAATTCCCCGGAGGCGGCGGCACCCTGTGCGGGGGTGCCGCCGCCTCGTCATGTCCGCCGCCCATTGCTTCGTTCAATGCGCAAAGAGATAGTTCGGAACGGACCGGGGTGCGGTTCACGGATCCCCATCCATGAACCGCACCCCGCTTACCCCCGTCGGGTACGGAGCCGCACCATTGCCGACCGCCGCCGAACGAGCGAAACCCCCCACGGCCTTCACTCGCTCTTCCGGTGGCTCTGGAATCGCAACCCGACGTCGTACAGCCTTTCGGGTGACACCAGGTCGGGGCGAGACGTTTCACCTCTGGCCGAAACCCCGTGGTGACGTGGTGTGACTGTTCGCATACTGTTGCGCGGGGGGAATTGCAGGTGCAAGTGGGTGGGGGTTCGGTGCTGCGTATCCATATATCCGGGTGGGACCTTTCCAGGGTGCGGATGGCCACCGGGCCGGACGCATTGTGGGAGACCATTCTCAGTTTTCACCGGCTGAGGGACCGGCGTGCTTCAACGGTGTTCGGGAAATGGCGCACGGAAACCCGCCCCCGGTTGAATGGTGAAGTACGTCTGCTGTCCGCCGTGGTTCCACCGCGCGGCTATTTCCCGGACTTCCTGACGCCTTCTCAGGAAGGTTCGGAACCACTGGATTTCGGCACCGGGACGGAGGTCCTGCGCGACACCCCGGCCGAGCGCCTGCGGGCCGAACTGGCGATGCTGGGCGCCGAGGGACACCCCGACGGTCGTACCGCCACGGCCCGGCGGGCGGTCCGGCCGGTGCGGCTGGACGCGCTGCGGGAAGGGCGCTCCGAGCCGCTGGGCCGCCTCATCGGGGCCCTGCGCGCCTACCACCGCGCCGCGGTCGAACCGTACTGGCCGCATGTCCAGGCGAGCGTCGAGGCCGACCGCGCGGTCCGGGGACGCGCCCTGCTGGACGGTGGCCCGGAAGAGCTGCTCGCCTCGCTCCCGCCGGTGATCCGCTGGCGGGCGCCGGTGCTGGAGGCCGACTACCCGGTCGACCGCGAACTGCGTCTGGACGGCCGGGGGCTGCTCCTCCAGCCGTCGTTCTTCTGCCGGGGCGCCCCGGTCGTCCTGCGCGATCCGCTGCTGCCGCCGGTGCTCGTCTACCCGGTCGGCCACGCCGATGCCCCGGTCTTCGCGGAACCGGGCCCCTGGCTCGGCCGGCTCCTCGGCCACACCCGCTCGACGGTCCTGCGGACCATCGGGGACGGCTGCACGACCAGCGAGCTCGCCCGCCGGGCCGGGGTCTCCCTGGCGTCGGCCAGCCAGCACGCCTGTGTGCTCCGTGAGGCGGGCCTGGTGCACACCCTGCGCCACGGCAGCTCGGTCCTGCACACGGTGACCCCGCTGGGCGGCTCGCTGCTCCGGGGCGGCGCGCCGCTCGCCATGTCGTGAGCGGCGCGGTATCCGGCTCGCGCACATTCCCCGTCCGGCACCGATGAGTTTCCGGCGGCCCCGGCGTCTACCTGTCGTCAACGCGTTCACACGACGCGCACAGGATCGACCTACCGAGAGAGTGAGACAGCCATGGCTCAGATGATCTTTGTGAACCTGCCGGTCAAGGACCTGGAGACGACCAAGGGATTCTTCGGGAAGCTGGGATTCTCCTTCAACCCGCAGTTCAGCGACGACCACACCGCCTGTCTCGTCATTAGCGACACGATCTTCGCCATGCTGCTGGAGGAGCCGCGCTTCAAGGACTTCACCAAGAAGGAGATCGCGGACTCCGCGAAGACCACCGAGGTGATCCTCGCGCTCAGCGCGGAGAGCCGGGAGAAGGTGGACGAGCTGGCCGACGCGGCGCTCGCCTCCGGCGGCTCTCCCGCCAACGAGCCGCAGGACCTCGGCTTCATGTACGGCCGGTCCTTCCAGGACCCCGACCACCACATCTGGGAGGTCGTGTGGATGGACCCGTCCGCCGTCGAGGGCCAGGGCTGACCCACCGAGGCCGCGGCCTCGGGGATCAGACCCCGAGGCCCGCGAAGGTGACCCCGGTCAGCTGCTCCGACGCCACCCACAGCCGCTCGCTCGCCACGTCGTTGAGCGTCCAGCCCGCCCGCCAGGACGGAGCCGGTTCGCCGCGCCACCCCAGCAGCCTCGGACCGGTGAACGAGTCGGGCCGGACGCCCGGCGCGGTGGCCGCGTACAGGGTGGGCAGGGCGCCCGCGGCCGCCGGCTGGGCGATGATCCGGTTGCCGAACTCGATGACCCGTTCCGCCGCCCTGCGGTTCTCCATCCGGACGCCCGCCGTCTGCAGATTGGTCGACGCGTAGCCCGGGTGCGCGGCGGCGGCGACCAGCCCGCTGCCGATGGCGGCGGTCCGCCGGGCCAGCTCGTGGACGAACAGCAGGTTGGCCGTCTTCGAGCGGCCGTAGGCGATCCAGCGGCGGTAGTTCCGCTCGCTGTTGAGATCGCCCATGTCGATGTTGGACAGCGCGTGGAGACCGCTGGACACGCTCACCACCCGGGCGCCCGGGGTGGCGAGCAGCTTCGGCAGCAGCAGCCCGGTGAGGGCGAAGTGCCCGAGGTGGTTCACGCCGAACTGGGTCTCGAAACCGTCGGCGGTCCGCCGGTACGGGAGGGCCATCACCCCGGCGTTGTTGATCAGCAGATCGAGCCGGTCCGGGGTGTACGCCGCGGCGAACTCCCGTACCGACGACAGATCGGCCAGATCCAGCTCGGCGAACTCCACGTCCGCGTCCGGCACCGCGCCGCGGATGCGGGCCGCCGCCTCCTTGCCCCGCCGCTCGTCACGACAGGCGAGCAGCACCCGGGCGCCGTGTCGCGCCAGCTCCCGCGCGGTGATCAGCCCGATACCGCTGTTGGCTCCGGTCACCACGGCCGTGCGGCCGCTCTGGTCGGGGATCTCGTTCGCGTACCGGCGCTGGGTCATGGATCAAGCGTACGACCGGACGGCACGATGGCCGGAAGCGGCCGTTCCGCCGGCCCGCCCGGTCACCCAGCCCGTTCAGGCCGTTCAGTCCGCCCGGACCTCGAAGACCGCGACGGTGACCTCGTCGTCGTCCAGGCAGGCGCCCGTCGCCAGGTCGAAGCGCTGCTTCAGCAGCGGGGAGGCGATGAACGGCTGTCCGCCGTCCGATCCGACCAGACCGCGCGACAGGACATAGGCCCCGGTGAACGGGTCGCGGTTGTCGATCGCGTACGCACGTCCCGCGCGGTCCAGGAACAACGCGACCTGCCTGCCGTCCGGGAGCAGTGCCGCGACGCCCCGGCCGGGGGTGAGCAGCGAACGGTCGCAGACGGCGAGCCAGTCGTCCCCGGCGGCGAGCCGGACGACCCGGATGTCCCGCGCGGTCTCCGTCGTCTCGGTAGTCGTCTCGGTAGGTGTCTCCGTAGGCGTCTCGGTCGTCGTCTCGGTCATCGTCCGGGCGGTCATGAGGCGGTCCCTTCGAGCGTGCGGACGGCGAGGACCGGGCCGGCGAGGATGTCCAGGTCGGGCTTGACCTGGTCGCGTTCCGGGACGAACCTCACCGACGGGTCGGGTGCGTCGGGTGCGTTGACGAAGGAGACGAAGCGGCGCAGCCGCTCCGGGTCGTTGATAGTCTCGGCCCATTCGTCGCGGTAGCCGCGGACGTGGTCGGCCATCAGCCGCTCCAGCTCGTCGCAGAGCCCGAGCGAGTCGTGCACGACGACGTCGCGTACGTGGTCCAGTCCGCCCTCGATGCGGTCCAGCCAGGTGGAGGTGCGCTCCAGCCGGTCCGCGGTGCGGATGTAGAACATCAGGAACCGGTCGATCAGGCGCACCAGTTCGGCGTCGGACAGGTCCTGGGCGAGCAGGTCGGCGTGGCGCGGGGTGGCTCCGCCGTTGCCGCCCACGTACAGGTTCCAGCCGCCGGCGGTGGCGATGATCCCGAAGTCCTTGCCGCGGGCCTCGGCGCACTCCCTGGCGCAGCCCGAGACCGCCGACTTCAGCTTGTGCGGGGAGCGCAGGCCCCGGTAGCGCAGCTCCAGGTCGATCGCCATCTTCACCGAGTCCTGCACGCCGTAGCGGCACCAGGTCTGCCCCACACAGGACTTGACCGTCCGCAGCGACTTCCCGTAGGCGTGCCCCGACTCGAATCCCGCGTCGACCAGCCGGGTCCAGATCAGCGGCAGCTGTTCGACGCGGGCGCCGAACAGGTCGATGCGCTGGCCGCCGGTGATCTTGGTATAGAGGCCGAAGTCCCGGGCCACCTCGCCGATCACGATCAGTTTCTCCGGCGTGATCTCGCCGCCGGGGATGCGCGGCACGATCGAGTACGAGCCGTTGCGCTGGAGGTTGGCGAGGAAGTGGTCGTTGGTGTCCTGGAGCGCGGCCTGCTCGCCGTCCAGCACATAGCCGCTCGCGCCGACCGTCGGCGCCAGCGAGGCGATGACGGAGCCGACCGTCGGCTTGCAGACCTCGCAGCCGTCACCGCCCCGGGCCGCCTCCCGGCCGTGCGAGTCGAGCAGCTCGGCGTACGAGGTGATCTCCAGGGCGCGGACGATCTCGTACAGCTCGCCGCGGGTGTACGGGAAGCAGCCGCACAGGCCCTTGTCCTGGCTCTGCGGGAGCAGCTGCCCGATGACCTTGACGCAACTGCCGCAGCCGGTACCCGCCTTGGTGCACTTCTTCACCTCGGGCAGCGTGCCGTGCTCGCAGACCGCGGCCTTGGTCACGTTGTGGCAGGAGCAGATCACCGCGTCGTCGGGCAGCGCGGACGGGCCGAGGACGGCCGGACCGCCCGTACCGGCGGGCAGTACCAGCTGCTCGGGGGCGACCGGCAGGACGGTGCCCGTCATCGGCCGCAGCATGCCGTACTGGTCTGCGTCCCCGATGAGCACCCCGCCCAGCAGCGTGCCGTTCTGGCCGATCACCAGCTTCTTGTAGACGCCGGAGCGGGAGTCCGCGTACACCACGTCGAGGCAGCCCTCCGAGGTGCCGTGCGCGTCACCGAAGGACGCGACGTCCACCCCGAGCAGCTTCAGCTTCGTCGACATGTCGGCACCGGTGAACGACGCCTTCCCGCCCGCGATCACCCCGGCCGCCGTCTGCGCCATCTCGTAGCCCGGCGCCACCAGCCCGTACACCCGGCCGTCCGGGGCGAGCGCGCACTCACCGATCGCGAAGACCGCCGGGTCGGAGGTGCGGCACTCCTCGTCCACGACGATTCCGCCGCGCTGCCCGACCGCCAGACCGCAGTCCCGGGCCAGCTGGTCGCGGGGCCGTACCCCGGCCGAGAAGACCACCAGATCCGTGGCCAGCGCGGAGCCGTCGGAGAGCGACATGCCGTTCACCGAGCCGTCCTCGCCCGCCGTCACCTCCTGGGTGCCGACACCCGTGTGCACGGTCAGGCCCATGTTCTCGATGGTGCGCAGCAGCGCCGCGCCCCCGCCCTCGTCCACCTGCACCGGCATCAGCCGGGGCGCGAACTCCACCACGTGCGTGTCGAGGCCGAGCCCCTTCAGCGCGCCCGCGGCCTCCAGGCCGAGCAGTCCGCCGCCGACGACCGCGCCGGTCGTCGCCGTCCTCGCGTACTCCTCGATCGCGAGCAGGTCCTCGATGGTGCGGTAGACGAAGCAGCCCTCGGTGTCCTTCCCGGGGACCGGCGGGACGAACGGGTAGGAGCCGGTGGCCAGGACCAGCGTGTCGTAGCCGAAGGTCTCGCCGGAGCGCGCGGTGACGGTGCGCGCCGCCCGGTCCACGGACTCGGCCGGGTCACCGAGGCGCAGCTCGAAGCCGTGCCGCTCCATGAAGCCGGGCTCGACCAGCGACAGTTCGTCCGGGGTGCGCCCGGAGAAGTACGAGGACAGCTGGACCCGGTCGTAGGCGGCGCGCGGCTCCTCGCAGAGGACGACGACCCTGGCGGTGCCGGCCGCGCCGGTCAGCCCGCGCTCCGCGAGGGCCTCCAGGAACCGCTGGCCGACCATCCCGTGCCCGATGACCACAAGGGTCGCCGCGGCCGCGGGACGGGAGGCGCGGGCGGTCGGGGAAGTGGGCACCGGCATCTCGGAAGCCTCCGTCGTTGGTGAGCGGGCGGAGCTGCCGGAGCGGGGGAGCCCGGCCTGTCTGCTCATGAGGGGAAGCGTGTCCGGTGGGTGTTACCCGTCCGGTTCCCCGCTGTTTCCCGGGGGGAACCTTGCGCTCAGCGCCGGAGGCGGCGGTCTGTGAGGGGGAGAACGGGTTGGACGCGACACGTGCCGTTTCCTTAGGGTCGCGATCATGCCTGACATAACCGTGACCACCCTCGTCGTGCTGTGCCTCGCCGCGGGCGCGGCCGGCTGGATCGACGCGGTGGTCGGCGGCGGCGGACTGCTTCTGCTGCCCGCAATGCTGCTGGGACTGCCGCACGTCCCCGCCGCGCACATCCTCGGCACCAACAAGGCGGTGGCCATCGTCGGCACGTCGGGCGCCGCCGTCGCCTACGCCCGCAAGGCGCCGGTGAAGGTCGGCACGGCGTTGCGGATCGGCCTCGCGGCCCTGGCGGGATCGATGACCGGTGCCTTCTTCGCCGCCGGGATCAGCAGCGAGGTGCTCCGTCCGGTGATCATGGTGGTGCTGTTGGCGGTCGCGGCGTTCGTGATGCTGCGGCCCCGGTTCGGCAGGGCGGCGCAGGACGGTACGGCTCCGCAGCTCACCCGGGCCCGTACCGTCACCGCGATCGTCCTGGTCGGCGGCGGCATCGGCCTGTACGACGGCTTGTTCGGGCCGGGCACCGGTACCTTCCTGGTGCTGGCGCTGACCGCGGTGCTCCACCTGGATCTGGTGACGGCCTCGGCCACCGCGAAGATCGTCAACGTCTGCACCAACGGCGGCGCGCTGGCGATGTTCGCCTACCAGGGCAACGTGATGTGGCAGCTGGCCGCTCTGATGGCGGTGTTCAACCTGGCGGGCGGCCTGGTCGGGGCGCGGATGGCGTTGAGCAGGGGCAGCGAGTTCGTCCGGGGGGTGCTGCTGGTCGTGGTGTTCTCGCTGGTCGCGAAGCTCGCCTTCGACCAGTGGAACGCGTGAGCGCCGGAGCGCGGCCGGGGCTCAGCGCACCGAGGTGAGGTGTGCGTACGCCACCACGTTGCCCTCGTAACCCGTCGACTCGGAGAATCCGCCGCCGCAGGTGATCAGCCGCAGCGAGGCGTGTCCGGAGGACCCGTACACCCGCTTGTCGGGGAAGTCCTTGCTGTCGTAGACCTCGATGGCGTCGAGTGCGAAGACGGCGGTGCGGCCGTCCTGCCGGTCCACCTCGACGGTGCTGCCCTTCTTCAGTGAGCCGAGGTCGTAGAAGACGGACGGGCCCTGCGCGTTGTCGACATGGCCGGCCACGATCGCACTGCCCTTGGCGCCCGGCGGGGTGCCGTCCTTGTACCAGCCGACGATGTCGGTGTTCCCGGCCGGAGGCACATCGAGGCTGCCGTCGGGGCCGAGCCCGAGCCGCATCATCGGGGCGTCCACCCGGATGGCGGGAATCCGGATGCGGACGGGGGCCGAGGGGCGCAGGGGCGCGGCGACCGGTGATCCCGGGAGCAGTTCCGGTCCGGCGGCGAAGGCCTCGGCGGAGGCCGGGCCCGGCGGGGTCAGCCGGGTGTCGGCGCCGTTCCGGATCAGCCAGACACCGGCCAGCGCCGCGACGACGAGCAGCCAGCCCTTGGCCTTCTGGGACACGGTCGTCCTCCGGGTGACGAAGGTGGATGTTGCGGTCCCGTCCCGGTGGCGCTGGGCCACCGGGACGGGAACCAGGCGGTACGGAGAGGTGGAAATCTCCGTCAGCTGTCGTCCTGCGTGCCGCTCGCCCGGCGACGCAGGAGCCAGGCTCCGCCGACGGCGGTCGCGGCGAGAACGCCGGCGCCCGCCGCGATCTGGGTGGTGTCCGGTCCGACGCTGCCGCCGATACCGGTCTTGACGTGCCCCGTAGGGGCGGTGGGGGCGGCCGAGGTGCGGTGGCCGGGGGAGGTCTCGTGGTCCGAGGAGCTGTCGCGCCCGGCGGAACTGTCGTGGGACGCGGAGCTGTCCTGGTCCGAGGAACTGTCGCGTCCGGCGGAGCTGTCGTGCGTGCCGGAGCTCTCGTGCCCGGACGGGCTCGGCCGCTCGCTGGAGGTGCCCCGGTCCGGAGCCGTGGGGGAGTCCGGCACGAGGGCCGAACCGGCGGCCTCGGCCTCGTCGAGCCCCGTCGAGTCGTAGCCCGAGGGGTCGGCGCCCGCATCGGCGGCCGGGGAGTCCGCGGCCGAGGAATCGGCCGGGGCGTCGTACGCGGAGGAGTCTCCGGTGTCCGCGGGGGAGCGGTCGTCGGAGCCGTCCGGGGCCGGGGCCGTCCGGGAGGCGGCGCCGTCCTTGCCCGTGGTGCCGGCGGCCTCCACCTCGACCTCGCCGGTGGCCTTCTTGCCGTTCTCACAGGCCACGTCGATGCTGTACGGGCCGGGCTCGACATTGCCCGGTACCCGGAACGAACCGGCCAGGACCTCCTTGAGGGTGGCCGGTGCCAGCGCGAAACGCGAGGCCTCCAGGGAGCCGGCGTCCCCCGTCGCACCGGTGTCGCTCCCGCAGGCCTTGGTGTTCACGGTGACCGTGGTGCCCGGGGCCGCGCTCGCCGGGGTGATCTCCAGCGGGCCCGGTTCGTCCGCGTACGCCGACGGGGCGGCGGCGCAGAGGCCGAGCGCGGCGGCGGCGAGGGCCGCGGCGGCGGTGCCGGTCACGAGGCGGGCAGGACTGCGCATGGGGGTTCCTCCGAGCAAGGGGCGCTGGCGGGTGTGTCCTGGCTCCGAGCTAACGGCCGGGTGGCCGCCCACGCCTGCTGACACCGAGTCAGCTGTCACCCGTCCGGACCGGCGCAGCCTCCTTGCCAACCGGTATGCGTGCAGGTCAGAGCGGTGATGGCGGGGGAGGTGCGGCCTCCTTCCGCGTCCGGTGCCGATCGGGTGATGACCCCTGCGGCGGATGTGGCGCACATCACATGCATGACCTTGTGGTCGAGGGGCACACGCATCACACCCCCCACGGGACGGCGTCCTCTCGTCGCCCCCGGCCGTCGCCCTCGTCGGACCCGCCCCCCCTGGGCCCGACGAGGGCGGCTCCTTGTCCGGCCCCTTGCCCGGCTTTCCTTCCGGGCCGGGACTCCTACTCCGGCGCGGTGGCGGACCACTCGACGACCGGGGGCCTGACCCGGGCGCAGAGCGGCTGGCCCTTGGCGTCGGAGAGCGGCAGCCGGGCGGTGAGGTGACCGGAGCGTGCGGCTGCCCGCAGGGTGTCCGCCTCGATGTCGGAGAACATCAGCTTGGCCCGCCGGAACATCGAGAAGAGGCCGTTCTCGTCGACCGTGCCCCACGACAGGTGGACGAACCGCCCGCCGAGCCTGTTCTGCACGTACGGCCCGCTGATCTCGACCCCGTCCGCGGTGGCGGCGGCCGTGCAGTCCAGGGTCCAGGAGGCGGAAGGGGCGTCGCCCGGAAGCAGCCCGAGGAGTTCGCCGGGCCGGTCCTTGCGCTGGACGCCCACGTGGATGTTCTCGTACCCGTCGAAATCGCCGCCGGGCCCGCAGACGCGGCCGGGCAGGCGTGAGCCCTCGATGTGGATCTGCATGCGCGACTGCGGGCCTTCGGTGGGGATCTCCATGGGTCCCATGGTCCCCTCTCGGCGGCCCGCCCCCGTCCCCGTCGGAGCCGGAGTGCTCAGACGGTGTCCCAGGGCGCCCTCCCATAAGCCGCCGCCAGCCGCGTCATCAGCTCCTCGTCCACCACGAACGCGGTGTCATCGACCCGCCGGACCGGCGCGATGCCCTGCGAGTTGGTGACGAACGCCGACCGGTAGGCCGCCAGCCCGTCCAGCGTCACCGCACTCCGCCGCGACCGGATCCCGGCACCGGGGAACTCCTGCTCCAGCAGTGCCATGGTGGTGCCGAGCAGCGCGGGGGCCTGGGGCCAGACGACCGAATCGCCGTCCCAGAAACCGATGTTGGTGAACGCCCCCTCGGTCACCGAGCCGTCCGGCAGGGTCAGCAGCGCATCGTCGAAGCCCGCGCGGGAGGCGAGATTCCCGTAGTACGTCTGGCCGAACTCGCCGGGGCGCTTGAGGTGCGGCACGGCACGCGCGTACGGCACCGACATCATGCTCTTCGGCTCTGCGGGCAGCCTCGCCGGCCCGCGCACCGTGACCATGACGGTCGTCGCGGTCGCGCCCGGCGGCAGGAATCCGTGCACCCGCACCGAGCCGTCCGCGACCCCCGCGCCCCGTAGCGCGTGCCGGATCAGTTCACGTACCCGCCCGCCGTCCAGCGGGAGTTCGAAGAGTGCCCGGTTCGCGCTGCCCAGCCGGTCCAGGTGCAGCCGGAGTCCGCGTACCCGGCCCTCCCTGACCTGCATGGCGGTGAAGTGGCCGTAGGTGAAGAAGGCGGCTGTCCGCAGATCGTCCTCGGTGGCCGGATGTCCGTCGAACTCGGCGTACGGGACCGGTGCGGCTGCTGGCGTCGTCATGCGTGCCACCGTATGCCGACGCGCCGGGCGGCGGGGGTGGCGGCCCACGCTTGACCTCAACCATGCTTGAGGTGTGAGCCTCTTCCCATGGACCTCACCACAGCCGAAACCACTGCCGCCACCACACCCGCCGGCGCGGACAGCGCCACCGACGGAGCCTCGGCCGATGCCCCGCTGAAGGTCGCGGTCATCCTCGCCAGCAACCGCGAGGGCCGCTTCGCGCCGGTCGTCGCCGACTGGTTCCGCTTCCGCACCGACGCCCACCCCGGCATCGAGACCGACCTGCTCGACGTCGCCGCACTCGACCTGCCGACCGCCCTCTCGTACCGCCCCGGCCCCGAGGACCAGGCCCTGCTGGCCGATGTCTCGGCCCGGCTGGCGGCCGCCGACGCCTTCGTCGTCGTCACCCCCGAGTACAACCACTCCTACCCGGCCCCGCTCAAGAACCTGATCGACTGGCACCACGCCGAGTGGCAGGCCAAGCCCGTCGCCTTCGTCTCCTACGGCGGGGTCTCCGGCGGGCTGCGCGCGGTCGAGCACCTGCGGCAGGTCTTCGCCGAGCTGCACAGCGTCTCGATCCGCGACACCGTCTCCTTCCACAACGCAGGCGCGCTGTTCGACGACGAGGGCAGACACAAGGACCCGGCCGGTGCGGACGCCGCCGCGAAGTCGCTGCTCGACCAGCTGGTGTGGTGGGGCCGGGCCCTGCGGGAGGCGAAGAAGGCACGGCCGTACGGCAGCTGACCGCAGGAGTGCTGCCGAACCCGAGGAGACCGAAGGGTCATCTCCGTCTACCGGTGGGAGAACGCCGTCGAGACCACGCAGGAGTGGCAGCCGCTCCTCAAGACGACGGCCGAGCGGTACGAGGAACTGGAGGCCCATCTCCAGGAGGCGCACGACTACGACACCCCGGAGATCATCGCGATCCCGGTGGTACGGGGCAGCGCCGGCTACCTCGGCCGGGTCTCGGCGGAGACCGCCCCGGTCACCTCAGCCTCCCCGGTCGCATCGTCCTCCCCGGTCGCATCGGAGAGGCCGGGCGTCCCGGACACCCCGGGAGGGAGCTGACGGCCCCGTGCCTCCCGCGACGGCCCGTGTTCACGCACAGCATCCGCCGCGAGGGCCCGTGTTCACCGCGCATCCGCCGCGAGGGCCCGTGTTCACCGCGCATCCGCCGCGAGGGCCGTTTCCACTCCCGGCTCCCGAGGGCCCAGGAAGTGCGGGTCGGGCTTGAACAGCGCGTCCAGGGCGGCCTTCCCGGCCGCGGCGATCTCCCGTGTCCCGCCGTAGTACCAGGTCGCGTCGTGCTTGGCGTCGACCCCGACGCCGTACGCGTCGATACCCGCCGCCCGGCACAGCGCGATCGCCCGCCGGACATGGAAGCCCTGGGTGACCAGCAGGGCCCGGTCCACCCCGAAGATCTTCTTGGCCCGGACGCAGGAGTCCCAGGTGTCGAAGCCCGCGAAGTCGCTGACGATCCTGTTGTCCGGCACCCCGTGCCGGACCAGGAACGTGCGCATCGCGTCCGGCTCGTCGTACTCCACCCGGCTGTTGTCGCCGGTCACCAGCACGACCTTCACCTTCTTGTCCCGGTACAGCTCCGCCGCGGCCCGCAGCCGGTTCGCCAGGTACGGGGACGGCTTCCCGTCCCACAGCCCCGCCCCGAACACCACGGCGACCTGCCGCGCGGGCGCGTCCGCCGCCGTCCTGACCCGGGCGTCCGCGACCGAGTGCATCCAGGTGGCGGGCGCCAGGCCCAGCACACAGGCAACCATCACCCCCTGTACGGCCCGCCGCCGCCCGCGCCGGCTCCGTGGCAGCCAGGTCCGCAGCCGGGCTGCCGTTCTCGCGAGCCTGCCCCGGCCGTCCGCCTCTGCTCCGCGTCGTTCCAGCCGCATGGGAGCGCCCCCGTTCCTGTCTGTCCTGTGTCGAGCCGTGCCGAAGTGTCCCCCCTGTGACTTGACGACAGAACGGCCCAAAGGGTTCTCCGCCGACGGCCGTCGGTAGCATCGGCCGATGCTGCTCCCACGACTGATCGCCTCGGATCTCGACGGCACACTGCTGCGCAACGACGGCACGCTCTCACCCCGCACCCTGCGCGCCCTGCGCGCGGCCGAGGGTGCCGGGGCGGAGATCGTCATCGTCACCGCCCGCCCGCCCCGGTTCGTCGACCGGCTCGCGGAGGTCACCGGCCTCGTCGGTACGGCGGTGTGCAGCAACGGCGCCATGGTGTACGACATCGCCACCCGCACCGTCGTCTCCTCCCGCCTCCTGTCCCTGGTCACCGCCCGGCGGGTGGTCACCGCACTGGCCGCCGCGCTGCCCGAGGTGGGCTTCGCCCTGGAGACCGGCAACCAGGTGCTGTACGAACCGGCCTTCCGGATGCGGTTCGCCGAGGACGGCGCCGAGATACCCGTACCCTCCCTCGCCGACCTGTGGCTCACCGAGGCCCCCGTCACCAAGCTGCTCGCCTGGTCGGACCGGCTCGACGCGGACACCCTGCTGGCGGCGGCCCGGCCCGGCGCCGGCAGCGACGTACAGCTGACCCACTCGGGCGGGCACGGGCTGCTGGAGATCAGCGCGCGGGGCGTCACCAAGGCCGGCACCCTGGCGATGCTGTGCGCCGGACGGGGCATCGAAGCGGCCGAGGTCATCGCCTTCGGTGACATGCCCAACGACCTCACCGTCCTCGACTGGGCCGGCACCGGCTACGCCATGGCCAACGCCCACCCGGCCGTGCTGGCCGCCGTACCGGTGCACACCGTCAGCAACGAGGAGGACGGCGTCGCCCACGTCATCGAACGGCTGCTGGCCGAAGCCGCGACCGGCGCCTTCCACGGAGCGGAGGACGCCGACGCCGCGGCCGACGCCGTCTGACAGCGGCCCCGGCCGTGCGGTGAGACGCCGGAAAACACCCGTGACCGGCACGCAACGACGCGGCAACCTGCGCCCGGCACCATCGGCTCATGACGGAGCCGGCACCCGAACGCCCTGAGGAACCCCTGCCCCTCGACAGCACGTCGCAACTGCTGAGCCGCATCACCGCACAGCTCGACACCCAGCTCAGCCTCGTCTCCCTGAACGGAACCCGACGGCCCATGCACCGCACCCGGCACCAGCCCGCACCGGGCGGCGCGAACCCACTGATCCCGCCCGCCCCCGCCCTGGTCGCCGTCGCGCACGGCAGCCGGGACCCGCAGGCGCTGCACACGGTGACCCGGCTGCTCGACCGGGTGCGGGAGCTGCGGCCGGGCCTCGACGTCCGGCTCGGGCACATCGAGCTCAACGCACCCCTCCTACCGGAGACCCTGGAGGCACTGGGTGAAGGCGAGGCAGTCCTGGTGCCGCTGCTGCTGGGGCGCGGGTACCACGTCAAGCAGGACATCCCGGAAGCCGTCGCCGGCGCCCCGGCCCTGCGCACCAGGACCGCCGCACCGCTCGGGCCGCACCCGTTGCTGGTCGAGGCGCTGCACGGCCGGCTCACCGAGGCGGGGTGGCGGCCCGGGGACGACGGGAGCCGCAACAGCGCGGTGGTCCTCGCCGCCGCCGGTTCGCGCGATCCCGAATCGGCCGCCGACACCCGCCGCACCGCGCACCTGCTCAGCGAACGGCTCGGCGGGGTGCCCGTCGTTCCGGCGTACGCCTCCGCCGCGACGCCCGGCGTCCCGGCCGCCCTGCGCGCGCTGGCCGCCCGGGGCCGCCGGCGGGTCGCCGTCGCCGGGTACTTCACCGCCCCCGGACGCTTCGCCTCGGCCGCGTCCCGGGACGCGCCGTGGATCGCCGCCGCCCCGCTCGGCGCGCACCCGGCGATGGCCCGGCTGCTGCTGCACCGCTACGACCAGGCACGGGCGGCCGGAGTCCCGGCAGACGAAACTCCGATGAACATACATTTCCTGGCATCCGCCTGAGCCCTCCTGTCGGCCCGGCCGATTAATGTCGTCGCCATGGACGGCACGCACGGCACGCACGGCACGGACCACTCCCGGCGCACGACCCACCCGCACGGCACGCACGCATCGGACACGGCGCCCTACGGCGCCGCCGACGCCGAGCGCTGGGACACCGAGGAGGACAAGAGGCCCGGCCGCACCGCCTTCCAGCGCGACCGCGCCCGGGTGCTCCACTCCGCCGCGCTGCGCAGGCTCGCCGGGAAGACCCAGGTGGTCACCCCCGGCACCCGCAGCTTCGCCTGGGACGCCAGCCCCCGCACCCGGCTCACCCACTCCCTGGAGTGCGCCCAGGTCGGCCGCGAACTCGGCGCCGCACTCGGCTGCGACCCCGACCTGGTCGAGACGGCCTGCCTCTCCCACGACATGGGCCACCCGCCCTTCGGCCACAACGGTGAGCAGGCGCTCAACGACTTCGCCTCCGACTGCGGCGGATTCGAGGGGAACGCCCAGTCGCTGCGGCTGCTGACCCGGCTCGAACCGAAGCGGTTCGTGCCCGACCCGCGTACCGGCGAGCTGGTCAGCGTCGGGCTCAACCTGACCCGCGCCGCCCTCGACGCCGCCACCAAATACCCCTGGCCCCGGGGCGCCCACCCCACCGACCCCGGCTCACCGAAGTTCGGCGTGTACGAGGACGACCTGCCGGTCTTCGACTGGTTCCGCCAGGGCGCCCCGCAGGACCGCAAGTGCTTCGAGGCCCAGGTGATGGACTGGTCCGACGACGTGGCGTACTCCGTCCACGACTTCGAGGACGGCCTGCACGCCGGCCACATCGACCCCAACTGCCTGGACGCCGAGCCGGAACGCCAGGAGATCTGGCGGGTCGCCATCGGACGGTACGTCCCCGCGGACACCGACCCGCAGGAGCTGTCCGACGCGCTGGACCGGCTCATGGGCCAGGACTGGTGGCCGCACGGCTACGACGGCTCCGCCGTCGCCCAGGCCCGGCTGAAGGACGCCACGAGCCAGCTGATCGGCCGGTTCTGCCTCGCCGCGGAGACCGGCACCCGCAAGGCGTACGGCACCGGCCGGCTCGGCAGATACGGCGCCGAGCTCGTCGTGCCCCGCGAGGCCCGCAACGAATGCGCGGTGCTCAAGGCGGTCGCCGACCGCTACGTCATGCAGCGCGCCGAACAGGAGGCGATCCGCGCCGACCAGCGGATCGTCATCGCGGAACTGGCCGCGGCCCTGACCGCCCGCGCGCCCGAGGGCCTTGAGCCCCAGCTGCGCGCACTGTACGAGGCCGCGCCCGACGACCGCGCCCGCAAGCGCGTCCTGGTCGACCAGATCGCCGCCCTGACCGACGCGTCGGCCCGTACCCTGCACCAGTCGCTCGGCGCGCCCGGCCGATGACCCCGCACCGCACCCCTCCCGCGCGGCTGCGCCGCCGACGATGTGACAGATGGTGTGCTGGGGGGCGGGTACCGCGCAGCCCGCTGCGTACCTGCCACCCTGTTCCCCGTGGTGCGGCACCGGTCCGCGGACCGGCCCATGACCACTGGGTGTGACCTGATCGGGTCACACCCTCTTTCGCCATCACGCTGCGTGCGGGACGCTCGCAGTTGGCGCCGCGCAGCAAGCACCGAGGAGGCATCAAGTGGTCGACGCACATCGGACGTTCGTCATTGTCGGCGGAGGGCTGGCCGGAGCGAAGGCGGCGGAGACGCTCCGCTCGGCTGGATTCAGCGGCCGGGTCATCCTGATCGGTGATGAGCGCGACCATCCCTACGAACGCCCGCCGCTCTCCAAGGGGTACCTGGCCGGCAAGGAGGAACGCGACAGCGTCTTCGTCCACGAGACGGCCTGGTACGCGGGGGCCGACATCGAGCTCCACCTCGGCCAGCCCGTCACCGTACTGAACCGCGACGCCCGCTCCGTGGAGCTCGGCGACGGCACCGTCATCCACTACGACAAGCTGCTCCTGGCCACCGGCGCAGAGCCGCGCCGCCTCGACATCCCCGGCACGGACCTGGCGGGCGTCCACCACCTGCGCCGCCTCGCCCACTCCGACCGGCTGCGCAACGTACTGGCCGCGCTCGGCCGCGACAACGGCCACCTGGTGATCGCCGGAGCCGGCTGGATCGGCCTGGAGGTCGCGGCGGCGGCCCGCGGATACGGCGCCGAGGTCACCGTCGTCGAACCGGAGGCGACCCCCCTGCTGAAGGTCATCGGCCCCGAGCTGGGCCAGCTCTTCACCGACCTGCACAGCGACCACGGCGTCCGCTTCCACTTCGGCGGCCGGCTCACCGAGATCGTCGGCCAGGACGGCATGGTGCTCGCGGTCCGCACCGACGACGGCGAGGAGCACCCCGCCCACGACGTCCTCGCCGCGATCGGAGCCGCCCCGCGCTCCGCCCTCGCGGAGGCCGCCGGACTCGACATCGCCCCGCGCGCCCAGGGCGGCGGCATCGCCGTGGACGCCTCGCTGCGCACCAGCGACCCGCACATCTACGCCGCCGGTGACGTCGCCAACGTCGACCACCCGGGGCTCGGCGCCCGGCTGCGGGTGGAGCACTGGGCCAACGCGCTGAACAGCGGTCCGGCGGCGGCCCGCGCCATGCTCGGCCAGGAGGTCTCCTACGACCGGGTGCCGTACTTCTTCTCCGACCAGTACGACCTCGGCCTGGAGTACTCGGGCTGGGCCCCGCCCGGCAGCTACGACCAGGTGGTGATCCGCGGCGACGCGGGCAAGCGCGAGTTCATCGCGTTCTGGCTGAAGGACGGCAAGGTGCTCGCCGGGATGAACGTGAACGTGTGGGACGTCACCGACACCGTGCAGGAGCTGATCAAGGCCGGTCAGCCGGTCGACCCGGACGCGCTGGCCGATCCGTCGGTGCCGCTGGAGTCACTGATCTGATCGTGCGGGTGCGGCTTGTTCGTGGGGGTGCGCCTGCCCCGGTGGGCGGGGGGTGGTGCCCCTCCGGGGCGTCTCCTCGGAAATGGCGTGTTCACCCGGGTACGTGAGGGACCCGGGTCGTACGCCATTTCCTGCGGGGACTCCCCTGCACGTCCCCACCCCAGCGCCAGTCGCGTCTGCACACCGGCGATACGACTGTCGCAGACGCGCGACGGCAGGGTTCGGGGGCGTGCAGGGGAGTCCCCGCAGAACGACGAACACAGACCCGGGTACGCAATGCGGACCCCCCGCACGTTCGTCGTTCGAGGAGACGCCCCGGAGGGACCCCGAACCCCCACCCACCGGGAAAGCGGCCCCGCACACGCGGAGCACCCGCACCACCAAGCCCGTCCGGCGTTTGAGGACGGAACCCCGCGCCCCGGACAAGGGCAACCGACAACCCCGCGCGCCCGCCCGGCCGAGGGCTGTCGTATCCCACCCGTAGACTTCACTCGTGGCAGGCAGGATCAATGACGACGACGTGAAGGCGGTACGGGACGCGGTCCCGATCGACGCCGTCGTTTCCGAGTACCTCCAGCTGCGCAACGCGGGCGGTGGAAACCTCAAGGGCCTGTGCCCCTTCCACGACGAGAAGTCCCCCTCCTTCCAGGTCAGTCCCAGCAAGGGTCTCTTCCACTGCTTCGGCTGCCAGGAGGGCGGCGACACGATCGCCTTCGTGATGAAGATCGATCACCTCCAGTTCTCCGAGGTGGTCGAGCGGCTCGCCGCCAAGGCCGGCATCACCCTGCGGTACGAGGAGGGCGGGTACAACCCCTCCCACCAGCGCGGCGAGCGGATCAGGCTGGTCGAGGCGCACAAGGCGGCCGCCCAGTTCTACGTCGAGCAGCTGGACGGCCCCGAGGCCGAGATCGGCCGCAAGTTCCTCGCCGAGCGCGGCTTCGACCAGGCCGCCGCCGCCCACTTCGGCGTCGGCTACAGCCCGGCCGGCTGGGACCACCTCACCCGCTACCTGCGCGGCAAGGGCTTCAGCGACAAGGAGCTGATCGCCTCCGGCATCTCCCAGGACGGCAGGCGCGGCCCCATCGACCGCTTCCGCGGCCGGCTGATGTGGCCGATCAGCGACACCGCGGGAGACATCGTCGGCTTCGGCGCCCGCAAACTGCGCGACGACGACAACGGCCCGAAGTACCTCAACACCCCAGAGACCGCGATCTACAAGAAGTCCCAGGTGCTGTACGGCATCGACCTGGCCAAGAAGGACATCGCGAAGGCCAGCCGGGCCGTCGTCGTCGAGGGCTACACCGACGTGATGGCCTGCCACCTCGCCGGGATCACCACCGCCATCGCCACCTGCGGCACCGCGTTCGGCGGCGACCACATCAAGATCCTGCGCCGCCTCCTGATGGACAACGGCAGCGCCCGGGTGATCTTCACCTTCGACGGCGACGCGGCGGGCCAGAAGGCCGCCCTGCGCGCCTTCGAGGACGACCAGAAGTTCGCCGCCGAGACCTACATCGCGATCGCCCCGGACAACATGGACCCCTGCGATCTGCGCCTCGCCAAGGGTGACGAGGCCGTCCGCGACCTGGTGGAGCCCCGCACCCCGCTCTTCGAGTTCGCGCTCCGCCAGATCGTCGGCCGCTACGACCTGGAGACCCCGGCCGGCCGCGCCGCCGCGCTCGACGAGGCCGCCCCCGTCGTCGCCAAGATCAAGACGGGCAGCGTGCAGCGCGAGGTCGCCGTCCAGCTGGCCGGCTTCGTCGGCATCCTGGACCAGGAGTACGTCGTGCACC
The DNA here is from genome assembly GCF_041435055.1 of Streptomyces sp. NBC_00341. Taxonomy (NCBI): domain Bacteria; kingdom Bacillati; phylum Actinomycetota; class Actinomycetes; order Kitasatosporales; family Streptomycetaceae; genus Streptomyces; species Streptomyces sp. NBC_00341. The sequence goes on along the minus strand of NZ_CP108002.1, from coordinate 2,621,204 downwards.
GGGTCAACCAGCTCGCCCAGTGGGCCCGGAGCCGGGGCGGCGACCAGCGCGGACCCGCGCGCCCCGCCTCTCGCGCCGGAGCCCAGCACCAGCAGAACCAGCCCCCCGCCGGACCCTCGGGCCCCTCCGGCCCCGCGCTCAACCTCCGCAGTCCGGCCCACCGCACCGAGCGCGAGCTGCTCAAGCTCGCCCTGCAGAAGCCCGCCCTGGTCTCCCCGGCCTTCGATGCCTACGGGGTGGACGAGTTCACCGCCCCGCCGTACGCCGCGGTCCGCCAGTGCATCGCGGAGGCGGGCGGCGCCGAGCTGGGCGTCCCCGAGACCCGCGAGTACCTCGTCCAGGTGCTCGACGCGACGCCCAACGAAACGGTGCGCAAGCTGGTCACCGAGCTGGCGGTCGAGGTCTTCCACGGCAAGTCCATCGACGAGGCCTACGCGGGCGAACACCTGGTCAAGGTCCGGCTGCGGGCCGTCGACCGCCGGATCGACGACGTCCAGGGCAGCCTTGCCCGGCTCGGCAGCAATGTCGCCCCGGACCACCTGGCCGCCGCGCAGAACGAGGTCTGGGTCCTCCAGCAGTACGCCCAGTCCCTGCGCAACAGCGGAGCCGACGCGCTCTGACCGCGCCGCGAGCGCCCCGGGTGACCCCTCGGTAACCGCTCGGTCTCAGAAAGTCCCCGCACGCCCCTCGTGGCAGCTGCGTGTCGTACCCCACACTGGGTGGCGGTGCCTGAGTCATCGGAGCGCGGCCGGCCCACCGACCGGTGGTCCTCCATCCCCGCGGTCCGGCAGCGATCACCTGGAGGTCGCCCCCGTGCAGACCCGGACCGTGAGCAAGACCGAGCATGTCGCGGCCATTCCCGCGCAGCACCGGGCCGTACGTCATCCGGAGGCCGCGGCGGACCCGCCGCGACCCGGCCCCTCCGACGCGGCCGGTTCACCCGAGGCGGTCATGGAGGAGTCGGCGGAGCTGCCCGAGCCCCCGGCGCCGCGTGGCCGGCCGGACACCGGCGGGCCGTCCTCCGACCTGTTCCGGCAGTACCTGCGGGAGATCGGCCGCATCCCGCTGCTCACCGCCGCCGACGAGGTGGAGCTCGCCCGCAGCGTCGAGGCCGGGCTGTTCGCGGAGGAGCGCCTCGCCCGCACCCCGGACCCCGACACCCGCCTCGCCGTGGACCTGGACCGCCTCGTCGTCATGGGGCGGATGGCCAAACGCCGCCTCATCGAGGCCAACCTGCGTCTTGTCGTCTCCGTGGCCAAGCGCTTCGTCGGGCGCGGACTGACCATGCTCGACCTGGTCCAGGAGGGAAACCTCGGACTGATCCGGGCCGTCGAGAAGTTCGACTACGCCCGCGGCTACAAGTTCTCGACGTACGCGACCTGGTGGATCCGCCAAGCCATGTCCCGCGCGCTGGCCGACCAGGCGCGCACCATAAGGGTCCCGGTCCACGTCGTCGAACTGATCAACCGCGTCGTACGGGTGCAGCGCCGGATGCTCCAGGAACGGGGCTACGAACCGACGCACGAGGAGGTCGCCGCCCAGCTCGACCTGACCCCCGAGCGGGTGGGCGAGGTGCTGCGGCTGGCCCAGGAACCCGTCTCCCTGCACGCCCCGGTCGGGGAGGAGGACGACGTCTCGCTGGGCGATCTGATCGAGGACGGCGACGCCGCGTCCCCCGTCGAGTCCGCCGCGTTCCTGCTGCTGCGCGAACACCTGGAAGTGGTGCTCTCCACGCTCAACGAGCGCGAGCGGAAGGTGGTCCAGCTGCGGTACGGGCTGGCAGACGGCCGGCCCCGCACGCTTGAGGAGATCGGCCGGATCTTCGGCGTGACCCGCGAACGCATCCGCCAGATCGAGTCCAAGACCCTCAACAAGCTCCGGGACCACGCCTTCGCCGACCAGCTCCGCGGCTACCTCGACTGACGCGCGCACGCGCACGCGCGCCTACGGGCCGGGGCAGCCGCAGAGCGGCTCGGGCTAGTCGACCTCGGCGACCGCCTGCGCGAACTGCGCCGCGTACAGCCGCGCGTACGCGCCGTCCGCCGCCAGCAGCTCGTCGTGCGTGCCCTGCTCGACGATCGAGCCGTTCTCCATCACGAGGATGACGTCGGCGTCCCGGATGGTGGAGAGCCGGTGCGCGATCACGAAGCTCGTACGGCCGTGCGCGAGCCGCGCCATCGCCTTCTGGATCAGCACCTCGGTACGGGTGTCGACGGAGCTGGTCGCCTCGTCCAGCACGAGTATCACCGGGTCGGACAGGAACGCCCGCGCGATGGTGATCAGCTGCTTCTCACCCGCGCTGACGCCGGTGCCCTCGTCGTCGATCACCGTGTCGTAGCCGTCCGGCAGGGTGCGGATGAAGCGGTCGGCGTGGGCCGCCCGCGCCGCCTCCTCGATCTCCTCCCGGCCGACCTCGCCCGAGGCGCCGTACGCGATGTTCTCCGCGATGGTCCCGCCGAACAGCCAGGTGTCCTGGAGGACCATGCCGATTCCGGACCGCAGGTCGTCGCGCGACATCGTCGCGACGTCCACCCCGTCCAGGGCGATCCGGCCGCCGGTCACCTCGTAGAACCGCATCAGCAGGTTGACCAGCGTCGTCTTGCCCGCACCGGTCGGTCCGACGATCGCGACCGTGTGACCCGGCTCGACACTCAGCGACAGGTCCTCGATGAGCGGCTTCTCCGGGTCGTAGCGGAACGAGACGTTCTCCAGCGAGACGCTGCCGCGCAGCTCCTCCGGGTGCGCGCCCTCGCCCTTCGCGGGGTCGGCGTCCTGCTCCTCCGCGTCCAGCAGCTCGAAGATCCGCTCGGCCGAGGCCACCCCGGACTGCAGCAGGTTCGCCATCGAGGCGACCTGGGTCAGCGGCATGGAGAACTGCCGGGAGTACTGGATGAAGGCCTGCACGTCACCGATCGACAGCGCGCCCGAGGCGACCCGCAGCCCGCCGATGACGGCGATCAGCACGTAGTTCAGGTTCGACACGAACATCATCAGCGGCTGCATGATCCCGCTGTTGAACTGCGCCTTGAACCCGGCCTCGTACAGCGCGTCGTTCTGCTCGGCGAAGTCCCGCGCGGACTCCTCCTGCCGGCCGAAGACCTTCACCAGGTTGTGCCCGGTGTACATCTCCTCGATGTGGGCGTTGAGCTTGCCCGTGACCTTCCACTGCTGGACGAACTGCGGCTGCGAGCGCTTGCCCACCTTGGTCGCCACGACCACCGACAGCGGCACCGTCACCAGCGCGACGAGCGCCAGCAGCGGGGAGATCCAGAACATCATGATCAGCACGCCGATGATGGTCAGCACCGAGTTGATGAGCTGGCCCATCGTCTGCTGCATCGTCTGCGAGATGTTGTCGATGTCGTTCGTCGCCCGGCTGAGCACCTCGCCGCGCTTCTGCTGGTCGAAGTAGGACAGCGGCAGCCGCGACAGCTTCGTCTGGATGTCCTCGCGCATCTGGAACACGACCCGGTTGATCACCCGGATCGACAGCCGCGTCGACACCAGCATCAGCAGCCCGGCACCGACGTACGTGATCAGCGCGGCCAGCAGCACATGGCCGATCGCGTCGAAGTCCATGCCCTTGCCCGGGGTGAAGTCCACCTTGGAGAGCATGTCGGCGAGGCCGCTGTTGGTCTTGTGCAGTCCCGCGAGGGCCTGCTCCTTGCTCGTCCCCTCCGGCATCTGCCGGCCGATGACCCCGGCGAACACCAGGTCGGTGGCCTTGCCGAGGATCTTCGGGCCGACCACGGAGAGCGCCACGCTCAGCGCACCGGCCGCCAGCATCACGTACAGCGTGGCCCGCTCCGGGGCGAAGCGCTTCAGCAACCGCTTCGTCGAGCCCTTGAAGTCCGTGGACCGCTGGGTCGGTGCCCCGCCGGCCATCATGCGTCCGCCAGGCCCAGCCATTACGCGGCCTCCGCTTCCGTCAGCTGGGAGAGAACGATCTCCCGGTATGTTTCATTGCCTTCCATCAGCTCGTGATGGCTGCCGGAGCCGACCACCCGGCCCTCGTCCATCACCAGGATCCGGTCGGCGTCGCGGATGGTGGACACCCGCTGCGCGACGATCACCACGGTCGCGGCCGAGGTCTCCCGCAGCAGCGCCGCGCGCAGCGCGGCGTCCGTGGCGTAGTCCAGCGCGGAGAACGAGTCGTCGAAGAGGTAGATCTCCGGCTGCTGGACCAGCGTCCGGGCGATCGAGAGCCGCTGCCGCTGCCCGCCGGAGACATTGGTGCCGCCCTGCGCGATAGGCGCGTTCAGACCGTGCTCCAGGCCCTCGACGAACTCCTTGGCCTGGGCGACCTCCAGCGCGTGCCACAGCTCCTCGTCGGTCGCGTCCGGGTTCCCGTACCGCAGGTTGGTCGCGACCGTTCCGGAGAACAGGTACGGCTTCTGCGGGACCAGGCTCACGGTCTTCGCCAGCAGTGCCGGCGCCAGCGTCCGTACGTCCGTCCCGTCGACGAGCACCTGGCCGTCCGTCACATCGAACAGCCGGGGTACGAGACCGAGCAGCGTCGACTTGCCGCTGCCCGTCGACCCGATGATCGCGGTCGTCTCGCCGGGCCGGGCCACCAGGTCCACGGACCGCAGCACCGACGCCTCGGCACCGGGGTAGCGGAAGTCGGCGCCGCGGATCTCCAGATGCCCGTGGGCGCGCAGTTCGGTCACCGGCTCGACCGGCGGCACCACGCTGGAATCGGTCTCCAGGACCTCCTGGACGCGCTCGGCGCACACCTCGGCGCGCGGCACCATCATGAACATGAAGGTGGCCATCATCACCGACATGACGATCTGCATCAGGTACGAGAGGAACGCGGTCAGCGCGCCGATCTGCATCCCGCCGCTGTCGATCCGGTGCGCACCGAACCAGACGACGGCGATCGACGAGACGTTCACGACCGTCATCACGGTCGGGAACATCAGTGCCATCAGCCGGCCCGTGGACAGCGCCACATCGGTCAGCTCGGTGTTGGCGCCCCGGAAACGCTTCTCCTCGTAGTCGTCGCGGACGAAGGCGCGGATGACACGGTTGCCGGTGATCTGCTCGCGCAGCACCCGGTTCACCGTGTCGAGCCGCTCCTGCATCGTCCGGAACAGCGGACGCATCCGCTTCACGATCAGGCTCACCGCGATCCCGAGGACCGGCACCACCGCGAGGAGCACCGCGGACAGCGGGACGTCCTGGCCGAGCGCCATGATGATGCCGCCGACACACATGATCGGCGCCGAGACCATCAGCGTGAACGTCATCAGGATCAGCATCTGGATCTGCTGGACGTCATTGGTCGTACGGGTGATCAGCGAAGGCGCGCCGAACCGGCCGAGCTCACGCGCGGAGAACGACTGCACCCGGTCGAAGACCGACGCCCGGACATCGCGGCCGAGCGCGGACGCGGTACGGGCGCCGATGTAGACGGCCCCGATGTTGCAGACCACCTGGGCGATGCTGACGACGATCATGGCGCCGCCGTACTGCAGGATGTAACCCGTGTCGCCCTTGACGACACCGTTGTCAATGATGTCGGCGTTCAGGGTGGGCAGATAGAGGGCGGCGGAGGTCTGGAGCAGCTGGAAGACGACCAGCAGCGCGATCGGCTTCTTGTACGGACCGAGATAGGTCCGCAGGAGTTTTATGAGCACGCGTGTCTCTCGGAGTCGGCATAGGTCGGGAGTCGACCCATTTTCCGGCACCGCACACCGCGACCGCGAACGTTTTTATTCAAGTCCAGGTCAAAAAACAGACCCGGTCCATAATTCTTACGTCGAACGTTCTTCCGGGACTCCGCCGGGTCACCGAAGGTAGCCCCCTCAGTGCGCGGCGTCGAACGCCCCGGGGTGGATCTGGTCCCGCGTCGCCACGTACTGCTGGCGCACCGCCTTGCCGACCGGCAGCTCCTCACCGGGATCCAGCACCTGCGCCGCCGCGTCCTGCCAGACCGGGGGAGTGCGCGGGTCGAGCGTCCCCTGCGAGACCCCGAGCGCCCAGGCCGCCTGCCGGGCCGCACCCAGCGCCGCGTACTGCGCCGGCTCCGGCACGACCACCTGCGTCCCCAGGAGCATCGGCGCGAGCGCCCGGACGGCCGGCAGCTCGGCCGCCGCGCCCAGCAGGAACACCCGTCGCACCTCGACCCCGCGGTCGCGCAGCACGTTCAGCGCGTCGGCCAGCGAGCAGAGCATCCCCTCGAACGCGGCCCGCGCGAGGTGCTCCGGCTTCATCGACTCGCGCCGCAGCCCGCTCAGCGTCCCCGCGGTGTGCGGCAGGTGCGGAGTCCGCTCACCCTCCAGATACGGCAGGAGCACCAGCCCGGAGGCGCCCGGCGTCGACTTCAGCGCCAGCGCCGACAACTCCTCGAGCCCCTCCACGTCCAGCATCTCGGCGGTCCCGCGCAGCGCGCGTACCGCGTTCGACGTGTGCACCACCGGCAGGTGCATCCCGGTGGCGTCCGCGAACGAGGTGATCATCCCGGTCGGATCGGCCAGCGCCTCGTGGTGCACCGCCATCACCGAGCCGGAGGCCCCCAGCGACACGACGGCGTCACCGACCCCGACCCCCAGCCCGAACGCCGCCGCCATCGTCTCGCCGGTACCCGCCGAGATCAGCAGCCCCTCCGGCGTCGTCCCGGCCGCTTCGCACGGCCCGAGCACCTCTGGCAGCGCCGCCTGCCGGCCGAGCGCCAGCTCGACCAGATCCGGCCGGTAGGACTCACTGCCCGCCGACCAGTAACCGGTCCCGGAAGCCGCGCCCCGGTCGGTGGTCCGCCGCGCCGGGCGGCCCAGCAACTGCCAGACCAGCCAGTCGTGCGGCTGGAGCACGGCGGCGACCCGCTGCGCCATCTCCGGCTCGGTCCGCGCCAGCCAGCGCAGCTTCGACACCGGCTGCGCGGCCTGCGGCACCGCCCCGACCGCCTCGGCCCAGGCCTGCCGCCCGCCCAGCCCGTCGACCAGATCGGCCGCGGCGACCTGCGCCCGCTTGTCGTTGCCGAGCAGCGCGGGACGTACGAGATTGCCCTGCCGGTCCAGCGGGACGAGCCCGTGCTGCTGCGCGGACACGCCGATGGCCTGCACACCTTCGAGCAGCCCGCCGGTGGCCGCCTCACCGAGTGAGAGCAGCCACGCCTGCGGGTCGACCTCGGTGGCCTTCGCCTCCACGGGGTGTGCGGCGTACCCCTGGCGCAGTACGGCACCCGTGTCCGTATCGCAGACCACGATGTGCGTGAAGGCGGAAGAACTGTCCAAGCCGGCGACTATGCCCATACACAGATTCTGCCGCACCGCCGGAGCATTCCTGCACGGCGGTGCGGCAGATGTGAGAGACGAGGCCTCAGGTGCCGGCCTCGGGTGCCGGTCTCAGGGGCCGGTCTCAGGTGTTGGTCGTACCCCAGTCGTCCTCACCGTTCGCCCCGCGCCCGCGCAGCGAACGCACCCGGTCCGCCACAGAGGCCGGCACCTTGTCGCCGACCTTCTCGCCCACCGCGTGGGCCGCCTTCCCGGCGAACTCACGGCCGCTCTGGGCCGCCGATTCGCAGGTGTTGCGCACGGCCGGGTTCTGGGCGAACTGGCGTGCGGACTTCTTCAGCTGCTCGTAACGCTCCCGCCCGGCGCGCGTGCCGAGCACGTAACCGAGGGCCACTCCGGCGATGAACGTGAGCCGGTACCGCATGGCTGCCACCCTTCCTTCACTCCGTGCGACGTGTGCTGCTCGCCTACCCGCGGGCGTCGGAGATCACCCCGGCCGATACCGATTGGCAAAGCACCCCCCTGCTTGCGCTAATGTATGTGTCGCAGCGAACGTCCGCCGCCCGGCATCCGCCAGGCAGGTGCCGTCCGAGGCAACGCAGCAATCCCCTGTAGCTCAATTGGCAGAGCAGCCGGCTGTTAACCGGCAGGTTACTGGTTCGAGTCCAGTCGGGGGAGCGCGATCCCCTGTAGCTCAATTGGCAGAGCATTCGGCTGTTAACCGGAGGGTTACTGGTTCGAGTCCAGTCGGGGGAGCGGAACGGAAGAGGGCCCTGCGGGGTCCTTTTTCGTGTGCCCGAATCCGGTCCCCCGGCGGTCCGGATCCGTGGTGCACGTGGGGCCGGCGTGACTCTTTCGCGTCAACTTCACGTCACCCGGAACCGGGCAGCGAGCAGCGCGGTCTTCATGGTCACGAGTACCCGGGCACCCGGAGCGAGAGATCGTATGACCGGCTATGCTGCGGCAGACGGCGCGTACACATGTACGCGCCACGCCGAAATGGGGCGGTAGCTCAGCCGGTTAGAGCAGCGGACTCATAATCCGTCGGCCGTGGGTTCGAGTCCCACCCGCCCCACTGCGAGTCGCAGGTGAAGAAACGATCTCACCTGCGGCTTTGGCGTTTCCGGGGTCTGTCGCCCCATCAGGCGAGCCGAGGCCAAGCCGTTGGCTGGGAACCACTGGAGAACGCGGGTCGGCCGTCTCGGGCTGATCGCGGCGACGCCAGCGACCGTGGAGCCGAACGGAGACGCCGATTCCTCTGGGACCGCGGACCGACTACTTGCCCCGGGGCAAGTGCTTCGCTGACGGTGAGCCGCCCCGGCCGCCCTCCGATCCGGCCATGACTTACCTCTCGCGTAGTGCGTTGCTGGCTGCGGTCAGCCGTGGAGCGGGCAGCGCGAAGTGGTTCTCGGGGTTGCGGAAGCTGTGCGAGCCGTCGGAGATCCAGGTGCCATCGGCTTCGCGCCAGCTTGCCGGATTCCATTGGCCTTGATTTTCGAGGAGTACGCGAGCGACCTCGGCAGGGTCCTCGACGATCGTGAGTTCCGCCAGTGCTGAGGCGAGGCGGGGTGCCGCGGCTTCAGATACGTCGGCATCCCCAAGCATGGGGAAGAGGAGCAGCAGGCGGGTGTTGGGGTCGGTGACCCCGGATGCAGCGTCCTGGTCGGTCGAGGCTTCGAGCTCACGCCAGGACAGGCCGGGGCCCATGAAGTGGCCGTCGTCGGTGGCGAGGGTGACGGCTTCCGTCCAGTCAGGGTGGGAGAGCAGGTAGTCGACGCCGTGGTCGCCTTCCAGGTTGCGATAGACGACGTGCAGCGCGTACCCGGAGTGCAGGTGCACGGTGAACGTCGGCCACTCGTCGGGGGACGAGAGGGTCTTGTACAGCTCTTGAGCGTCGTCCCAGTCCGCGCCGAAGGCGACGGCCTGTGCTTCCTCGCCCCACAGGCTTGAGCCGAGGTGGCATGGCCAGAAGAGAGGCAGGCCGAGGAACCTCGAACCGTCCACCAGCGGACCGTCTTCGTAACCTGCGATCTCCAGCATTGGCAGATGATCGCATAGCGGGATGCCGCGGCCTCAGGGGTGGCCGAGCGGCGCCGCATCATGGCTGCTCAGCGATGGTGCGACCTGAGAACGGATTGGGAACCCGATTGATGAACCGTCGGGCAGGGGCGGTACCGCACGGGTCCCCCGTGCGCCCGTCTCCGTGGCCGCATCAAAAGGGCGACGCGGTATTCCTCGAACCTGACGAGGCCGGCCCTGCCGGGTGTTCGGACTGATGTTCCGGCGCAGGTGTGGTGAGGCGGTCCTCCAGGACTCGGCCGTCCCGCATGCTCACGACGCGCCCGCAGCGCGCGGCGATGCTCATGTCGTGGGTGGCCAGGACCAGGGTGGTGCCCTGTTCGGTGTTGAGGCGCAGGAGCAGCTCGATGATCTCCGTGCCCGTGGCGGAGTCGAGGTTGCCGGTGGGTTCGTCGGCCAGCAGCAGGGCCGGCTGGTTGATCAGGGCGCGGGCGATGGCCACGCGTTGCTGCTGGCCGCCCGAGAGCTGTGACGGCAGCCGGTCCTCACGGCCTGCGAGGCCGACGGCGGCGAGGAGTTCGCCGGCCCTTCCCAGTGCGGACGCGCGGCTGCGGTAGGGCAGTACGGGGGCGACCACGTTGTCCCGGGCAGTGAGCGCGGGCAGGAGGTGGAAGCGCTGGAAGACGAAGCCGATGCCGGCCCTGTAGCGGGTGAGTTCGGCCCGTCCGGATGCCGTGATCTCGGTACCGCCGACCGTGATGCTCCCGCCATCGGCGGCTTCGATCGCGCCGAGCAGGTGCAGGAGCGTTGACTTGCCCGACCCGCTCGGACCGATGAGCGCCACACTGCTGCCCGCCTCCAGGGTGAGCGAGACGCGATCGACGGCGGTGACCGGGTCGGCCGTGCCGGATCCGAATACCTTCACGACGGACTCGGCGGTGATCACGGCTCCCGGGGCGCTCGTGGCTGCCGGGGGAGTGGTCCGGGTCTTCGGGATGCGGAATCTCACTGCAGTTCTCCTCGGTGGCTCCGTGGTTCCGTGGCTGGTTCCCGGTGTCCGGCCGCCCGCCCGCCGGGGTGGCGGAGCTGATCGCGTTCTCCCGGGGCGCGGCCGACGTCGGGGCCCGGCGTGCCTCGGCTCCGTGCGGGTGACCGCGTCACTCCTCCTCCGCCAGCGTCTGCGCTGTCGAACCCGTGCGGAGTGTTCGCGCGGGCAGCGCCGCACAGGCGACGGTGGTCAGGACCGCCGCACCGGCCACGGCTGCGGCGACCCGTCCGAGTACCGGGCTGTACCCGCCGGTGAGCGCCGAGCAGGCGCAGAGCGCGAGTCCGGCGCCGAGCACCGCCCCGGCGGTGGCTGTGAGAGCCGCCTCGCTGAGCACCAGCCGGGTGAGGGAGCTGTCCGGCCAGCCGGTGGCCCGCAGCAGGGCGTACTCGGCCGCGCGATCATGGATGTTGGTATAGATGACGTCGGCCACGCTCGCGGCGCCGAGGAAGGCCGTGATCGCGGCGGCGACGTAGTCGGTCGTGCGCACCTGGACCGTGACGGCGTTCCCGAGCAGGGAGCCGGCGACTTCCCCCTCGAACGCGGCGCCGATCCCGATCAGGATCACCAGCGCCGCCACCCCGCCGGCCAGCGCCATCGCGCCGAGCGCCGTCCGCCCGGGTACCCGGCGTACGTTGGCCCAGGCGAGGCTCGAGACGCCGGTGACCTTCGTACGGTGGGCGCGCGCGCTCACCGAGGGGCGTATCGCCTCACCGGGGTGGGAGCGCGCGGACTGCAGGGCCGGCCACAGCGAGGCCAGAGCGGCCAGTCCCACCGCCGCCGGAATCGCGAGGAGCGCCCGCGCCCACCGCACCTCCACCCCTGCCAGGGCCCCCGCCGGAACGGCCAGCAGGGCTCCGGCCAGCCCGGCGACCGCGCCGATCGTGACCACCTCGGCCAGGATCAGCGCGAACAGCTTTCGGGCCGGCCAGCCCACACAGGCGAGCACCCCCAGCTCGGTGCGGCGTGACCGCACCGCCGCGGACGTGGCCCCCGTGACGAACAGCGCGCATACCGCGAGGACCAGCAGGAACAGGATGAAGGACTTGCGGTCCACCGCGTCGGCGATCGCGGTGGCCACCCCCTTGCGGGACCACATCTGGCGAAGGGTCAGCGCAGGGCGTCCGAACTCGCCTGCCGGGTTGACGACGTCGACGGCGGTCGGCGAGGAGCCCATGGTGATGTCCACGTCCAGCCCGGTGCGGGTCCGGATCTGTTCCGCGGCCAGCCGTACCCGTTCGCGGGAGAGGGCATCGGTGCCGAGGGCGCCGTCGAGCCTGACGCGGATCACGCTGATCGGCTTGGCGGCGTTGACACCCCCCTGGCGGTTGATCCCGCTGAACTGCCCGGGGTCGTGGAAGAGCGGCAGGGAGGAGAGCGTGGTGATCATGGAGGGGGCGACCGACAGGAGACCCGCGACGTTGCCGTTGGGCAGCAGCGACTTGCCCTTGAGCGCCGCCTTGGAGGCCGCGTCGGCGCCTTCGGCCTGCGGAGGGAAGAACGTCTCCAGCGGCACCGCACCGAGGTGGCTCTGCCCGGCCGTGAGCCTGTCGGGATCGAAACGGCCGATCGGCTTGATCAGGGGCATGGGCTCATCGGTGGTGTTGCTGCCCACGTACATGTGTGAGACATGCTGGTCCAGCGACCGCACGGCCGTGTCCCCGAGATCGGATCCGTCGCCCAGCTCGCCTTCCCCCAGGTCCGGTTCCGGCATGGGGCCCTGTTGGACGGAGCGGGCGGCCAACTGACCGCCGGACGGACCGTATGTGACCGGGGAGGCGCTGAGGAAGTAGCTCAGGTTGCTCCACGCGAACGGTTCTCCCGGCGACGGGTCCTCCTGGCCGAGACCGCGGCTCATGGCCTCGTACGCGGCGTCGGAGGTGAACTCCACGCTGTGGCTGCGCAGGGCGGGAGCGCCGGGCAGCGACCGGGCCAGGGTGCCCGAGTTCTCTCCCGAGGAGATGTGTCCGGCCGCCTCGGGGGAGAGTTCCTCGACCTCGACACGCAGCTTCTCCTCGACCGGGGACCGGTCGGCCAGCAGCACCGGGATGTCCGCGAACCGCGAACCGTCGCGCTCGACGACCGCCGTCTTCTGGTCCGGTGCGAAGTACGAGCCCTCCAGGACCGCCTTGTCCAGGCCCACCAGGCGCGCCTCCTGGACCGGATCCACCGCCGCCACCAGATACGGGAAGCGCCACGTGACGTAGCCGATGCCGGCCGGGGGGTCGATGCCCGTCCCGGTGGCCTTCGGACTGGCCGCGCCGGGCTGGTTGACGTTGTTGCGCGAGTGGGTGGACCCGCAGGTCGGAACCAGGCCCTCGGCCCGATTGGTCTTCGGGTCGTTCCCCGTCGCCACGCTGCAGACCTGTCGCCGTTCCCCGTCCGCGCCGACCAGATCGATCTGCCCGCTCAGCTCCGCGCCCTTCCCGCTTCCGCCCTGTCCGCTCTTCGGGTGATCGAGCCGCTGCGGCGTCACGTAGAGGTACGAGCTCTCGGCCGGGACCGTCGTGAGGCCCCGCTCGGAGATGAGCTCCGGCTTCAGACGCCAGAGCTGGGCCTTCCCGCCCGGCCGGACGAACTTCGATACGTCGACCGGCAGATGGACGGCCGACGGCATGTAGCCGACGACGGCGACGGGCGCCGCTGCCTGAACCCCGGGAACCTTCAGGATCCGCTGCCACTGCTCCTCGCCGATGCCTCCCTGGAGGTCGCTCAGCGCCGTGGCCGAAACCAGCTTCTGCTGTGTTTCGAGCCGGGACCGCGCTCCGGGTGGCCGCACCAACAGGTCGTACGCGCCACGGGAGTTGGCTGCCACCGTGCCCCGGACCTCAAGGCGCTGACGGCCCGAGGTCGCGGTCAGCACGGTGAAGGAGGTGACTGCCACAACCAGTGCGACGAGCAGTGCCACCGCCCGCCCGGACCGGAATCCGATCTGTGCCCTGACCGTGCGCCACACGAGCTCCCCCTGGCTGGATCGCCGGCCGCGCCCCCGATGTCGCGTCCGTCGCAGGGCCGAAGCCGGGCAGTCGCTTGTGCCTGACGGGAGGAGATGCTCACACCGGGAGTCCGGGAGCGTCAATACGATGCACGCACCTACTCGGATCAACGTGTCTGGTATGTGCGTCAGATGACGAAATGAGGTTCCCCGGAACCCACAATTCATGGTGCTTTCATTAGGCACTTGCTTTTTTGCAATCAATACATGAAGGGTTGCGGGACTAGGTGAATAATTACGCAACAGTGGGGCCGGTTCACCCGCTACCGTGATGCGTCCGCAGTGTGAACCGGGACGGCGGATCAACTGGCCTGAGGGGCGCCAGATCCTGAAGAAGGCCACCGACCAGCAGGTCCTGGCGGGCCGGCTGGTCAGCTGCGCCGGTTGAACGTGTCCGGGTCGGGGCCGATGCGGCCGCCGTTGTCGAGGGCGTCGATCGCGCGCATCTCTTCGTGGCTGAGCCGGAAGTCGAAGACCGCGATGTTCTCGGTGATCCGGGCAGGATTCATGGACCGGGGTGTCACCACATGGCCGAGCTGGAGGTGCCGGCGGATGACGACCTGGGCGGGCGTCTTCCCGTGCTGCTGGGCGATGTGTCTCAGCGTGGGCTCGTCGAGGAGTGTTCCGCCCTGCGCCAGCGGGCTCCACGCGCCGGTCGCGATGTTGAGGGTCAGGGTCTGCATGGGCGGACCTTCCGGGGATGCTGGGCCCGGCGGTGCGGACCCGGGCGCGGACCGCACGTCTCGTCAGCGGCCGGGTGGCGCCGGGGCTGGTGCGGGCGGCCCTGAGGTGAGGAAGCCGATCGCCTCCACCGGGCACAGGGCGACCGCGTCGGCGGCCGACTCGTCCGCGACCGGGGCGTCGGGCCTCGCGCGGGAGCGGTGGCCCTCGGCGGGTTCGAAGTGCCTCGGCGCGGTGGCGAGGCAGATGCCGGATCCGGTGCAGCGGGCCGGGTCGACGACGACCCGGAGAGCCGTCTGTGGGACCTCCGCGTGAGCCGCAGGGGCCTTCTCGTCACGGGACACGCTCGGCTCACCAGTCCACGGGCAGGCTGCGGGGGGCCCTGGTCTTGAGGCCGGTCTTCCAGTGGGGCGGTGCGGCGGCACGCAGTCCGGGGAACCGGCGTACGAGAGCGGAGAGCGCCTCCTGGAGCTGGACGCGTGCGATCGGGGCCCCGACGCAGTGATGGACACCGTGTCCGAACCCCAGGTGCGGATTGTGGGCGCGCGCGAGGTCGAGGATGTCCGGGGTGTCGAAGACGGTCTCGTCGTGGTTGGCCGACGAGTTGACCGCCATGACGGCCTCGCCCGCGGAGATTTGGACGCCGCCGATCCGGACGTCCTGCGTGGCCACCCGGAGGTTGGCCTGGACGTTGGTCTGGGCGTAACGCAGCAGCTCCTCGACGGCACGGGGGATCATCGCGGGTTCGCGGAGCAGTTGCTCCCACCGCTCGGGCTCGTCCAGCAGGAGGTGTACGGAGCCGGCCAGCCTGTCGGCGGTGGTGCCGTAGCCTCCGGCGAGCAGGACGAGAGCGAAGGAGACCAGCTCGTCCTGGCTGAGCCGGTCCCCCTCGTCCCGTGCGGCGATCAGCGTGCTCAGCACGTCCTCACCCGGTCGTCGGCGCTTGGCCGTGACCAGTTCGGTCAGGTATCCGGTCATCTCCGCCACGGCCGCCGTGACCTCGGCGTCGGCGGTGGCGGTGAGATTGCGCAGGGCGTCGCACCAGGCGTCCAGGCGGTCGCCGTCCGCTCGCGGAACGCCGAGCAGATCGCAGATCACGGCCAGCGGCAGCGGCCGGGCGAACAGCGGGACCAGGTCGGCCGGCCGGTCGTGTGCCGCGAGCCGGTCGAGCAGCCCGTCCACCAGCCGGGCCACGTCACCCCGCATGGCTTCGGCGCGCCGGGCGGTGAAGGCCTGCGCGACCAGCCTGCGCAGCCTGCTGTGTTCCGGCGGGTCCGCCGCCAGGATCGAGTCCGGCAGGGTCGTGACGCGTGCCATGCGGGGACCCGCGCCCCTGGTGGCACGGGTACGGCTGAAGCGCGGATCGGCCAGTACGGTGCGCACGTCCCGGTAGCGGGTGACCAGCCACGCCGGGTCGCCGCTGGGCAGCACGATCCGGGCACACGGCGCGTCCCGCCGCAGGGCCGCCAGCTCCGGGAGCGGACCCAGCCCGTCGTGGTGCGGGAAGGGGAAGCCGGCGCTGGGGGCCGGGCCTTCGGCATCGGTGTCTGTCACTGCTGCTCCAACGGGTTCTCGGTGGTGAGGACGCGGGGCGTCGGCGACCGTGAAGTACGGCGGACAGGAGGTGCCGTCAGCGGCGTTCGTAGACGGAGACGTGGTAGGTGCTGTCGCGCGTGAACGGCCCGCCGCCCCAGGAGCCCAGGCGCGTACGGAGCCGTAGCCCTGCCCGCTCCGCCATCAGGTCCAGCTCTCCCGGTGACGCGTAGTGGAAGCGGACCCGCAGGTGGTGGGTGCGATCCGCCTCGTGAACGAGATAGTGGGACCGGTAGGTCGCGGTGGACGGGTCGATCCGGCGGTGGCAGAGGATCAGGTGCTCGTCCGTCTCCGAGACGACCTCGGGCACCCCCGATGCGGCGGCGACGGCCAGCGCCTCGGGTACGTGAGCGTCGAGAACGAAGACCCCCGCGGGTTCGAGGTGGTCCGCCACGGCGGTCAGGCAGCGCTGAAGGTCTTCGCGGGACGCGAGCTCGAACAGGGTGCCCCCCACGACGAGGATGAGGGAGAACACCCCCTCCACGGGCACCTCGGCGAAGTCGCCCAGGGTCAGTCGGACATCGTCCCCGCCGGGTTTCGCGCGGAGCCGGGCCGCCATCGCCTCCGACGCCTCCACGCCGTGGACGTCGAAGCCGCGTCGGGCCAGTGGCAGCGCGACCCTGCCGGTGCCCATCCCGAGTTCGAGCACCCGCCCCTCACCGGCGAGCTTCGCCAGGGTGTCCACGGTCGCCTCGGTGATGCCGGGTTTGGCGAACCACCGGTCGTAGTCGGCCGCGTGGTCTTCGGCGTACCGGGCGGCCGTGGCGGCCGGGCGGTCCTGGGGGCTGGTCATGCCGGGGCTCCTCGGCCTGCGGTCGGTCCGGTCGCCGTTGCTGAACGGCGGCGACGCGGACATGGCTGTGGGACTGGGGACTGGGGACGGGGGACGGGGGACGGTGATGGGGGTGGGGCCAGGGACGGGGCGGGCGGTGCGGGGCGTGGGGTCATCCGAAAGGGTGCGGGCCCGGCGTGGCCGGGAGGCCGCGTTCGCCGTCCGGGCCGGTGGGCAGGGCACGGGCCCCGGGAGCCACGACCCGTACGACGGTCGAACCCAGGGCGCCCGCCGGTCCGCAGGTGGTGTCCACGAGGACGAGGTCCCCGCCGGTGTGCTCGGACAGGGCGACCGTTCCGGACGAACCCGCCACCCCGGCGGCCGGTGCCGGGCGGACACCGCTCGGCGGAGGGCGTGACGTCCACAGTCGGAGGCTGTCCTGCCGGTGGAAGGTCCACAGCGCGTGCTCGACGGCGGAGCCCGGCGGCCCCTCGCCCCGCCAGCGCGCCCATGCGTCCTTCGCCACCACCGTGTTCATGCTCCAGCGCACCATGAGCGCCTCGTAAGCGGCCTTCTCGGTCAGCGGCCCGAGGCCACCCGTGTCCGGGCCGCAGCGCGCTCCGAAGGTCTGCCGCGTTCCGTCGGCCGCGTGCAGAGCCACGGCGACGCAGCGTGCTCCGGCGGGGGCCGGCAGGTCGAGCGCGGTCGCCGTCGTCCCGGTGCCGTCCAGCAGTTCGGCCAGGGGCTCGGGCAGCCGGGGCGACGCCACTGCCTCCGGGCCCGGAAGGAGGCCGTACCAGCTTCTGCGGACGAGGTCGCGTTCCAGTACCTCCCAGGCGGCGTGCTGCGTGGCCGCCTCCGGATCGGGATGGGCGGCGAGACCGGTCGAGCCGGCGCCCGGCCCGGGGTCGCATCCGGTCGGAGCCCGGTGGTGGAGGAAGACCGCCCCGGCCGGAACGTGCACGTCGGCCCCGGAGCGCAGGGAGCGTCCGAGCACCCAGAGCCGGCGGGCCCCCCGCACGTCCTCCAGCGTCGTGGTTGTGCCGTCCGTCGCGAGTCCGGCTGGATCGACGGCGGGGAATCCCTTGCGGCGGAGCTCTCCGTGGGTCGCGACGACCGCCGCGTCCGACTCGGCCGCGCGACCCGCCAAAATGTTGCCCACGCGTTCGAGGAGTTCGCCGCGCGCGCTCGCAGCGACGCGTTCCGTGTCGTGTCCGGCCGCGCTCCCCACGATGACCGGGCGGTCGCCGGCGGCGCAGACTGCGTCGAACTGCGGTGAGCGCGCCGCCACTCGGGCGAAGACGACCCGCGGCCAGGAGTCGTACGGGGCGAAGACCTGGGGTGCCCACGCGGACGCGGGCATCAGACGCGCACCTGCGCCGCCACCTGTGCGGCGTCCTCCAGAACCGCCGTCCCGTGGTCGGTGAGCGCGTCGCGGTGCCGCGTCATGATGTCGACCGCCTCGACGGCGGAGCGGGCGAGCCGGTCGTGGCGCGCCCGCACGGCGGGGTCCGCACCGGCCGCGCCCGTGTCGTCGGCGCCCGTGTCGTCGGCGAGCAGGCGCCGGTACAGCAGGACGCTGCGCGCGAGGACCACCATCTGCTGGAACAGCCCGGTGAGCGGCCTCGGGTCGAGCCTGAGCGGGGTGGCGACGACCGGGCCGTCGCCCTCCACGGGCCGCAGAAAGGGCCGGGCCGCCACGGACGCGGCGTTGCACCGGGTGTGGGCGCCCTCGTGGACGAGCGCTTCGGCGAACCGGACGGGGCCGGGCAGCCCGTCGGCGTCCGGTGTGAGCCGGTCGCGCCGGACGAAGACGGCGCCGTGGACGGTGAAGTCGGTGAAGCCGTCGATGGCGGGCCCGTCCAGCAGAGCGATCTGGACGAGGACGGTGCGCAACTCGGCTGCGGCACCGGGCCAGGCCGACTCCAGCAGGGCGACCGCTCGGCGCGCGGCATCCTTCTCGGGCGCGCGCCATCCGGCCACCACGGAGCGGTGCGGGACACCGGACTCGGTGCTCTGGTCCGGTACGGACTTCAGCGCGCGGGCGACACCGCGCTCCAGGTGGGGCCCCGGCTCGGCGAGGCCGGTCGGCCAGGCAAGTCCGGGCGCGGGAGCCGCCGTTCCGCCCGCACGGGCTCGGTCGAGCATGCCGGTCAGACGTGCAAGACGTTCGGGCGCGGGCGGACCGGACCGCAGGATGTGCTGTGCGACGTGCGCCGCCTCGATGACCGCCGGATGCGCGGCCTCCTGCGGGGAGACCTCCAGTCCCACCCGCTCCAGGGCCGTCCGGGCGATGAGCGCCAGGGCGGAGCGCTCCTCGGTGCTCTCGCGCGCGTCGGGTTCAACTCGCACCGTGCGTACCTCCGTGCTGCCGTAGGAGCGGGGAGCCGCGAGCGGGCGGGTGGCGGGCCGGATCGACCCGCCACCCTGGGTGGCGCGGGATCAGCTGGGGACGTCGACCATCAGCGCCAGCTCGGGAAGCTCTTCCTCGGCGACCTGCTCGATCTCCTCGTTCATGTCGATCTCCCTTCGACGACCGCTCTCCTCCGACATTGACGGGGAGTCACGGCGCGACCACGGTAGGCACGCGCCGAAGTGAGCACAAGGCGCGGTCCGTTCGTCACGGCGTACGCGCGGTGGCCGCCCGGCCGCGGCGACCGCCGCCGCGATCGCACCGCCCCCGGGTGGCGCCGGACGATCGTCGCCGACGCCCGTGCGGCTCCCGGCCTGCGGGTTCCGGTCCGCCGGTCGCACCCGCCCCACGGGCAGGGGCCACCCGCCGCCGGTCCGGAGCGGCACATCCCTGCATACCGTGGCCCGCTGTGTCACCCGCGCACTCTCGGACACACTTCTGTCCGGAACATGCCGAGAAGTCAGGCCCCGCGGCGCCGGACCGAAGCTACGGGCGAACCGAACACCCGGCGCCGGAGCGCCGGATGCCGTGAGCGGTGTCAGCAGGTGCTCGGTGCGGGCTTGCCGGCGAAGCGGTCCGCGAGCCAGGGGAGGCCCTCGGCGCCGGTGGCCTCGGTCGCGGCGATGTGGCCGGGGACGAAGTTGCCGGCGAACTTCACCGTCGTGCCCCGGCGGCACCAGTCGGCCGCCAGGTTCTTGCCGACCTGCTGCGGGATGACGTCGTCCAGGGCGCTGTGGGAGAGCAGGACGGGGACCGCGGGCTTGCGCCTGCCGAGCTGCTGGTCGGCCACGATCGCGTCCCACGGGGCGCGCTTGAGGCGTTCGGTCAGCGGGCGTCCGTCGGTCGTCAGGAACCGCGAGTTCAGGAACGGGTACGTGGCGAGGGCCTGCGTCGTGCACAGGTTGTCCCGCAGGTCGTTCGTCACGCGCTTGCCGCGGGCGTTCAGGTACGGGTCGATGTCGATGCCGTACGCGGCGGCCAGGCCGGAGAGGGCGTAGTTGAAGAACGCCCCGTAGACGGAGCCGTCCATGCTCTCGGCCACCTTGTTCATGTCCGCGGGCGGAGCGCCCACGACGGCGCCCCTGATCTTCAGTTCGGGTGCGTAGACGGGGGCCAGCTCGGCGGCGGACGCGGTTGCCCCGCCACCCTGGGAGTAGCCGTAGAGCGCGACCGGGCCGGCGTCCGGGAGATCCACCGTGTCCAGCCGCTGGGCGGCCCGGACGGAGTCCAGGACGGCGCGGCCCTGGGCCTCGCGGGTCATGTACGTGTGGACTCCCGGTGTGCCCAGCCCCTGGTAGTCGGTCACCACCACGGCATAGCCCTGGTCCAGGAGCCTCTTGATGGGCAGCGCCTCGTACTCGGTGCCTTCGGCCAGCTGGCGCGAGGGCGCGCACTTGTCCGCCAGACCCTGGGTGCCGGGGGCGAAGGCGACGATCGGGCGTTGTCCGTAGGGGGATGTCGCGGGGTTCAGTACGGTGCCGGTGACGGCGATGACCTTGCCGGTGCGGTCGGTGGTGCGGTACATGATCCGGTGGACGGTCGCCTTGACCTTGAACGCCTTGAGCGGATCGAGGTAGAAGACCCCCGATTCCGAGCTGAGCACGTCACCGTTGCCGGCGGCCGGGCTCGTCGGCGGTTGGGCGCGCGGCTGGTCGGCGGAGGCCGCCCCGGACGGGACGGTCAGGGCGAGCGCGGCGGACGCCGCGGCGGTGAAGGCGGCCACGGCCCGGCGGTTCAGGGTGCGACGACGTAGCAAGAGAGCTCCTCGGTCAGGGAATCGAAAAGATCACTCTTTGCCTGGAGAGGTGCCCTTGTGGTCAGAAACACCACGGATCGGCACTTTTGACCGGAAATAATCCATGAATGATCCATGCGTACGCAGAAGCCACCATCGGAACCACGGCTCCGGCCAGGGGAGAACGGCCTCCGGCTACGAAGCGTCGTCCCGTCCGGCTAGTTCAGGGCTGCTGCTGAGCGCGCAGTGGGTGCCCCCCTCCAGCAGCTGCTCGACCTCGCGGTGGGCGGAGTCGACGATCGCGCGGACGCACCGTGACGCGGCCTCCGGGCGTCCGGCGGCGATGGCCTCGGCCACCTCCATGTGGCGGCGTACCGCGTCCGCGTCCACGTGCTCGGGCATCAGGGGCAGGTCGCGGCGGGCGACGAGGAGTTCTTCCGTGACCTCGGAGAGCTGGGCGAACATGCCGTTCCCCGAGGCGTTCAGCAGGGCGCGGTGGAAGGCCAGGTCCGCCGCTATGAAGCCGGGGGTGTCATCGGCGCGGGCGACGGTCTCCATCGCCTCCGCGAGCGCGACGAGCGCGTCGCGGGTTTCGGGCGAGGCGCTCACCGCCGCGAGGGCCGCGGCGGAGGGTTCCACCGCGGCCCGCAACTCGGTGAGTTCGCGCAGCTGGGCGCTGCGGAACGGGGAGGCCAGCCGCCAGCGGATCACCTGGGGGTCGTAGAGGTTCCACTCGGTCATCGGCCGCACCGTGATGCCGATGCGGGGCCGGCTGGTGACGACGCGCTTCGACTCCAGGACCCGGACCGCCTCGCGGGCCACGGTGCGGGAGACTCCGTACTGGTCCTGTACGTCCTCCAGGCGGAGCACGTCGCCCGCCCGGATCTCCTCCGCGGCGAGGGACTCCCCGAGCCGGTTGACCACCTGGCCGTGCAGTCCGTGCAGTTCCACGCCACTCCCTGTCGCTCGTTCTAGAAACGCCCGGCACCCGCCGATTCTGCCGTCCGGTGACGTCAACGGGCCCCGGCGAGTGTGCGCAGGAGCGTGCTCACCCGTTCACCGGAGGCGCGGGCGCCGCCCGATGTCAGGGCCGATCCCATGCCGCAGGCCACCGCGCCCGCGGCTATCCAGTCCGGCGCGTTGTCGATTGTCACACCTCCGGTGGGCAGTACGGGGGCCTGGGGGAGTGCGGCGCGTACGTCGCGCAGCCAGCCGGGCGAGAGGGCCGACGCGGGGAAGAGCTTCAGCGCGTCGGCGCCTTCCTCCAGGGCGTGCACCATCTCGGTCGGGGTGCTGACGCCGGGGAAGACCGGGACCCCGTAGCGGTGGCCCGTGCGGATCACCTCCGGGTGGAGGCTCGGTGACACCAGGAAGCGGGCGCCCGCTTCCACGGCCGCGCGTGCCGCGGCCGCGTCGATCACGGTGCCCGCGCCGATCAGGGCGCTCTTCCGGGTCTCGGTGAGGTGAGCCAGGGCGGTGAGGGCGCGTGGTGTGGTGAGGGCGATCTCGACGGCGTTCAGCCCGGCGTTCAGCACGGCTTCCGCGGCGGCGACGGCCTCGTCCGGACCTGTCGTGCGGATGATGCCGAACACGCGCTGTGCGGTGACGGCCTGGACGGTCTCCCAGCGGTACATGGCGTTCGTACTCTCCTGCTCCTGAGTTCTGTTCCTGAGTCCTGCTACGTCAGCGGATGACGGTCTCGGTGCCGGCGCCCGTGCCGGTGAACGCGGCCAGGGCGCGGTCGAGACCGGCCCGGTCGGGCAGCCCGTCCGTGTCCGTCGGGCACTGGACGACCAGCGCGGCGACCGCGGCGGCCCGGCTCAGGCAACCCGGGGTGTCGGAGCCGTGCAGCAGACCGGAGAGGAAGCCCGCGGCGAAGGCGTCCCCCGCCCCCACGGGGTCGGTGACCGGCACGTCGAAGGGGGGACGGTGGTGCGCCCCGGCGTCGCGGGTGAGGCACGTGGCGGACTTGTCGCGGTGCTTCACGACGAGCGTGCCGGGTCCCGACTCCAGCAGGGCGGCCGGGTCCGGCACGCCGAGCACCTCCAGCTCGTCCTCGCCCGCCAGCACCACGTCCGCACGGGCCAGCAGCGGGCCGACGATCTCGCGCCAGCGGTCCGGCGGACCGAGCTTGTGGCGGATGTTCGGATCGAACGAGAGCACCGCGCCGGCCGCCCGCGCCAGTTCGGCCAGTCGCCATGTCGCCCGGTGCGCGGACTCCGACAGCATCGGGGTGATCCCGGTGACGTGGACCAGCCGCGCCCCCTCGAACATGCCGGGCTCCAGCTGCTCCGGCGACAGCCGGGACGCGGCCGAACCCGCACGCAGATACTGCACGTCGATCGCGCGCGCCGGGTGGCTGTCCCGGATGAGGACCCCGGTCGGCGCCTCCGGGTCCGTCACCGCGTACCCGGTGTCCACGCCCTGGGCGCGGAGCTGGGCCAGCACGGACCGCCCCGCCGGATCGTCACCGACGCGGCCGAGCCAGCGGACGGAGTGCCCGAGCCGGGCGAGGCCCGCGGCCACATTGCTCTCGGCGCCCGCGACGGAGCGGCGGAAGGAGAGCGCGTGTTCCAGCGGCACTCCGGGCTCGGCCAGCATGAGGAGCATCGCCTCGCCGCACACGACGACTTCGGCGCTCATCGGGCCAGTTCCGGTATCAGGGGCGCGAACTCCGCGCAGAAGCGGTCGATCATGCCGAGCTCCTCCCCGTCCAGCCGGTAACCCGGCGCCCGGCAGTGCGCGGAGGCGAACCAGCCACGGCGTACGGAGATCTCCTTCTCCACGGCGATGATGAGCTCCACGTTCTGCATCCAGTAGGAGAGGTAGGGCAGCATCCGGGTGTGCAGGGCGACGGCCCCGGCCTCGTCGCCGCGCTCCCACAGCTCCCAGATTCCGGTGTACAGCTCGGTGAAGGAGCAGCCCGGCTGCACCCCGACCGCCCCGCGCCGCAGAGCGTCGGGGAGTTGGAGACCGGCGTAGCCGACCAGCGAGGGCAGCGGACGCGGCCCGGCGGCCAGCGCCGCGATGAGCCGGCCCGGCGGGGCGGACTCGACCTTGACCCAGCGCAGGTTGGGGTGGTCCGCGGCCAGTTGGTGCAGCGTGGGCGCGTCCAGCGCCGTTCCGGTCTGCGCCGGGGCGTACTGCACCACGACGGGCAGCGGGTCGACGGCGGCGAGCACCTCGCGCAGATGGGCGGAGACGGCGTCCCTGGAGGGCGCGAGGAAGTGCGGCGGGAGCAGGTTGAGGGCGTCGGCCCCGAGTTCGGCGGCCCGGAGCGCCTGGCGGACCGCGGAGCGGGTGGCGTGGTCGGGTACGGAGATGATGGCCGCGACATCGGGGCGGGGGCGGGTCCGCTGGAGGAGGAGTCCGGTGAGCAGCTCCCTCTCGTCGGGTTCGAGCTTGTGGAACTCGCTCGCGAAGCCCGGGAACATCAGTGAACCGACCCCGGTCGCGAGCACCCGGTCCACCACGGTGGTGAAACCCTCCGGGTCGAGCGCCCCGTCACTGTGGAAGGGCACCTCCAGGACGGGCGAGACCCCGCGGACCAGTGTGTCGACGGGCTTGGTCAGGTGTGCGGCCATGTCGGCTCCTCAGAAGGCCTGGCGGGGCGGGGTCGAGTCGGTCGCGCCGACCAGGAAGTCGAGGTCGGCTCCGGTGTCGGCCTGCGTGACGTGTTCGGTGTAGAGCCGGGTCCAGCCACGGGTGGCGGGCGGCTCCGGCGGCTGCCACGCGGAGCGGCGCCGCTCCATCTCGGGCTCGTCGACCAGCACGTCGAGCCGTCGGCCGGGTACGTCGAGCCTGACCCGGTCTCCGGTGCGGACGAACGCCAGCGGGCCGCCGACGGCCGCCTCCGGCGCCACGTGCAGCACACACGTGCCGAAGGCGGTGCCGGACATGCGCGCGTCGGACACCCGCACCATGTCCCTGACTCCGGCGTCGAGCAGCTTCTTCGGCAGGGGCAGGTTGCCCACCTCCGGCATGCCCGGATAGCCGCGCGGGCCGGTGTTGCGCACGATCAGGACCGTCTCGGCGCTGACGTCGAGCGCGGGGTCCTCGACGACGGCGAGGTAGTCCTCCAGGGCGTCGAAGACGAGGGCGGGCCCTGTGTGGTCCAGCAGGTGCGGTGCGGCGGCCGACTGCTTGATGACGGCTCCGTCCGGGGCGAGGCTGCCGCGGACCACGGCCGTTCCGCTCCCGGCGGGCAGTACCGGGTTGTCGAACGCCCGGATGACCTCGCGGTCGTACACCTGGGCGCCCGCACAACTGGCCGTCAGGGAGCGGCCCGTGACCGTCACCGTGTCGTCGTGCAGAGCGTCCCGCAGGTCGTTGACGAGAGCGGGGAGCCCGCCCGCGTAGGCGAACTCCTCCATGAGGAAGCGCCCGGAGGGCATCAGGTCGATGAGCAGGGGGAGTTCGGCCCCGAGCCGGTCGAAGTCGTCCAGCTCCAGCGGGACGCCGAGCCGGCCGGCGATGGCGAGCAGGTGGACCACCGCGTTGGTGGAGCCGCCGATCGCCGCGTTGATCCGGACGGCGTTCTCGAAGGCGTGCCGGGTCATGATCCGTCCCGGGGTGAGATCGCTCCCCGCGAGCGCCACGGCGCGTGCGCCGGTCTCCTCTGCGAGCGTGCCGCGCCGGGCGTCCACGGCGGGCAGGCCGGAGCCGCCGGGGAGCATCATGCCCAGTGCCTCCGTCAGACAGGCCATGGTGGAGGCCGTGCCCATGGTCATGCAGTGGCCCGCGGAACGGTTCAGGGACGACTCGAACTCGGTGAACTCCTCCTGCGATATCGTCCCGGCGCGCAGTTCCTCCGTCATGCGCCAGATGTCGGTGCCGGAGCCCACGTCCCGGCCCCTGAAACGGCCGTTCAGCATGGGGCCGCCGGTCAGGACGATGGCGGGTACGCCCGCGCTGGCGGCGCCCATCAGCGCGGCGGGGGTGGTCTTGTCGCAGCCGGTGAGCAGGACGACGGCGTCGAGCGGGTTGGCCCGGATCTGCTCCTCGATCTCCATGGCCGCGAGATTGCGGTAGAGCATCGAGGTCGGCCGGAGGAACGGTTCGCCGAGGGACATGGCCGGGAATTCCAGCGGGAAGCCGCCCGCCTGGAGCACTCCGCGCTTCACGGCGTCCGCCAGGATCTGCAAATGGCCGTTGCACGGGGTCAGTTCGGAGTACGTGTTGCAGATGCCGATGACGGGGCGGCCGTCGAAGTTGTGGCCTCCGCGTCCCATGGCGCGCAGGTGGTGTCGGGCGATGAAACCGTTCTTGCCGCCGTCGCCGAACCAGGCACGGCTTCTGAGCGGCCCGCCACCCGTGGCGGGAGCGGCGGCTGACGGTATCTCTGGCTCTGCCATGTGTGGCCCTCCGGTGGGTACGGCCGTGAGGCTCTGACGCCCGAGACCGCGCTGTGACCGTGCAAGGGGTTGCCCTGGCGACGATTTTAATGATGCTATCAAATGACGAAAGCGCGAGAGCCTGCGTGGACAGACCGCCAGAAGCCAGTCGCCGCAACCGAGGGTGAGCCCGTGGGACGCACGGTGACGGAGCAGTTCGGTGCGTCGCTCCCCGCCCCCTCACCCCGGCGTGACCCGCTAACCACCACATCAGTCCGCACCACACGACACGACCCCCGCGGCGCGAACCGCGGCGGTCGCTGCCAGCACGAAGGAGCTCCCATGTTCTGTCCGTCCCGTCGGTCCACCGCTGTCGCCACCGGCTTGCTGCTCACCCTCTCGCTGAGCACCGCGTGCTCGTCGGGCAAGGAGAGCTCGGGGGAGGACTCGGTCGGCAAGGTCGACGGCAAGATCTCCATCACGTACCTGCAGAAGCAGGGCGACCAGGAGTACTTCGTGGGCGAGGCGGCCGGCGCCAAGGCGAAGGCCAAGGAACTCGGCATCGGCCTCAAGGTGGTCAACCTGGGCAACGACGCCAACAAGACCGTCAGCGAGGTCCAGTCCGCCGTCGCCCAGAAGGCCAAGGGCGTCATCATCGTCGTCCCGGACCCGGCGGTGGGGCCCCAGGTCGCGCAGACCGCGAAGGACGGCAAGGTCGCGCTGCTGACCTCCGACGACCAGATCTGCACCACCGGCCCCGACCCCGCCAAGTGCGGCAAGGACGACCTGGTCTCCCGCATCGGCTTCAGCGGCGCCCAGATGGGCACCGAGGTCGGCAAGCGCGCCGCCGCCGAGTACAAGAAGGCCGGCTGGAAGGCCTCGGACACCCGCGTCGTCTCGGCCTGGAAACAGGACGTCACCGTCTGCGGCGACCGCGTCACGTCGGCCAGGAAGGCCTTCGACGCGGCGGTTCCGGGCGTACGGACCATCAACGTGGCCACCGACAACACCCCCACCGGCGCCCAGGACAAGATCGCCGCGACGGTCACCGCGAACTCCAAGGTGAAGAACTGGGTCGTCTGGGGCTGCAACGACGAGAACGCCATGGGCGGGGTCACCGCGCTGCAGAACGCCGGGATCGGCCCCGACCACGTCATCGGCGTCGGCCTGGGCGCCTACCTCGCCTGCAAGGAATGGCAGACCGACAAGAAGAGCGGCATGAAGGCGGCCCTCTTCATCAACGGCAAGGACGTCGGCGCCCTGGCCGTCCAGACCATGTACGACAAGCTCAAGAACGGCAAGGACTTCCCCAAGGAGGCCTTCGCCCCCACCACCATGGTCGACCACTCCACCTGGAAGAGCTCCGGCCTCACCTGCAGCTGAACCGTCCCGTCCCGCGGCGGCAAGCCGTGGCGGCCGAGGGGCGGCGGCACGCCCCGGACCCCGGCCCCACACCCCCGACCACACCGCGCGCCATGCCTTCGAGGTGAACCGACACATGACCAAGCCCCCGCACCCGACAGCCGGCCCCGACCCCTCCGGCGGACCGCCCGAAGCCGCAGACCGCGCCGGAGCCATCAGCATCTCGGGTGTCACCAAACAGTTCGGTGCCGTGCAGGCGCTCAGCGGGATCACGCTCGACTTCCCGCCGGGTCAGGTCACCGCGCTGATGGGCGAGAACGGCGCGGGCAAGTCGACCCTGCTCAAGATCCTCACCGGAGACCACCAGCCGACCGAGGGGCACATCGTCCTCGGTGGCGAGCGCGTCACCCTCGACTCCCCGGCCCGTGCGCGCGCGGCCGGAATCCGGATCATCCCGCAGGAGCCGGAGATCATCCCGCACATCTCCGTCGCCGAGAACGTCTACGCGGGCGCCCTGCCCCGTAAGTCCGGCAGGCGGTTCGACCGGGCGGAGCTGCGCCGCCGGATCGACGCCGACCTGGCCCGGCTCGGCTTCGCCGGCGTCCTGGACCCCGGTCTCCTGGGCTCACAACTCACCCCGGCGCAACGCCAGCTGGTCGAGATCATGCGCGCCCTCACCGGAACGACGACGGCCCGCCTGATCGCCTTCGACGAGCCCACCTCCTCCCTGGCGGAGCACGAGGTGGAGGCCCTGTTCGCGCTGATCCGGCGGCTGCGCGACCAGGGCATCGCGATCGTCTACGTCTCGCACCGCATGCAGGAGATCTTCCGGCTCGCCGACCGCATCGCCGTGCTGCGCGACGGCAGCCTGGTCGGCGTCCAGCAGGCGGACTCGACGGACGAGGCGGAACTGGTGCGCCTGATGGTGGGCCGCGACCTCTCCACCATGTTCGTGCGGCAGCGGGTCGCCACCGACCGGCTCGTCCTCGACGTCAGGAACCTCACCACGGACGACGTCACCGACATCTCGCTCCAGGTCCACGCGGGCGAGGTCGTCGGCCTTGCCGGTCTCATCGGAGCGGGCCGCTCCGAACTCGCCCTGGCCCTCGCCGGTGACCAGCCCGTCCACAGCGGCAGCGCCACCCTCGACGGCACCCCGCTGCCGAGCGGCCGTCCGGGCGCGGTGATCCGGGCCGGACTCGGACTCGCGCCGGAGGAACGCAAGGCCCAGGCCCTCTTCCTGCAGCAGTCCGTCCGGGCCAACATCTCCCTGGTCGTCCTGGGCCGGCTGCGCCGCTCCCGGTTCGTCCGGCGGAGCGCGGAGCGCGAACTCGCCCAGCACTACACCGACCGCCTCCGGGTCCGCACACCGACGATCGACCACGAGGTGCGCAAACTCTCCGGCGGCAACCAGCAGAAGGTGGTCCTCGCCCGCTGGCTGGCCCGCAAGCCGAAGGTCCTGATCCTGGACGAGCCGACCCGCGGCATCGACGTCGGGGCGAAGGCCGAGATCTACCAGATCATCGCCGACCTCGCCGCCGAGGGCGTCGCCCTGCTGGTCATCTCCTCCGAACTCACCGAACTCCTCGGCCTCGCGGACCGGGTCGTCGTCATGCAGGAGGGCCGCATCACCGGCGAGCTGAACCACGACGAGGCCACCGAGGAATCCATCCTCGCGCTCGCGATGGCCGACGACATCATCAGCACCAGCACCCCCGGAGCCACCTCATGACCACCACCAGCGTCCCCTCCCCAGCGGTCAAGGAGCCGTCCGAAGACCCCGGACCCTCCCGGCCGAGGCTGCTCTCCCGCGTCAGCGGGCAGAACATCAGCCTCGTCGGCGCGCTGATCCTGGTACTCGTCCTGTTCGGGATCCTCAACGACAACTACCTGAGCCTGTCCAACATGCAGGTCATCGCAGAGGCCGCCACCATCACCGGTCTCCTCGCGATCGTGCAGACCGTCGTGATCATCTGCGGCGGGCTCGACATCTCGGTCGGCTCGCAGACCGGTGTGGCCTCCGTCGTCAGCGCCATGGTCTTCACCAGCACCAACACCAACGCCTTCCTCGGCATGGCGGCGGCCATCGGCGTCGGCCTGCTCATCGGCGTGCTCAACGGCCTGATCATCGTCTACGGCCGGGTCAACCCCACCATCGCGACCCTGGCGGGCCTCGCCGCCTACAAGGGACTCGCCCAGCTCCTGTCCGACGGACGGGCCCAGGGCTACGTCCTCAACGACGACTTCTTCATCTTCCTCGGCCGGGGCAAGATCGCCGGACTTCCGGTCATGGTCTGGATCCTCATCGTCGTCGCCGTACTCGTCCATCTCCTGCTGCGGTACACCGACATCGGCCGCAACATCTACGCGATCGGCGGCAACGACACCGCCGCCCGGCTCGCCGGCATCAACATCAACAAGTACCTGATCTGCGTCTACGCCCTCATCGGCATCGTCGCCGCCGTCGCCGGCATCCTGCTCACCGCCCGCACCGGATCCGGTCAGCCCACCTCCGGCAGCGAGGGCCTCGAACTCAAGGCCATCACCGCCGCCGCACTCGGCGGCGCGGCCCTCAAGGGCGGCAAGGGCGGTATCGGCGGCACCCTGCTCGCCGTCGCCCTGCTCGGAGCCCTGGAGAACGGCCTCACCGTCCAGGGCATCAACTCCTTCTGGCAGAACGTCGCCCAGGGCGCACTCCTCGTCATCGCCGTCGTCATCCAGCAACGCCGCAGCGGCGAACGCCCGGTCGGGCTCCCCAGCTGAGGGACCCGGCGAAACCCCCGATGCCCATCCCCTCACCGGCCCACGAACACACCCCAGCAGCAGCCAAGTTACGAAGAGAGGCCTGACGTGACGCTCCCTCACCGCCGTAAGCCTTCCGACTGCCCCGACGCCGACCGGCCGACCGGTGGGTTCTCCCGTCGCAGCGCGCTGAAGGGTCTGGCGGCAGCCGGATTCCTCGCCGTCGCGGGCGACGTCTTCCTCGCCGCGCCCGCCCATGCCGCCACGGCCCCACCCGTGATCCCGCCGCTGCCGGAGACCGTCTCCGGCGTGCGTACGCCGCTCGTTCCCGTCACCTCGGGATGGCGCTGGACGTCCAGCCCCCCGGCCTCGTTCTGGACCACCGGCACCGACACGTCCTCGTGGCACCCGCTCGACGTACCGGGCGAACCCGCCCTCCAGGGCGAGACCGTGCCCACCGACACCGAATGCGCCTACGCGGTGAAGCTCACCGTCCCGGCGGACTTCGCCGGCAAGCGCGTCATGCTCCGCTTCGACGGCGTGTACAACTACGCCCGGCTGTGGGTCAACGGCACCGCCGTACGCACCCACGACGGCGGGTTCACCACCTGGTACGCCGACATCACCGCCCTGGTCACGCCCGGCCGCGAAGCCGTCGTCACACTCGGCGTCACCGACCGGGCCACCAGCATCGCGGGCCAGTCCGACTACGCCCACCACATCATCGGCGGCGTCCTGCGCGACGTGACGCTGGTGGCCCTCCCCGCCTCGTACCTGACCAGGCTGCACGCCGACACGACCTTCGACAGCGCGTACAAGGACGCCACGCTCACCGTCACCGCGGCCGCCGCGTTCCAGTCCGGCCAGAGCGGAACGGCCGAGCTCACCCTCACCGACCCCGACGGCAAGGCGGTGCCGCTGACGCCCTCGAAGATCACCCTGACGGACAAGGACCCGCAGAGCCAGGCCGCGATACCGGTCAAGGCCCCGCTCAAGTGGGACGCGGAACACCCCCACCTGTACACGCTGTCGGCCGAGTTCACCGCCGGGGGAGTGACGCAGACGGTGACCCGGAAGATCGGGTTCCGTCAGGTCGAGGCCAGGGGCAACCAGCTGGTCGTCAACGGAAAGCCGGTCCACCTGCTGGGGGTCTGCCACCACAGCATCACCGAGAAGCAGGGGCGTTCGACGAACCCGGCGATGGAGGAGCAGGCCGCCCGCCTCTACAAGGAGGCGAACTGCAACTTCATCCGTACCTCGCACTACCCGCCGACCCCCGCGCTGCTGGACTGGGCCGACCGGCTCGGGCTCTACGTGGAGGTCGAGTCGCCGGTCTGCTTCCAGCAGAGCACCGTCGACGACCCCGCGTACACCGAGCAGTACACGACCCAGTTCGCCGAGATGATCGAGCGCGACCGCAGCCACGCCTCCGTGATCGAGTGGTCCGTCGGCAACGAGAGCGGCATGGGCCGCAACTTCGCCGCGGAGAACACCTACGCCCACGAGACCGACCCGTCACGCCCGACGCTCTTCGAGGACCAGGGCCAGAGCAACGGCGGCAACCAGACCGACATCTACAGCGGTCACTACCCCAATCTCCAGAACGCCAACGGGAACGCCAAACAACCCATCCAGTACGGCGAGTTCGCCCATGTGCCCTGCTACAACGTGGGCACGCTCAGGGAGGACCCAGGGGTCCGCGACTTCTGGGGACACAGCATCGCGAAGCTGGCGGAGAAGTTCCGTACCACCGACGGCGTCGTGGGCGGTGCCATCTGGGCGGCCATCGACGAGGTGTTCCACCTGGACAACGGGCCGGTCGGCTACGGCGAGTGGGGCGTCATCGACCTCTGGCGGCGGCGCAAGCCCGAGTTCTGGCTCACCCAGAAGGCCTTCTCCCCGGTGCGGATCGACGACGGGGTGCTCACCGGCCTGACCCCGTCAGGCGCCATCGCGGTGCCCGTCAAGAACTGGCACGACCACAGCAACCTCGGTGAGCTGGAGGTCAGCTGGCAGCTCGGCGCCAGAACGGGCACCCTCCAGGGCATCGACATCGCGCCCCGGAGCAGCGGCACGCTCACGGTCCCGGCCGGTGCCTGGTCGCCGGGCGACTCCCTGCGGCTCACCTTCCGGCGCGGCACAGCCCTCGTGGACGAGTACCGCCTGTGGCTCAACAAGCGGGCGGAGCCGTCCTTCCCCTCGGACAGCGGCACGGCGCCCACCGTCAGCGAGACCGCGACCGCGATCACCGTCAAGGGCGTCGACGCCCCCTTCACGGTCGTGTTCGACAAGCACACCGCACGGCTCGCAGAGGCGCACGCGGACGGCACCAGGATCCTCAGCGGCGGCCCTGACCTGGTGATCTCGCGCGCCGTTCCCGGCCGGTGGGCCGGCACGTCCGCGACCGTCGCCACGACCGGCAGCCAGGTGACCGTCACCCTGAAGGGGCGGTTCGGCACCATCGACACCACCATCAAGGTGACCGTGAGCCCGCGCGGACTGCTGACGACGGCCTACACGATCGCCAACCCGCCCTCCGGCCAGATCAGCGACGTCGGCGTCCGGTACGTCCTCGCCGACGGGACGGACACCCTGAGCTGGCAGCGCGACGGACAGTGGACCGCGTACCCCGACGACCACATCGGACGGACCTCCGGCACGGCGACCAGGACCCGGGGCTCCGGGACCGACGGCTACCGCACCCGGCCGGACTGGTCCTGGGGGCAGGACACCCACAGCTACTTCCTGTTCGGCAAGGACAGCACCGCCCACTGGACCAACGACTTCCGCAGCACGAAGGCGGGGGTGAGGATCGCCAAGGCGACAGCGGGTGCCGAAGGGGCCGGAGTGCAGGTCGAGTCCGACGGCACCGACTCGGTCCGCCTCGCGCCCATGGAACCGGACCTGATCGACGACGCCTCCTCCGAGATCGTCTACACGGGTGACTGGACCCACGCGGACGCGAGCGCCGACTACACCGCCGGTGACCTGTTCGGCACGGAGTCCTTCACCAAGGCGGCGGGAGCGGCGGCGGAGCTGACGTTCACCGGCACCGGCGTCGGGCTCTACTCCGCCAAGGCGGACAACCTCGGCATCGTGAAGATCTCGGTGGACGGCAAGGCCGCCGGAACCGTCGACCTCTACGGAGCGGGGAAGACCCCGGCCCAACTCGTCTTCCGGAGCAAGCCGCTGACGTACGGCCGGCACACCGTCAGGGTGGAGTGCACCGGCACCAAGAACGCCGCCTCGAAGGACACCCACGCCCTCGTCGACGCCTTCCAGGTCGTGAACCCGGTCATCGACGACGCCTCCGACAGGGTCCTCTACACCGGGTCGTGGACGCACGCGGACTCGGCCGAGGCATGGACGAGCGGCGACCTCGGGCGCACCGAATCCTTCAGCAGTACCACGGGCGACACCGCGACGGCCACGTTCTGGGGCACGGGCGTCCGCTTCATCTGCCCCAAGGGCCCCAACCAGGGGATCGCCGAGGTCTCCGTCGACGGCGGCGCCGCCACCGAGGTGGACCTCTACGCCACGGGCAAGGTGTTCCAGCAGCGCGCGTTCGAACGGACCGGGCTGGCCGAGGGCGAGCACACCGTCACCGTCCGCGTGACCGGCCGCAAGAACGCGTCCGCGTCCGGCGCCCATGTGGTGCTCGACGCGTTCGAGGCGCTGACCGGCGACGCGTTCCCGCTCCGGGCTCCCGGCGTCGGCCTGATCGTCAGCGCCCGGCTCAACTACCCCGACCTGGCCTGGGGCAACTACATCGACCCCGCGATCACGCTGCCGGCCGGCTGGAGCGGCACGGCACGGGTGCGACTGCTGCCCTGACAACCGGCCGCGCCGCGCCACGGACGGGTCTGGTTTCGTTATCTGATTCGACGGCATCCCGCGCACCTCGCGCGGGACGAGAGGACCGACATGATCGACCTGACCGACGACGTGGTGCTGGTCACCGGCGCGGCCCGCGGCATCGGTGCCGCCGTCGCCACAGCGGCGGCGGCCGCCGGTGCCCGGGTGGGGCTGCTGGACATCGACGGTGACGGTGCGCGGCGGACCGCGCGCCTCATCGGTACGGCCGCGAGCTGGGCGGAGTGCGACATCACCAACGAGGACCAGGTCCATGCCGCGGTGACCGCCCTGAGCGCGGAACTCGGCCCGGCGACGGGCCTGGTCAACAACGCGGGACGCAATTCCTACGCCGACGTGGTCACCATGACCACCCAGCAGTGGGACGAGGTGTTCGGCGTCGACCTGAAGGGAGCCTGGCTCATGGCGCGGGCCGTCCTGCCCGGCATGACGGACCGGGGACGCGGCGCGATCGTCAACATCGCCTCCATGCACGCCACGATGACCTGCCCCGGCATGTTCCCCTACGCCTCGGCCAAGGCCGGGCTGGTGGGGCTGACCCGCAGCATGGCCCTTGAGGTGGGGCCCCGGGGCGTCCGGGTCAACGCGGTCAGCCCCGGCTACATCGAGACCGACCTGCTGGCCGAGTACTTCGAGCAGGAGCAGCCGGACGTCCGCCGGGAAGCGGTGTCCAAACACATCCTGGGCCGCCTCGGCACCCCGGAACAGGTCGCCTCCGTGGTCGCCTTCCTGCTGTCGGACGCCGCGGGATTCGTCACCGGCGCGGACTGGGCCGTGGACGGAGGCGTGTCCGCCAGGTTCGCGTGATCCAACCGAGAACCCTAGCTGCGCCCCTCCCGGCCTCCGGCAACACCGGAGGCCGGGGCGGGGCGCAGCACCGTCAGCAGCGCGGTCGCGGCGGGTGTGGGATTGAACGCGCTCCAGGCCAGGTACTCGATCCGGACCGGCCCGTCCGTCACGGGGACGGCCGCCGTGGACGCGTCCGGGGCCAGGATCGCGGGCGGCAGCAGGGCGACCGCGAGGTGCTGCCCGACGAGGTCGAGGATCAGTCCGGCGGACATCGACTCGAAGGTCACATCGCGCTGGACGCCCGCCGCCTCGAACGCCAGGTCGCTCTGCGCGCGCCCGGGAGTGCCGGCCGGGAAGTCGACGAACGTCTCCGCCGCCAGATCGGCCAGGCGCAGCCGGCGCCGCCCGGCCAGCCGGTGCCCGGCGGGGACGACCGCGACGAGCCGTTCCCTGGCCAGTTCGAGCGTCCGGATTCCGGCGGGGGCGGGGCTCCTTGCCGGCAGGCCCAGCACGGCGAGGTCCACCGTGCCCGCTTCCACGGCCGAGATCAGTTCGTCGCTGCCCGCGGTGCGCAGGGTGACGCGGACGGCGGGGTGGGCGTGGTGGAAGGTCCGCAGCGCCCGCGGGATGTCGAGGGCGGTGACGGTCGGGATGACGCCGAGCGCGACCGGGCCGCGCAGCTCCCCCACGGCCGCCGTGGCGTCGGCGGCCGCCCGCCCGGCGGCCTCCACGCTGAGACGGGCGGAGGGCAGGAACGCCTCGCCCGCCGCGGTCAGTTCGACCCGTCGGCTGGTCCGCGCGAACAGGCGCACCCCGAGTTCGTCCTCCAGGGCCTTGATCTGGTGGCTCAGTGCCGACTGGACCACGTAGCACTGCTCTGCGGCGCGCGTGAAGTTCCGGGTCTCTGCCACGGCCAGCACGTATCGCAGTTGACGGAGTTCCATGCATCAATCTTCTCGCACGATCGTTGCCATGAAAACCATGTGTTGGACTCATGGATGATCCGGGCCCGAGAGTGGTGGAGTGACCACAACGACAGCTCTTCCGCATACGACGTCCACGCCACCGGTCCGCCGGGCCGGGCTGACGGTCGTCACGGCGTTCGCCCCGGCGGTGTGGGGTACGACGTACATCGTCACGACCCGGCTGCTGCCGCCCGGCTCGCCGCTCTTCGCCGCGCTCATGCGCGCACTCCCGGCCGGCCTGCTCGGGCTCCTGATCGCGCGCACCCTGCCGCGCGGGGCGTGGTGGTGGAAGGCCGCGCTCCTGGGCACCCTGAACATCGGCGCCTTCTTCCCGCTGCTGTTCATCGCCGCCGAACGGCTCCCCGGCGGGGTGGCGGCGACCCTCGGGGCCAGTCAGCCGATCCTGGTGGCCCTCCTCGCCCTCCCGGTCCTCTCCGAACGGCCGTCCCCGTGGCGCCTGGTCTGGGGCGTCGTCGGCGTCGCGGGCGTCGGGCTCGTCGTGCTCGGCCCCGGTGCGGCCTTCGACCCCCTCGGGATCCTCGCCGGGCTCGCCGGGGCCGTGGCCATGGCGGGAGGCGTGGTGCTGACCAAACGCTGGGGCCGGCCGGACGGCGTCAGCGCGGTCGGGTTCGCCGGCTGGCAGCTCACCGCGGGCGGACTGGTGCTGCTGGCCCCCGCACTGATCATCGAGGGCGTGCCCGGCGGGGTGGACGGCCGGGCCGTGGCCGGATACCTGTGGCTGGGCACGTTCGGCGGGCTGATCGCGTACACCCTCTGGTTCAGGGGCCTGCGCGCCCTCCCGGTCACCGCGACGGCCCTCCTCGGGCTGCTCTCGCCGCTGGTCGCCGCGGCCCTCGGCGTGCTGCTCGCCGACGAGAGCCTCGACGCACTCCAGCTCCTCGGCTTCGCCCTGGCCCTCGTGGCACTCGCGGCGGGGCAGTTCACTCCCGTGACCGGCACCCGGAAAGGGCCCGCCTCATGAACATCACCGTCATCGGCGCCACCGGAATGGTCGGCTCACGCCTCGTCACCGAAGCCGTCGCGCGCGGCCACCGGGTGACCGCCGCGTCCAGACACCCGGACGCAGCCCGGTCCGCCGCCGTCATACCCGTGACCGTTGACGCGGGCGCCCCGGCGGAACAGCGCGACGCGGCCCTCGACGAGGCTCTCGGCAGGGCCGACGCCGCCCTTCTCGCCATCCGGCCGGCCCCGGGCCAGGAGGACTCGATCGCCCCGCTCACCTCGGCCGTGCTGGACGCGGCCGGCCGGGCGGGCGTCCGGGTGCTGGTCATCGGCGGGGCGGGTCCCCTGCGGTCACCACGCGATCCCGGGCTGCTGGTGATCGACGACCCGGACCACGTCCCCGCCGCCTGGCGGGCCGTCGCGGAAGCCAGTACGACCCAGCTGCGGACCTGCCACGAGCACCCGGACGGCGACTGGGCCTACCTCAGCCCGTCGTCCCTCCTCGAACCCGGCATCCGCACCGGCACCTACCGCCGCGGCACGACCACACTGCTCACCGAGCCCGACGGCACCTCGCGCATCAGCGCGGAGGACCTCGCCGTGGCCGCACTCGACGAGATCGAACACCCGCGTGGGGAAAGGCACTTCACCGTGGCGCGGAGCCGCGGGGAGCGCCCTGTGCGGTAGGGGGGCGTCCCGGGCAGGGTGTTCGGCGCCCACCGGCCGCTCACCGGCGCCGCCTCTCCGGCCGCGGTCCACGTGTCACACCGCCTCAGGGCTTGCGGCCGACTCCGCAGACCGCGTGGCCCCGCAGGATGTCCGCACCTTCGACGCCGGGGTCCGGGCGCCAGGCCGATGTTCTGACGATGCCCGGTTCGACGATCTCCAGGCCGTGGAAGAAGTCCGCGATCCTGTCCGGGCTCCGCAGGTGGTACGAGCCGGCCGAGTTGGCGTTGTACGCCGAGATGGCCTGGTTCAGCGTGTCGCTCGTGTCGGTGCCGTCGCTCAGGGCGAGGTGGCTTCCCGGCGCGAGCGGTGCCGTCAGCCGGTCGACGAGCGACCACGGATCGTCCTCGTCCGGCAGCTGCCCCATGATCCCCAGCATGGTCAGACCGATCGGCCGGCTGAAGTCCAGCGTCTTGGCGGCCTCTTCGAGGATCATGTCGACGTTCTTCACATCGGCGTCGATGTACGCGCAGGCGCCCTCGGGGGTGCTGGTGAGCAGGGCGCGGGCGTGGGCCAGCACGAGCGGGTCGTTGTCCACGTAGACGATCCGGGACTCCGGCGCCGTCCGCTGGGCGACCTCGTGCGTGTTGTCCGCGGTGGGCAGTCCGGCGCCGATGTCCAGGAACTGGCGTATCCCCGCCTCCGCGGCCAGAAAGCGCACCGAGCGGGCGAGGAAAGCCCGTTGGAGACGGGCGATGTCCGCGATGTCCGGGAACATCTCCAGGATCAGATCGCCCGTCCGGTGGTCGACCGCGTAGTTGTCCTTGCCGCCGAGAAGGTAGTTCCAGACCCGCGCAGAGTGCGGCCGGTCGGTCTGGAGCCGCTCTGCCGAAGGCTGTTGAGGTGTGCTCATGGCCAGAGCCTCACATACGGCACCGTTCTGCCGCACGGCTTCGATCATTTGCCGTCGACCGTGCCCGGCGTCCGGATACCGCAGGTGCGCGGAGCCACGAGCGCTCAGCGGCTCATGACTGACTCACCTCGGCCGAGAACCAGTCCACGCTCATCCCCGCGCCGGAGCTGATGTCGGCCCCGGGGGAGGTGCAGCCGCAGACCTTGTCCGGATACGAACCGCCGATCGCCACATCGAAGATGGCGAAGAACCCGTGGTCGACGGCGGCCTTCCAGGTCGCGTCGGACACCTCGTTCTGGTTCACCGCGAAGGTCTGGACGCCGTCCAGGTAGAAACGCAGCTGCTCGGCCGCCGTGTCCCGGCGGTCGACCGTCACCGAGTACGTGTGGTAGCCGGACTGGCAGCCGTCGCAGGCCTGCAGCCCGCTGCTGATCCCGTCGGGATCGTGGCACTCACCGGCCCACTGGCCGCAGTGGAAGGTGGTGGAGTGCTGGCTGAGGGCGTTGACGTCCTCCATGATGTCCAGCTCGCCGATGCTGGGCCAGTTGGTCGCCCCCGTCGGGCGGGCGTCGGCGCCCATCGCCCAGAAGGCCGGCCAGTAGCCGAGCCCGCTCGCCGGGTCGGGCTGCTTCAGGGAGGCGCTGAGCTGCATCTGTCCGCCGGCCGGTGCGGCGAAGTCGGTGCGCTGTGTCTCCACCCGGCCGGACGTCCAGTGCCCGGAGGCATCCCGTATGGGCTTGATCACCAGGTGGCCCGAGCCGTCCTGGTAGACGTTCTCCGTCGAGTCCGTGGACGTCTCGATCTCGCCGGTGCCCCAGTTGGCGGCGCCGCCGGGGTAGCTGGTGCCGATGTCGTAGAGCCAGTCGGCCGTGTTGAGGCCTGTTCCGCTCGCGCCGTCGAAGTCGTCCCTGAACATGGTGGTCCAGTCGGCCTCCGCCGTACGGGCGGTCGCGTCCGGTTCTGCGGCCGCGGCGGTGCCGGAGAACCCGGCGGGGCCCGCCGGACCCATGAGGCCGGCCAGTGGCAGGCAGAGTGCGAGTGCGGCGAGTGCGACCGGCAGACGCCGTCGGGTGCGGTTTCCGGTGCCGGGGGAGACGCCTGGAGATCCGCCGAGCAGAGCGATCCTCTTCATTGCGGGCTGCTTTCGTGGGGTGGGGGGAGAGGCGGCTGAGAGCGCTCTCAACCGCTGTGCCAACGACTGTCGGGCACGGCGACTGACCCCGTCAAGACGCCTACGGCGTTCACTTCCTGAAGCCAACTGGGCCTTGGAAAAGCCCAGTTGGGGCAAGGTCCTTCAGCTGCCGATGCCGTGAGGGTCCTGTGTGGGTCGAGTGCGTTCAAGTCGCGAGGCGGTGCGCCGCTCCGGTGGCGGGCGCGAGATCGTGCACGGAGCGGGACCCGGGCGCGGGGGGGACACTCCGCTCCTTCCGGGCTGATCGCTACCATGCTCCGTGACCGAAACGACCGAACCCGATGTACCCCGCACCCGAATATTCGCCGACCTGACCCCACTGCGGACCTCCCCCGACTACCGGCGGCTCTGGTTCGGGAACACGGTCTCCTGGGTCGGGCAGGGGATGACGGCGCTCGCCGTCTCGCTCCAGGTGTACGACCTCACCGGGTCCGCGTTCTCCGTCGGACTGATCGGGGCCTGCTCGTTCGTCCCGCTGGTCGTCTTCGGGCTGTACGGCGGGGCCGTCGCGGACACCGTGGACCGGCGCAAGCTGGGACTGGCCAGCGCCTACGGCTCGTTCGCGCTCTCCGTCGTCCTGGTGGCGATCACCGTCGCCGGAGTGGAGCGGGTGGGGCTGCTGTACGGGGTCGTCGCGCTCCAGGCCGTCTGCTTCGCGCTCAACTCACCGGCCCGCAGCTCGATGATCGCCCGCCTCCTGCCGGCCGAACAGCTGCCCGCCGCCAACGCGCTGAACTCCATGACCAGCACCACGGGCGGGCTCGTCGGACCGATGCTCGGCGGGCTCATCGTCGGCTGGTGGGGCTACCGGGCCGCCTACGGCATCGACGCCGTCACCTTCACCGCCTCGCTGTACGCGATGTGGCGGCTGCCCTCGATGATGCCGGACCGGGGCGAGGGCGCCGCCGGGGCCGCGAAGCGGGCCTCCGTCATGGACGGGCTGCGGTTCCTGGGGACCCGGCCCAATCTCCGGATGACCTTCTTCACCGACATGTGCGCCATGGTGCTGGCCAACCCCCGCGCGCTGTTCCCCGTCGTGGCCGTCCTCTGGTACGGGGGCGACGCGAAGACCACCGGACTCCTGGTCGCGGCCCCGGCCCTGGGCGCGCTGCTGGGCGGGGTGTTCTCCGGCTGGCTGGGGCGCATCCGGCGGCACGGGCTCGCCGTGCTCTTCGCGGTCGCGAGCTGGGGCACCGCCGTCGCGGTGTTCGGGCTGACCCGGCAGCTCTGGCTCGGGCTCGTCTTCCTGGCGCTCGCGGGGGCCGCCGACACCACTTCGATGGTCTTCCGCAACACGATGCTCCAGGCCGCCGTGCCGGACGAGATGCGGGGGCGGCTCCAGGGCGTGTTCATCGTCGTCGTCGCGGGCGGCCCCCGGCTCGGGGACTTCCTGGCCGGATCGGTCGCCGACCTCGCATCGCCCGCCGTGGCCGTCACCGGGGGCGGGGTCGTGTGCGTGGCCGCCGTGCTGCTGCTGGCCCTGCGGTGGCCCCGGTTCGCGCGGTACGACGCACGCGATCCCGAGGCCTAGGAGCTCGCGAGGAACTCCCGGGGGCATGGAGTCAGGCGACGTCCGCGAACTTCGGCATCTCGCCGCCCGTCGTCGTCCCGTCGATCAGCGAGAACGGCGCGCCCTGCGGGTCGGTCAGCGTCGCGAACCGGCCGAACGGGATGGTGAGCGGGCCGAACCGGAGCTGAGCCCCGAGCGCCTCGGCTTTCTCCACGGCCGCGTCGCAGTCCGCGACGGTGAAGTACACGTTCATGTACGGCGGCACCTCCGGCGGGAAGTCCTCCGTCATCTTCATCCGGCCGAGCACCGGGTCCGCGCCCAGGTCGTAGAGCGCGAAGTCGACCGCGTCGTCCTCCACGCGCTTGAGCCCGTACCCGAACACGGCACGGAAGAAGGGGTCCGCCTTCTCCGGGTCCCGGGTGAAGACCTCGGCCCAGCAGTAGGCGCCGGGCACGTTGCGCGCACCGAACCCCTCGTGGCTGCCCGACTGCCACACGCCGAACGCCGTACCGGCCGGGTCGCGGGCCAGCACCATCGTGCCGAACTCCCCGACCCGCATGGGCTCCACCAGCACCTCGCCGCCGTTCTCGCGGATCTTCCCGGTGGTGGCCGCGGCGTCCGGCGAGGCGAGGTAAAGCGTCCAGGCAGCCGGTACCTCGTGGCCGGGCACGGGAGGCATCAGGGCGGCGACCGTCTTGCCGTCGACGTATGCCTGGGTGTAGTTGCCGTACTCGGGCAGCGAGTCGCCGTAGGTCCAGCCCAGCAGCTCGCCGTAGAAGCGCTTCGCACCCTCGATGTCACCGAACGTCGCGTCGGCCCAGCACGGAGTGCCCTCTGATTCTGCGGCCATGACCTGGCCTCTCTCTTCGCTCGAAGGCCTATCCCGATGTATTCCTGTTGATTTATTCCCTTCTCTTACGCTATCGGCCTGTTGCTTCCTGTGCGCGCCGAGCCGGGCCCTACGACCGAGCGGGCGACGCCCAGGTCCACCAGGTCCTGCGGGCGCAACCGCAACTGGTCCGCCGTGGCGTGCGTCCGGTCCGGGGAGCGCTTCAGGATCGCCGCCGCGAGCTCCGGGGCGATGACCGAGAAGTAGCTGTCGGCGGTGACATGGGTATTGCCCGGAGCGGCCAGCGCCAGCGCGCCGCCCGAACCGCCCTCACCGATCACCAGGGTCGTGACGGGGACCCGGGCGGCCGCGATCGCCGCGAACGCGTCAGCGATGGCCGCGCCCGCACCGGCCCGTTCCGCCTCGGCGTCGTTGGCGGCGCCCGGGGTGTCGATCAGGGTGAGGACCGGGACGCCGAGCCGGTCGGCCAGCCTGATCACCCGGGCCGCCGTGCGGTAGCCGGCCGGCCGGGTCGGGGTACCGCACTGGGCGACGTACGCGACGGGCCGCCCCTCGCGCAGCCCGAAGCCGCAGAGCAGCCCGGGGTCCGTACCCCCGCAGCGGTCGCCGTGGAGCGGGAGGCGGATCCCGAAGTAGGCGTCCAGATACGCCTCGGCGCGCGGCCGTGACGCGGAGCGGGCCCGGAGCACCGCGTCCCAGCCGGTCCGGGGCAGCCCGGTCGCGGAGAGGGCGTCCGGGACGGGTGCCGGTGCGGGGGCCGGGTGATCCGCCTCAGCCGTAGCCCCCGCTTCGGCCCCCGCCTCCGCCGTAGCCCCCGCCTCCGCTCCGGCCCCCGCCGTAGCCCCCGCCTCCCGGTACGCCAGCGCCCCCAGCCAGTGGCCCACGGTCGCGGCCAGCTCCTCCGGCGGGACGATCGCGTCCAGCTGGCCGGCCGCCAGCTGGCCCTCCGCGGTGTACGCGGCCGGGTCCGCGCCGGGCGGCCGTACCCGGGAGCCGGCGAAGCCGACCTGGGCGCCGGGCAGCGCCAGGATCACGTCGGCGCCCGCGCCGAGGGTCGCCCAGCCGCCGCCGGTCGTCGGGTCGCGCAGGACGGCGAGCTGCGCCGGACCGGCCGCGCGCAGCCGGGCGGAGGCGGCGGCCACCCGGTGCAGCTGGGTGAGCGCGATCATGCCCTCCTGCATCCGGCTGCCGCCCGTGGCGATCAGCGAGACCAGGGGGAGCCGCCGGGCCACGGCCTCCTCGTACGCCGCCTCCAGCCGGTCCCCGGTGCGCTGCCCGA
Source organism: Streptomyces sp. NBC_00341 (assembly GCF_041435055.1). Taxonomy (NCBI): domain Bacteria; kingdom Bacillati; phylum Actinomycetota; class Actinomycetes; order Kitasatosporales; family Streptomycetaceae; genus Streptomyces; species Streptomyces sp. NBC_00341. The sequence continues at coordinate 2,578,276 of NZ_CP108002.1, read as the reverse complement.
GCGAGCCGCCGAGGAACCCGAACTCGAACGAGACCAGCACGCAGCGGTGGCCCCCGACGGTGGCGAGGCCGTGCACGACGGATTCGTGCTCGCCGGTGCGGGCGGTGGCCCGTGCCCGGGAGTCCGCGTATCCCGTCCAGCCGAGGGGGCCGTCGGCCGCGGTGTCCTCGCGCGGTGCGGTGGACTCGGTGAAGTCGGCGGTGACGGCGGCGATCGCCGCGCGGGCCGAGAGCCGGTCAGCCATGGAGCGACCGCTTCATGATCTTGCCCAGGTCGTTGCGCGGCAGCTCGTCCAGGTAGCGGACGGTGCGCGGCCGCTTGTGCGGGGAGAGCTGGGCCGCGACATGGGCGGCGAGTTCGTCGGCCGGGGGCGGGGAGGCGGGGTCCGCCGGCACCACCCAGGCGACGATCCGCTCGCCGAGGTCCGGGTCGGGTTCACCGGTGACGGCGGCCTCGCGGACGCCCGGGTGGTCCAGCAGGGCGTTCTCGATCTCGCCCGCGCCGATCTTGTAACCGCCGCTCTTGATCAGGTCGGTGGCCTTGCGGCCGACGATCCGTACGTACCCGTCGGGGTCGAGGGTGGCCATGTCCCCGGTGCGGAACCAGCCGTCGGCGGTGAGCGCGGCGGCCGTCGCTTCGGGGCGGTTGAGGTAGCCGGTGAACAGGTTCGGGCCGCGCACCTGGATCTCACCGATGGACGCGGGGTCCGCGAGCGCGCTGCCGTCCTCCTCGACCAGGCGGAGTTCGACGCCGCGCAGCGGGGCGCCGACGGTACCGGGGCGGGCTTCGCCGTCGGCCCGTACGCCCGTGTTCATGAGCGTCTCCGTCATGCCGTACCGCTCGATGACCCGGCGGCCGGTCGCCGCCGCGATCCGTTCGTGGTCGTGGACCGGCAGTGCCGCAGAGCCGGAGACCAGCAGCCGGGCGCCCGCGAGGGCCTTCGCGAGCCCGCCGGACGCGGCCGGTTCGGCAAGCGCTTCCGCGATGCGGTGGTACATCGTCGGCACACCGAACAGCATCGTGCCGCCCGCCCCCAGCTCCCGGGCCACGCCCTCGGTGGAGAACCGGCCCAGATGGCGCACGGAGCCGCCCCGCCGCAACGGGCCCAGGATGCCGAGGATCAGGCCGTGCACGTGGAACAGCGGCAGCGCGTGGACGAGGACGTCGTCGCCGGTCCACTGCCAGGCGTCCTCCAGTGCGTCCAGGGTGGCGGCGACGGCCCGGCGCGGCAGGACCGCGCCCTTGGGCGGGCCTGTGGTGCCGGAGGTGTACACGATCAGGGCGGGGGACTCGGGTGAGGGCTCGGGGAACTCGGTGGAGCGCGTCCGAGGTGCGGCGGCCGTGTCCACGTCCACCCGGGCCAGCGCGGCCAGTGCGGGAGGCAGTACGTCACCGGCCGCCGCCAGCACCGTCGAGGGCGCGCTGTCGGAGACGATATGGGCCAGCTCCCGCTCGCCCGTCTTCGGGTTGAGCGGCACGGCGGGCACGCCCGCCCGTAGCGCGGCGACCACCGCGACCACGGTCTCCGGGGTCGCGGTGGCCCAGACGGCTACCCGCCCGGCCTCCGCGATCCGGGTAGCGAGTGCGTCCGCCGCTGCGGCCAACCGGGCGTAACTGAGCGACTGTTCGCCGAACCGGACGGCTTCACGGGCGGCCGGCGAACCGGCGGGGTCCTGGAGTGCAGGCAAGAGTGGCATCACTCTGCGAACCCTAGATAAGCGAAGCGCTTCCGTCCTCGGAATGTGATCCGGAATCCGTGCCGGATGGCTGTACGGGGCATCCGGCGGGAATTTGGATACGACCTTGACAAATTAATTTTGCGTTGCCAGCATGCAAAAAGTTCACTCCGGCAGGGCATCTCGGCGCGGCAGGGAGTAAGAACCTGGTCGCATCGCCGCCCCTCCGGCAGCACACGCACGTCGCAAAGCGCGACACAGCGCCTTGCCTGACAACCCCACGCACCGTCAGGAAGGAAGCGTTCATGCCTCTGTCCCCACCCCTGTGGTCCAGGGTCCTCACAGCCCTCACCCTGGTGGCCACCGGCGGTCTCGCCGCCGGCACCGCGGTGGCCGCGCCCGTGGAACCCACCGCGCTCCACGTACAGGCCGACATCCCGGCCGCCGACTATCAACAGGTCCAACTGGCACTCGGCACCGACGAGTTGGGCGAGGCCATGTCCCTCGCCGTCCTCCCGGACAAGTCCGTCGTCCACACCGCCCGGGACGGCACGGTCCGGCTGACCGACGCCGCCGGGACGACGAAGACGGCCGCCAAGCTGAATGTCTACACGCATGACGAGGAGGGGCTGCAGGGCGTCGCGGCCGACCCGGACTTCGCCACCAACCGCTACCTCTACCTCTATTACTCACCCGTACTGGACACCCCGGCCGGCGACGCCCCGGTCACCGGCACCGCCGCCGACTTCGAGGCGTGGAAGGGCCACCTCAACCTCTCCCGGTTCACGATGAAGGCCGACGGCACCCTGGACACCGCGAGCGAGAAGGTCGTCCTCGAAGTCGCCAACGACCGGGGCCAGTGCTGCCACGTCGGCGGTGACATCGACTTCGACGCCGCCGGGAACCTCTACCTGACCACCGGCGACGACACCAACCCCTTCGAGTCCGCCGGATACGCGCCGATCGACGAACGCACCGAACGCAACCCGCAGTTCGACGCCCAGCGCTCCGCCGGGAACACCAACGACCTGCGCGGCAAGCTGCTGCGGATCAAGCCGACGGCCGACGGCGGCTACACCGTCCCGGCCGGCAACCTCTTCGCCCCCGGCACGGAGAAGACCCGGCCGGAGATCTACGCGATGGGCTTCCGCAACCCGTTCCGGATGTCCGTCGACAAGCAGAGCGGCGCCGTATACGTCGGCGACTACGGCCCCGACGCCGGCACCACCGACGCCAACCGCGGACCCAGCGGCCAGGTCGAGTTCGACCGGGTCACCGCTCCCGGCAACTTCGGCTGGCCCTACTGCACCGGTACCAACACCGCCTCGGAGACGTACAACGAGTACACCTTCCCGAGCGGCCCCTCCGGCGCGAAGTACGACTGCGCGGGCGGCCCGGCCAACAACTCCTTCCGCAACACGGGCCAGTCGACGCTGCCCTCCGTGCAGCCCGCCTGGATCAGGTACGGCGGGGACGCGGGCTCACCGCCCGAGTTCGGGGGCGGTTCCGAATCGCCGATGGGCGGCCCGGTCTACCACTACGACGCGGACCTCGACTCGGCCGTGAAGTTCCCCGAATCGCTCGACGGCCGCTTCTTCGCGGCCGAGTACGGCCGCAAGTGGATCAAGCCGATCGAGGTGAAGGCCGACGGATCACCCGGGACCATCGACTCCTTCCCGTGGACCGGGACCCAGGTGATGGACTCCGCGTTCGGCCCGGACGGCGCGCTGTACGTCCTGGACTACGGCACCGGCTCCGGCAACCAGGCGCTGTACCGCGTCGAGTACCTGGCGGGCAGCAACCGCTCCCCGGTCGCCAAGGCCGCGGCGGACCGCACCTCTGGACCCACCCCGCTCGACGTCGCCTTCTCCGCGGCCGGCAGCGAGGACCCCGAGGGCGGGGCGATCAGCTACGCCTGGGACTTCGGTGACGGCGCCACCTCCACTGACGCGAATCCGCACCACACCTACACCACCGCCGGTACCTTCAACCCGACCCTCACGGTCACCGACCCCGAGGGACTCACCGGCACCGCCAGCCTCGTCGTGACGGCCGGCAACACCGCCCCCACGGTCACCCTGACCACACCGGCCAACGGCGGACTCTTCTCCTTCGGTGACTCCGTGCCCTTCACCGTCACGGTCACCGACCCCGAGGACGGCACCGTCGACTGCTCGAAGGTCAAGGTGACCTACCTCCTGGGCCACGACAGCCACCGGCACCAGATCACCTCGAAGGACGGCTGCACCGGCACCATCGACGTACCCGTCGACGGCGAGCACGACAGCGCCGCCAACATCTACGGGGTCTTCGACGCCGAGTACACCGACGCGGGCGGGCTCACCGGTCACGGTGCCAACATCCTCCAGCCCCGGCACCGGCAGGCCGAGCACTTCGCCGCCCAGTCCGGCGTCGAGGCGGCCCAGCACGGATCGGCGGAGGGCGGCGCCACCGTCGGCTTCACCGACAACGGCGACTGGATCTCCTTCGAGCCGTACGCCCTGGCCAACGCCACCGGTGTCTCGGCCCGGGTCTCCTCCGCCGGTCCCGGTGGCACGCTGGAGGTCCGCGCGGGTTCCCCCACCGGCACCCTGCTCTCCACCCTGACCGTCGCACCCACCGGCGACTGGGAGACCTTCACCGACGTCTCGGCGGACGTGACCGACGCGCCCGCGGGCACCACCGAACTCTTCCTCGTCTTCAAGGGGCCCACGGGCCAGGGGAACCTGTTCGACCTGGACGCCTTCACCTTCGAGACGGGGGAGTGACGGCATATGAGACGCCAACTGGTCCGGCGCGCACGCCATGTCGCGTGCGCCGCCGCCCTGGCCCTCGGCGCCGCCTTCCTGGCCCCCGCCCCGGCGGGAGCCGCCGCGGCGGCTGACCCGTACGACGTGCTGGTCTTCTCCAAGACCGCCGGATTCCGGCACGACTCGATCCCGGCCGGCATCACCGCGATCCAGGAACTGGGCGCGGCGGACGGCTTCGACGTCACGGCCACGGAGGACGCCGCCGCCTTCACCCCGGAGAACCTCTCCGGTTACGAGGCGGTGGTCTTCCTCTCCACCACCGGCGACGTCCTGGACACCGCGCAGCAGGACGCCCTGTCCGCGTACGTGGACGGCGGCGGCGGATTCGTCGGTGTCCACGCGGCCGCCGACACCGAGTACGACTGGCCGTCCTACGAGCACCTCGTCGGCGCCTGGTTCAAGAGCCACCCGGCGATCCAGGAGGCCAAGGTCGTCACGGAGGACCACGCCCACCCGGCGACCTCGCACCTGGACGACGAGTGGATCCGGACCGACGAGCTGTACAACTACCGCACCAACCCGCGCGCCGACGTCCATGTCCTCCAGACCCTGGACGAAAGCAGCTACACCGGCGGCGAGATGGGCGACGACCACCCGATCACCTGGTGCCACCCGCAGCAGGAGGGGCGGTCGTTCTACACCGGTCTCGGCCACACCATCGAGTCGTACAGCGATCCGGACTTCCGCCAACTGCTGCTCGGCGGCATCCAGTACGCGGCCGGCACGGTGGCGGCCGACTGCGGCTCCGGAACCACGGACCCAGGTGACGAGTCCGTGGAGGCGGAGTCGTACACCTCCTCCTCCGGCGTGCAGAGCGCCGCGCACGCCGGAGCGGGCGGCGGGGCCACGCTCGGCTACATCGACAACGGCGACTGGACGGGCTACGCCTCCGTCGACACCGCCGGGGCCACCTCCTTCACCGCGAAGGTCTCGTCCGCCGGGGCCGGCGGCACCATCGAGGTGCACTCCGGCTCGGCCACCGGACCGCTGCTCGGCTCCGTGGACGTCGCCCCGACCGGCGGCTGGGAGACCTTCACGGAGGTGACCGGCGCCCTCACCGGCGCCGGTTCCGGCCCGCTGTTCCTCCGGTTCACCGGGGGAGCGGGCTCCCTCTTCGACATCGACAGCTTCACCCTGGCCAAGGAGCAGGAAACCAAGGCCGCGGGCTCCTCCGACGTGCACCTCTTCTACTACCCCTGGTACGGCACCCCGGAGACCAACGGCAGCTGGCGCCACTGGGAGCAGGGCGGCCACACCCCGCCGGACGACATCGGCGCCGACCTCTACCCGAAGCTCGGCCCGTACGACTCCGGTGACGCCGCCGGGGCCGTCGAGCAGCACATGAAGTGGATCGAGCAGTCGGGCGCCGGAGTCATCGTCTACAGCTGGTGGGGACAGGGCGGCTACGAGGACAAGCTCGCCCCGGTCGTCCTGGACGCCGCCGCCCGGCACGGCATCAAGGTCGCCTGGCACATCGAACCGTACGGCGACCGGACGGCGGCCTCCGTGGTCGACGACATCACCTATCTGAACGACAAGTACGGCGACAGCCCCGCCTACTACCGGGACGCGGAGCACGGCAACCGCCCGGCGTTCTACATCTTCGAGAGCCTGAAGATCCAGGACTGGTCGGCCCTGGACGCGGTGAGCGACAGCGCGATCGTCCTCGCCCAGACCACCGACACCACCAAGGTCGCGCACTTCGGCGGGATCTACACCTACGACGGCATCGCCGGCGCCACCGCCCCCGGCTGGAAGCAGGCGGGGGAGTACGCCGAGGCCAACAACCTGGTCTGGGCGCCCTCGGTGGCCCCCGGCTACATCGACGACCGGGCCGTCCCCGGCAACACCACCCCCACCCTGGGACGCGAGGACGGCGCCTCCTACGACCTGGAGTGGAGCAACGCGCTCGACCCGGCCATCGGCGGATCGCCCTCCTGGGTCTCCGTCACCTCCTTCAACGAATGGCACGAGGGCAGCTCGATCGAACCCGCGTCGAGCACCCCGCCCGCCGGACACGGCTACCAGACGTACGAAGGGGCGTACGGGAAGACCGGGGCCGCCGCGGAGACGGCCTACCTCGACCGGACGGCGTACTGGGCGAACCGGTTCGAGCAGCAGCGTGCCGAGGCCCGGTCCGCGGACTGAGCCGCCCCACGACGAACGGCAGCGTCCCGGCGGGGACGCTGCCGTTCTTTTCTGTGCGGGCCCTCAGGCCTCCCGCTTGATGGTCCGCATCCGCCCGTACGCGTACACACAGCCGGCCAGCGCCAGATCGGACAGCAGCATGAAGCCGATCGAGTACGAGCCCTTCGAGCTGTAGATCGCGCCCATCACCAGCGGCGGCACGAAGCCGCCGAGCCCGCCCATCGCACCGACGATCCCGGTCACGCTGCCCACCTTCGCCTGCGGGGTCACCTGGGAGACCAGGGCGAAGACGCTGCCGCTCGCGGTACCGAGACCGGCCGCCATGATCAGCAGCGCGATCGTGCCGCCGGGCACCAGCTTCGGGTCGAAGGCCTGGACGATCGCCATCAGGGCGGCCACGCCGAGCGCCGCGGAGGAGACCAGCGCCGGGTGCATCCGGTCCGAGAGCCAGCCGCCGATCGGCCGGAAGATGACCGTGACCAGGGCGAACCCGGCCGCCTTCGTACCGGCGTCGGTCGGCGAGAGGTCGTACCAGGTCTTCAGGTACGTCGGCAGGTAGACGCCGAACGCCACGATGCCGCCGAAGCCGATCGCGTACAGCGCCGACAGCTCCCAGGTGACCCGCAGCCGCCCCGCCGAGCCCAGCCGGTGGGCCAGCGTGTCGGTCGGCACCTGCCGGCCCGGCCGGTCGTTGACCAGCACCGCCGCCAGCGCCGCGTACACCACGAGCGCCCCGGCGACCACCAGGAACGGCAGGTTGTCGCCGTGCTTGGCGATCCTCGGGGTGAAGTAGCCCGACAGCGCCACGCCGCCCATGCCCATGCCGAACACGCCGAGGGCCAGGCCCCGTTCCGCGGGCGGGAACCACGAGTTGACCAGCGGGATGCCGATCGCGAACGTCGTACCGCCGAGCCCCAGCAGGAAGCCCACCGCCAGCATCGCGCCGTAGGAGTCCTTCGCCGGGATCAGCAGCAGCACCGGCACGATGGTGAGCGCCGAGACCACCGGGAACATCAGCCGCGCACCGAACTTGTCGGTGAGCGCGCCCACCGGAATCCGGCCCAGTGAGCCGACCAGCACCGGCACGGCGACCAGCAGCGACTGCTGGAACGAACTCAGCCCGAGCCGCTCCTTGTACGCGTCGGACATGGGCGCGATCAGATTCCAGGCCCAGAAGGTGAGCGCGAAGCCGATCGTGGCCATCACGAGGTTGCGGTAGGCGGCGCCGGAGGCGGCCGGAGCGGGTGACTGCTTGACGGCTGTTTCCACACAGTCAGTCAAGGTCGGAAGAAGCCCCCGGGCCCGTCGGCGTGCTCCATCCGGGGGCCGGAAAAGGACGTCCGAAGTCGCAAATGTCCGAAAGCTGAGACAATCGCGGTATGGACCGTCTGGACAGGGAAATCCTCGGCGTACTCCAGGAGGACGCGCGGATGTCGTACCGCGATCTGGGGGAACGGGTCGGGCTCAGCGCCAACGCGGCGGCCGACCGGGTGCGGCGGCTGCGCCGCGACGGTGTCATCCGCGGCTTCACCGTGATCATCGACCCCGCCGCCGACACCCGGACCGGCCTCGTCGTCTTCATCGACGTGACCCTGCGGATGGACACCACCGACGAGGTCTTCGAACGGGCCGTACTGACCCTGCCCGGCATCACCGAGGTGGTGCACGTGACGGGCGGGCACGACTACCTGGTACGCGCCGTCGCCGCCGACACCGCGGCGCTCGACGCACTGCTGCGCAGGCTCAGGCGGGATGCGGGCGTCGCCCACTCCAACACCAGGGTCGCGCTCAGAGGGGCGCCTGCCAGCTGACGGCCGGCGGCCGGGTGCCGTCCTCCTCCCGCCCGTCGTCCCGGACCGTCAGCCGGACGGCGGCCCGGCCGTCCGGCAGCACCGCCGTCGCGTCGACCACCACCTCGATCTCCGAGACCCCGGCCCGCCGGTGCGCGGCCGCCAGCGCCCCGCGCAGCGCGGCCAGCAGCTGCCCGCCCACCGGCTCCCGCACGAGGGCGTCCACCGCCCCGGTGAAGTGCACCGACGGCGGGAAACCGAGCACCGCCGCCGCCCCCCGGGTCTCCCGCAGCACCTGGCCCCGGAAGGTGGTGGGGGCCGCCGCGGGCGGCTGCTGGAGGGCGAAGATGGTCGTCCGGACCTCCTGGATCGTGGAGTCCAGCTCGTCGACGGCCCTGCCGAGCAGCTCGTCGGTCTGCCCGGTGGCGGCCCGGCGGCGGGTCGACTCCAGCATCATCTCGGTGGCGAACAGCCGCTGGACGACGAGGTCGTGCAGATCGCGGGCGATCCGGTCCCGGTCCTCGTACACCGCCAGCTGCTCGCGGTCCTGCTGGGCGTCCGCCAGGACCAGCGCGAGGGCGGCCTGCGAGGCGAACTGCGAGGCCAGCAGCCGGTCCACGGCCGTGTACGGGCGGCCGCCGCGCCGCCGGGGCAGAGCAAGGGTGCCGATGAGCCGGCCGCCGCTCTGCAACGGCAGCATCATGCTGGGGCCGAACCGGGACCGTACGTGGGTGGTCATCCGGGGATCGGTCGCGGAGTCCTCCAGGAAGACCGGCTCGCCGCCCAGCAGCTGCACCAGGACGGGGGAGCCGGGTTCGATGGCGGTGCCCACCAGTCCGGCCGGGTCGTCGAGCGTGGACGCGACGACGATCTCCATCCCGCCCTCCTCGGTGGGCTGGAGGATCACCCCGGCCGACGCGTCGCTGAGGATTCTGGCGCGTTCCGCCACGGTCATCAGGGCGTCGGCCGCGTTCTCCCCGGTCAGCAGGGTGTTGGTGACCGCGGCAGCGCCCTCGATCCAGCGTTCCCGCTGCCGGACCGTCTCGTAGAGCCGGGCGTTGCCGATCGCGATCCCGGCCTGCGAGGCGAGGACCCGCAGCAGCGCCGCGTCGGTCTCGGTGAAGTGCGCGGTGCTCTTCTCGGTGAGGTAGATGTTCCCGAAGACCTCGTCGTGGACCAGGATCGGGGCGCCGAGGAACGAGTGCATCGGGGGGTGGCCGGGAGGCAGGCCGGTGGAGCGCGGGTCGGCGGTGAGGTCGTCGGAGAGCAGCGGCCGCGACTCCTCGATGAGCGCCCCGAGCATCCCCGTGTGGCCGTCCGGGAAGTCCCCGATGGCCTCCCGCTCCGCGTCGGTCAGTCCGCGGACGAACAGTTCGCGGATGGTGCCGCGCGCGGGGTCCAGCACGCCCAGCGCGCCGTAGCGGGCCCCGGTGAGGGCGGTGGCGGCGTCGATGATCTGCTGGAGGGTGGCCCGCAGCCCGAGGTCGGTGCCGACGCTCAGCACCGCCTCCAGGAGCATCGGCAGCCGGGGCGCCTGCGGCACTCCTTCGCGGGGTGCCGCGTCGCGTGGTTCGTCGGTCATCCGCCGTCCGACCCGGGGTGCTCAGCAGGAGAGCGGGTCGAGGACCATCGGGCGGATCTTGCCGTCCAGCATGGCGCCGAGCCCCAGGACCGAGCAGACGTCGGGCCGCTCGGCGATCTGTACCGGCATGCCGGTGGCGTCGCGCAGCATCTGGTCGAGGCCGGGCAGCAGCGCGCTGCCGCCGACCATCATGATCCCGCAGTCCGCGAGGTCGGCCACCAGATCGGGCGGGCAGTCCCGCAGCACCTTGCCCAGTCCGTCCAGGACCGAGGTGAGCGGGCGGTGGATCGCCTGCCGCACGGCGGCGGTGTCGACCTGTACGGAGCGGGCCAGGCCGGTGGCCACGTCCCGGCCGTGGATCTCGGTCACGGCGGGCCCGTGCGGGGTCAGGCCGTTGCCGCTGAGGGCCAGTTGCAGGGGGCGCACGGACTGGCTCGGCAGCATCAGCTCGTGGTACTGGCGCAGGTGCTGGATGACCGCGTGGTCGATCGCGTCGCCGCCGATCGGGATGCGTACGGCGGTGACGATCGAGCCGAGCGAGAGCACCGCGATCTGGGTGGTCGCGGCCCCGCACACCATGATCATGGTGGCGGTCGGCTGCTCGACCGGCAGCCCGCAGCCGACGGCCGCCGCGATCAGGGTGTCGACCAGCTCCACGCGGCGGGCGCCGAGGCCGACCAGGGTCTCGACGGCGGCCCGCTGGGCGAGCGGATCGCTGTCGTGCGGGGTGCAGGCGGCGGCGCGCAGCCGGGGCTTGCGGCGCAGCTGGCGGCGGAGCTTGTCGCCCAGCAACTGGCGCAGCATGCGCTGGGCCATCTCGATGTCCACGACGGTTCCGCCGGAGACCGGACGGACCACCCGGATGTACTCGGGGGTGCGGCCCGTCATCTGTTCGGCGAGCGCGCCGACGGCGATGAGCGATCCGGTCCGGGTGTTCACGGCGGCGGCGCTCGGCTCGTCGACGACGAGGCCGAGCCCCTTGACGTACACCCGGGTCCGGGCTGCCCCGAGGTCGACGGCGACATGGCAACGGCGCAACTGATCGAGGCTGACGGTCACGGCGGGTCTCCCGAGAGCGCTGATGGGGGTACCGACGGGCAGCCGGCTGTCCTCGTATCGTGCGCCGCCGGGAGGCGTTGTGCGCGCTGGGATGCGCCGTAGGGGGGACGCGGCTGACGGCTCGTCGGCCGGGTCCCGCCGACCGCGTCAGCGCGGCAGCAGCCGCTGGAACAGTCCCCAGGTGAACTCGGCGACATACGGTTCCCCGGCGGCCGTAGCGGTTGCCGGAGCGGAGTCCTGAGCCGTGGCCGGAGCGGAGTCCTGAGCCGTGGCCGGAGCGGTGATCGCCAGCGCCCAGCGGGTCGGCGCGCTGCCCTCCATCGGGCGGGCCGGTGCGAAGGCCCGCGCCACCTCGTCGACGGTGCAGGACCAGGGGCGCAGGTCCCCGAGGGTGCGCAGGGCGGGGGCGGGCGCGCCGGGGGCCCGCACCAGCCACTCGTTCCACACGGCCCCGCCGGGCCCCGCCATCACCTCGAACCGCAGCTCCGGCCAGAGCGGCACCGGCCACAGCAGCGCGTCGCACTCCAGATCGCCGACCGTGCGGCGCAGCGAGGTCTCGGGCTCACCGAGCACGGAACGGTAGCGCCGCAGCGACCCCCGCCCCCTCGGCGCCCGCACCGCCCCCATAGCCTTAAGGGCATGGGAGGGGCCCCCTCCCTGCCAGCGCCGGTTGGCCTCGCGCATCTCCGCGAGCGTGGCGCTCAGCTCGTGCCGGGCGTCCTCGACCAGGTCCGGCTGGTGGTCGGCCATCCGGCGCAACAGGACGAGCTGGAACTCTCGGGGGCCGAAGGGCGTGGCAGCGGTCATGGGGGCAACGCTTCCACACCCAGTCCCCGGGCAGGGCTCAGGCCGGTGGTTCCATGCCCAGCATCCGGCGCAGCAGGTCCCGCAGCACCGCGCGGTCCGTGTCGGAGAGGCCGGCCAGCGGCTCGCGGGCGAAGTCGAGCGATTCGCGCAGCAGCCGCGCCGTCCGGGTGCCCTTCTCGGTGGGCGCGGCCAGCTTCACCCGCCGGTCGGCCGGATCGGGGCGGCGCTCCACCAGGCCGCGCGCCTCCAGCCGGTCCACAATGCCGGTGACGTTGGACGGCTCGCACTTGAGCTTCTGCGCGATCCTGCGCATCGGCATCGGCTCAAGGGAGAGGAGTCCGAGGACCCGGGCCTGCGCCCCGGTGAGGCTGTGCGCGGCCGCGGCCTGCTCGTACTCCTCGTAGTAGCGCGCCACGACGGTGCCGATGAGCTCGACGACTTCGAGGGTCAGTGGGTCTGTACGAGTGGCCATGACGCTGAGGATAGCCGGTTACTTGACAACATGAAATATCCAGGAGCATGGTGTTTCACATGGTGAAGCTTTTCCGCCCCGGCCGAACGGCTTCCCGCGCACCCTGTCCGATCCCCCGATCCCCCCGAGATACTGAGGAGACACCGAGCCCATGTCTGCAGCTCTTCCCACGTCCAGCCGTGAATGGCACCTCGTAGCCCGTCCGCACGGCTGGCCGAAGGCCGAGGATTTCGCGCTGCGTGAGGCACCGGTCACCGCTCCCGCCGAGGGCCGGATCCTCGTCCGCAACCTGCACTTCTCGGTCGACCCGTACATGCGCGGCCGGATGAACGACGTGAAGTCCTACACCCCGCCGTTCAAGCTGGACCACCCCATGGAGGGCGGCGCGGTCGGCGAGGTCGTCGCATCGAACGCCGACGGGTTCGCGGTCGGCGACCACGTCCTGCACGGCCTCGGCTGGCGCGAGTACGCCGACGTCCCGGCCAAGCACGCCGTGAAGGTCGACGCCTCCCTCGCCCCGCTCTCCGCCTACCTCGGCGTGCTCGGCATGACCGGGCTCACCGCCTACGCGGGCCTCTTCGAGGTCGCCTCCTTCAAGGAGGGCGACGCGGTCTTCGTCTCCGGCGCGGCAGGTGCCGTCGGCAGCCAGGTCGGCCAGCTGGCGAAGCTCAAGGGCGCCTCGCGGGTCATCGGCTCCGCCGGCTCCGACGAGAAGGTCAAGCTGCTGGTCGAGGAGTACGGCTTCGACGCCGCGTTCAACTACAAGGACGGGCCCGTCGCGGAGCAGCTGCGCAAGGCCGCCCCCGACGGCATCGACGTCTACTTCGACAACGTCGGCGGCGAGCACCTCGAAGCCGCGATCTCCTCGCTCAACGTGCACGGCCGCGCGACCATCTGCGGCATGATCGCGCAGTACAACGCGACCGAGCCCACCCCCGCCCCGCGCAACCTCGCGCTCGTCATCGGCAAGCGGCTGCGCCTCCAGGGCATGCTCGTCGGCGATCACGCCGACCTCCAGGGGCAGTTCGTCCAGGAGGTGGCCGGCTGGCTGGGCTCGGGCGAGCTGAAGTACCGCGAGACCGTCGTCGAGGGCATCGAGAACGGCTTCGAGGCCTTCCTCGGCCTGCTCCGCGGCGAGAACACCGGAAAGATGATCGTTTCCCTCGGCTGACACCGCCGCAGGGGCACCCGTTAGGCTCATCCCAGGCCGTCGCGATCGTGGGCGCGAGTCGCGGCGCATCAGCAGGAGGATTCACACCATGACCATTCAGGACATCGCCGTCGCGTACACCGCCGTCGCCACCGCGGAGAACGGCCGTGACGGCCGGGTCTCCTCGGACGACGGCAAGCTCGACGTGGTCGTCAACCCGCCGAAGGAGATGGGCGGAAGCGGCGCGGGCACCAACCCGGAGCAGCTCTTCGCGGCCGGCTACAGCGCTTGCTTCCAGGGCGCGCTGGGCGTCGTGGCCCGCCAGGAGAAGGCCGACATCTCCGGCTCCACGGTGACCGCCGCGGTCTCCATCGGCAAGACCGAGGCCGGTGGCTTCGGCCTGGAGGTCGCGATCTCCGCGACCATCCCGAACGTCGACACCGCGATCGCGCAGGCGCTCATCGAGAAGGCCCACCAGGTGTGCCCGTACTCGAACGCGACGCGCGGCAACATCAAGGTCGAGCTGTCGGTCGCCTGACCCGGCCGCACCCCCGTACGAGGCAGAGGGCCGCATCCCACCCGGGGTGCGGCCCTCGGCCGTTCGCCTTACGGCTCCCCGCTACGCTGACGCCATGCGTGATCTAGGGGCGGGTTTCAGTCAGTTGGTCAACGGGCAACGCTGGGTCGTCCGGCACGGCAGGTGGCTCGGCATAGGCCTGATCCCCGGCCTCATCACCCTGGTGGTGTACGCGGGCGCGCTCGTCGGGCTCGGCTACGGGGCCGACGACCTGGCGGCCTGGGCCACCCCCTTCGCCGACGACTGGTCCTCGCCCTGGCTGGGGCTGCTCCGCAACACCCTGACCGTGCTGGTCTTCGCGTTCGGGCTGTTCCTGGCGGTGATCACCTTCACCGCCGTGACGCTGCTGGTCGGGCAGCCCTTCTACGAGGCGCTGTCGGAGGAGGTCGACCGGGCCGAGGGCGGCGAGGCGCCCGAGTCGGGCCTGCCGCTGTGGCGGGAACTGTGGATCTCCGCCCGCGACAGCGTCCGCATCCTGGTGCGGGTCGCGCTGTACGGGGTGCTGCTCTTCGCTTTCGGATTCGTCCCGGTCGCCGGCCAGACCGTCGTCCCGCTGATCGGCTTCTGCGTCACCGGCTACTTCCTGGCGGAGGAGCTCACCGCCGTCGCGCTCCAGCGGCGCGGCATGGTGCTGAAGGACCGGCTGGTCCTGCTGCGCGGCCGCAAGCTGCTGATCCTCGGCTTCGGCGTACCGCTGGGCCTCGCCTTCCTGGTCCCGTTCGTCGCCGTCTTCCTGATGCCGGGGGCCGTCGCCGGTGCGACCCTGCTGGCGCGCGAACTGGTGGGGGAGAACGGCGGGCCGGACGAAGACCCGGACGGAGACCCGGGCGACGGGGCGAGCGCGGGCGGCGGAACACCGGCAGCACTCTCCCCGCCGCACGCCCTCGGGGACTGAGCGTCAGCTCGTGTGCACCTCTGGCGGCTGACGCGGACCTGCTCAACGCACCGAGAAGCCGTACACCGTCCTCGACGCGTACTCCTCGCCCGGCCGCAGCACCGTGCTCGGGAACTCCGGCCGGTTCGGGGAGTCGGGGAAGTGCTGGGTCTCCAGCGCGATTCCGGCACACGGCACGAACGGTTCCCCGTCGAAGTGGTCCGCCGTGTAGAGCTGGAGACCGGGTTCCGTGGTCGCGACGGTCAGCACGCGCCCGGACACCTCGTCGTACAGTTCGGCCGCCGGACCGGGCGGGCCCGCGTCCAGTACGTAGTTGTGGTCGAACTCCCCGGACACCGGACGGGGTTCCCGGAAGTCGAACCGGGTCCCCTCCACCGGCCGGAACTCGCCCGTCGGCAGCGACTCCGCGTCCGCCGGGGTGATCCGCCCGGCGGCGATCCGCAGCCGCTGGCCGAGCGCGCTGCCGCTGCCGGCGCCCGCCAGGTTCCAGTACGTGTGGTTCGTCAGGTTCAGCACGGTCGGCGCGTCCGTCGTCGCCCGGTACGCGATCCGCAGCCCGCCGCCCGCGTCCAGCGTGTACGCCACCGAGAGCTCCAGCCGCCCCGGGAAGCCCTCCTCGCCGTCCGCCGAGACCAGGGACAGCTCCACCCCGTCCGCGATCTCCCGGGCGGCCCACACGCGCTTGTCGAAGCCGCGGGCCCCGCCGTGCACGTGGTTGCGCCCCTCGTTGCGCGTGAGGCGATGGGTCCGCCCGTCCAGCTCGAAGGCCGCGCCGCCGATCCGGTTCGCGTACCGCCCGACCACCGCGCCGAAGTAGGGCCCGGTGTACTTCAGGTACGAGGCGAGGTCCGGCAGCCCGAGCGCCACTCCGGTCCGCACCCCGTCCCGGTCCGGCACCTCGACCGACTGCACGATGCCGCCGTACGTCAGCACGCGCACCCGGGTGCCGTCCCGCTCCAGCGTCCAGCGGTGCACGGCTGTGCCGTCCCCGAGGGTGCCGAAGTCTTCCGTGCGCGTCACCGTGTTCGAACCCGTGTCCATGATCACGAACTCTAGACCGGGCAGGTCCTAGGCGGGGGGCCGGGCGGCCGTGACATTGCGGTACGCGATCTCCGCCAGCCGGGCCTGCCCGTTGCGCCCCGGGTGGAACCAGTCCCACTGGCTGAGCTGCTTGCCGGTGAACCGGTAGTCGAAGACCGCCCCGCCGTCGTAACGGCAGCGCACATCCTTCGCGCACACCTCGCGCAGCACCCCGTTGTACGCCACCACGCGCTCCTGCACCTCCGCGCGCCGCGACACGGCCGAGGCGCTCATGTCGTCCGCGTCGGCCAGCATCGTCTTGCAGATGCCCAGCTTCCAGATCTGCTTGCCCAGCTGGTTGCCGCGCCCCGTCGACCAGAGCCGCTTCAGGTCCGGCACGCTCGACACGTAGACCTGGGCCTTCGGCGCGGTATCGCGCAGCTGACGCATCGACGCCTCGAACGACCTACGGAAATCAGCCACCGGAGTCATGGCCCGCACCGAGTCCCGGCAGGCGTCGTTGGCGCCGATCATCACCGTCACCAGAGCGGGGTCCTCCTTCGCGGCCAGCGCCATCTGCTCCGGCAGCTGGGCGATCCGGGCCCCCGTCGCCGCGTGGTTCCAGCTGTGGTCCGCCGCGCCGGAGGCGCCGAGCAGCCGCACGGCGAGGCTGTTCACCGCGCTGTCCGTGCCGGTGGACCACGAGACCTCCGGGCAGTCCGCCAGCACCGAGCAGGCGTCGAACCCGCGGGTGATGGAGTCCCCGACCGCCGCGACGGACCCCGGGCTGCGGTCCCAGACCGGTGCGGCCGCCGAGGGGTGCCCGGCAGAGGCACCCTTCGTCGTGTTGTCCGAGCCGGAGTCACAGCCGGCCAGTACCGCCGTGCCGAGACACGACAACGCGGCCAGCGCGGCCAGCGCGCCGCGCGATCGGCGCCGTACGGAGCGATCCGGCATCCCCTGGTCCCCTCCTGTCCATGCCCCCGGCAAACCCTCTTGGCACCGGTCGGCGGGCCCGCGCGCCCCGCTGGGTGAATGCTGAGCGAATCATGGGCCCAGGACCGACGGTACGTCACACCTCGGACGCCGCCGCACGGTAGCTTTTCCCCGTCGAACCAGTGGTTCCTTCGGCTGTCCGGCTCCACTCGGGTGGCTTCCGAACTTCACATCACGTCACATGCTGGCCCCTTTCCGGATATTAACTCCCGATGCTGTTTACTGATGACAACCTCGGGAAGCGGCTGGAAAGAGGCGGTACGGGCGCGAGGCCGCTGGGGAAGGCGAACCTCGTCCCACACTGGAGGTCCCGGTGACGACACGTGGAGTCCTGTACGTTCACTCCGCACCGCGCGCGCTCTGCCCACACGTCGAATGGGCGGTGGCGGGTGTCCTCGGTGTGCGGGTCCAGCTCGACTGGATCAGACAGCCGGCCGCGCCCGGCACCTGGCGGTCCGAGTTCTCCTGGCAGGCCAGGCCCGGCACGGCGTCCAAGCTCGCCTCGGCCCTGCGGGGCTGGGACCTGCTGCGCTTCGAGGTGACGGCGGAGCCGTCGCCCACCGCGGAGGGCGAGCGCTACAGCTCCACGCCCGAGCTGGGCATCTTCCACGCGGTCACCGGCATGCACGGCGACATCCTGGTCCCGGAGGACCGGCTGCGGGCCGCGCTGGCGCGCTCCGTCCGTGGGGAGACGGACCTTGAGGCGGAGATCGCCAAGCTCCTCGGCAAGCCGTGGGACGACGAACTGGAGTCCTTCCGCCACGCGGGCGAGGGCGCGCCGGTCCGCTGGCTCCACCAGGTGGTGTAACCGGGACTCGGTTCGCGGGGCGCTGCCCCCGGAGGCCCCCGCGCCTCAAACGCCGGCGGGGCTTGATTTGCCGGCGAGGCGGGAATCTGCCGCTGGGTTGCCCTTAGCCATGCCAAGGACCGGCGGCCCACTCAAGCCCCTCCGGCGATTGAGGAGCGGGGGTTTGGGGGCAGCGCCCCCAAGAAGGGCCGCGCACAGCAGGAAGCCCGCCTCCCCGGTACGGGGGAAGCGGGCTTCACGCGTAAAGGCGGAAAGGTCACACGCTACGGAACGCCAGCACCACGTTGTGCCCGCCGAACCCGAACGAGTTGTTGATCGCCGCGACCGGCCCCTCCGGCAGCGGCCGGGGCGTGTCGCGCACGATGTCCGCCTCGACCGCGTCGTCGAGGTTCTCGACGTTGATGGTCGGGGGAGCCATCCGGTGGTGCAGCGCCAGGACCGTCGCGACGGTCTCGATGCCGCCCGCGCCACCGAGCAGGTGCCCCGTCATCGACTTCGTCGCGGAGATCGCGACATGGTCCAGGTCGTCGCCCAGGATCTTGCGCAGCGCCCTCAGCTCCGCCACATCGCCCTGCGGCGTGGACGTCGCGTGCGCGTTGAGGTGCACGACCTCGGACGGCTTGAGGTCCGTCTGGTCCAGCAGGTTCTGCATCGCCGCGGCGATACCGCGCCCGGTCGGTTCGGGCTGCGCGATGTGGTGGGCGTCCGCGGACAGCCCCTGGCCCAGCACCTCGGCGTAGACCCGGGCGCCACGCGCGGCGGCGTGTTCCGCGGACTCCAGGACGACGACACCGGCGCCCTCGCCGAGGACGAAGCCGTCACGGGCCGTGTCGTACGGACGCGAGGCCTTCTCGGGCTCGTCGTTGCTCTTGGACATCGCCATCATGTTGGCGAACGCGGCGATCGGCAGCGGGTGGATGGCCGCCTCCGTACCGCCTGCGAGGACCACATCTGCACGGCCGGTGCGGATCATCTCGACGGCGTACCCGATCGCCTCCGCGCCCGACGCACAGGCGGAGACCGGGGTGTGGACGCCCGCCTGGGCGTTCACCTCGATACCGACGTTGGCGGCCGGGCCGTTGGGCATGAGCATGGGAACGGTGTGCGGGGAGACGCGGCGTACGCCCTTCTCCTTCAGCACGTCGTACTGGTCGAGCAGGGTGATCACGCCGCCGATACCGGAGGCGATGACCGAGCCCAGCCGCTCGGGCTGGATCTTGGCGTCCTCACCGGCCTTGCCGGTGAAGCCCGCGTCCGCCCACGCCTCACGGGCCGCGATCAGCGCGAACTGCGCCGAGCGGTCCAGCTTGCGGGCGAGCGGGCGGGGCAGTACGTCGCCCGGGTCGACGGCCGCGAGGGCCGCGATCCGGACGGGCAGTTCGGCGAAACGTTCGCCCTCAAGAGGCTTGACGCCGGACCGGCCGGCCATCAGACCTTCCCAGGTCGATGCGGAATCGCCACCCAGCGGAGTGGTTGCGCCGATACCGGTGACGACCACGGTGCGATTGGTCGAGTTCACTGGAAAATCTTCTCCACGTGTAGAGGGTCGTGAATCAGCGGCGCCACCGCCGGGTGGCGACACACGAACCGGCTGGATCAGGCCTGGTGCTTGAGGATGTAGGAGGCGGCGTCGCCGACCGTCTTGAGGTTCTTGACGTCCTCGTCGGGGATCTTGACGTCGAAGCGCTCCTCGGCGGCGACGACGACCTCGACCATGGACAGCGAGTCGACGTCCAGGTCGTCGGTGAAGGACTTGTCCAGCTGGACGTCCTCGACCGGGATACCAGCGATCTCGTTGACGATCTCGGCGAGACCTTCGACGATCTCTTCCTGCGTGGCGGCCATGTTGGCGCTCCTTCGGTGTATTTCTGCTGGGTTCGGGTGTCCGGGTCGAAAAGACCCGGTGTGCCTAGGGGAGGGTAACGACCGTCGCGGCGTAGACGAGACCCGCCCCGAAGCCGATGACGAGCGCGGTGTCGCCGCTCTTCGCCTGACCGGTCGCCAGAAGCCGCTCCATAGCGAGCGGAATCGAGGCGGCGGAGGTGTTGCCGGTGGTTTCCACGTCACGGGCGACCGTGACGTGCTCCGGCAGCTTCAGGGTCTTCACCATCGAGTCGATGATCCGCATGTTCGCCTGGTGCGGAATGAAGACGTCCAGGTCTTCCGGGGCGATCCCGGCCGCGTCCAGCGCCTGCTGGGCGACCTTCGCCATCTCGAAGACGGCCCAGCGGAAGACCGCCTGGCCCTCCTGCGTGATGGCCGGGAACTTCTCCGGACGGTCGGCGTGGAAGGTGTCCCACGCCACGGTCTGCTTGATCGTGTCCGACTTGTCGCCCTCGGAGCCCCACACCGTGGGGCCGATGGCGGGGACGTCGGACGGGCCGACGATCACGGCCCCGGCGCCGTCACCGAACAGGAACGCCGTCGCGCGGTCGTTCAGGTCGGTGAGGTCGCTCAGCCGCTCCACGCCGATCACGAGCACGTACTGGGCCGAGCCCTCGACGATCATGCCCTTGGCGAGCGTCAGGCCGTAGCCGAAGCCCGCGCAGCCGGCCGAGATGTCGAAGGCGGCGGGCTTGCCCGCGCCGACCTTGTGGGCGATCTCGGTGGCGATGGCCGGGGTCTGCTTGAAGTGCGAGACGGTCGAGACGACGACCGCGCCGATCTGCGACGGGTCGATCCCGGCATCGGCAATGGCCTTGCCGGACGCCTCGACGGACATCGCGGCCACGGTCTCCTCGTCGGAGGCCCAGTGGCGGGTGGCGATGCCGGACCGTGAGCGGATCCACTCGTCGGAGGAGTCGATCGTTTCGAGGATCACCTCGTTCGGCACGACACGGGTCGGGCGGTAGCCGCCGACACCCATGATCCGTGCGTACGGGGCGCCCTTGCTGGGCTTGATCTTCGACATGCTCTCGGGCTCCTTAGGCGCCCGCGTGCTCAGCGATGAGCGCGCGGGCAGCGTCGAGGTCGTCGGGGGTCTTGAGCGCGAGCGTCTTCACGCCCGGCAGCGCGCGCTTGGCGAGACCGGTGAGCGTGCCGCCGGGGCAGGCCTCGATCAGTGCGGTGACGCCCAGTTCCTTGAAGGTCTCCATGCACAGGTCCCAGCGCACCGGGTTGGCGACCTGGCCGACCAGGCGCGAGATGACCTCCGCGCCGGTGGCGACCGCCTTACCGTCGGCGTTCGAGACATATGTCACGGCCGGGTCGGAGACCTCCAGGGCCTCGGCGGCCTCGCGGAGCCGCTCGACGGCGGGAGCCATGTGGTGCGTGTGGAACGCGCCGGCGACCTTCAGGGGCACCACGCGGCGCACTCCCTCGGGCTTGTCCTCGACGAGCGCGGCGATCTGCTCCGCGGTGCCGGCGGCGACGATCTGACCGGCCCCGTTGACGTTCGCCGGGGTCAGTCCGAGCTTCTCCAGGTGCGCGATGGTGACCTCGGGGTCCCCGCCGAGCAGTGCCGCCATACCCGTCTCGGTCACCGCGGCGGCCTCGGCCATGCCGAGCCCCCTGGTGCGTACGAGACGGAGTGCGGCGTCCTCGCCGATGACTCCGGCGAAAGCGGCTGCGGTGATTTCACCAACGCTGTGACCTGCGACGACACTCGGCGACGCGTCGAGTGCGGCAGCGGACAGCAGACCGGCGGCGACCAGCAGCGGCTGGGCCACCGCGGTGTCGCGGATCTCGTCCGCGTCAGCCTTGGTGCCGTAGTGGGCAAGGTCGAGCCCGATGGCGTCGGACCAGGCCGCGATGCGGTCGGCGGCACCGGGGAGGTCGAGCCAGGGAGTCAGGAAGCCGGGCGTCTGAGCGCCTTGGCCGGGAGCGACGAGTACGAGCACCCTCACACTCTCTCTTGTGAACGGTCCGGAACACCCGTGGGGACAGGGACGAAGAACCGTATGGGGAATTGTTGATGTCCGACAAAAGTCTAGGACTGGAGATCCCTGTCGGCCAGACGCCCCAGGATGAGGGCGATCCGGAGTGTGAACGCCGAGCGGACATCCGACGGCGACCAACCGGTGACGTCTGTCACACGTCGCAGCCGGTAGCGCACGGTGTTGGGATGGACGAAGAGCATCCTGGCGGCGCCTTCGAGGCTGCTCGCCTGTTCCAGATACACACTCAGCGTCTCCAGGAGGGCGGAACCCGCTTCTTCGAGCGGTCTGTAGATCTCCTCTACCAACTGGTCCCGCGCGGCCGGGTCGCCCGCCATCGCGCGCTCCGGCAGCAGATCGTCCGCCAGCACCGGCCGGGGGGCGTCCTGCCAGGCGCCGCACGCCTTGAGCCCGGCGGCCGCCGCCTGCGCGGACCGGGTGGCCGCCAGCAGGTCGGGCACCACGGGACCGGCGACGACGGGGCCCGCCGCGTACGGCCCGATCAGCGCCTTCGCGACCTGGAGCGGATTGTCGCTGCCGCCCGCGATGACGACGAGACGGCTGCCGAGCACCCCGGTCAGCACCTGGAGCTTGGCGTGCCGGGCGGCCCGCCTGATGGCCTCCACGGTCAGCTCGCTGTCGCCGTCCGGTGCCGTTCCGAGCAGTACGCAGACGTGCTCGGGGGAGTTCCAGCCGAGCGCGGCGGCCCGGGACACGGCGCCCTCGTCGGCCTCCCCGGAAAGCACCGCGTTGACCACGAGCGATTCGAGCCGGGCATCCCAGGCCCCCCGGGCCTCGGCGGCCTGGGCGTAGACCTGCGCGGTCGCGAAGGCGATCTCGCGGGCGTAGACGAGCAGCGCCTCACGCAGCACCGACTCGTCGCCGGGCGCGGCGACTTCGTCGATCGCGGCCTCCATGACCTCGATCGTCGTACGCACCATCTCGACGGTCTGGCGCAGCGTGATGGCCCGGGTGAGCTCGCGCGGAGCCGTGCCGAAGACATCGGTGGAGATGGCCTGCGGGGTCTCCGGATGCCGGAACCACTCCGTGAACGCGGCGATGCCGGCCTGGGCGACCAGGCCGATCCAGGACCGGTTCTCCGGTGGCATGGCCCGGTACCAGGGCAGTGACTCGTCCATGCGGGCGATCGCGTTCGCGGCCAGCCGGCCGGAGGACTGCTCCAGACGCTTCAGCGTCGCGGCATGGAGATGGGCGTCGTTCGCAGCGGGCTGCTCAGGATCGGGTCGGGGCACGGACACAAGACTGCCCTATCCGGACAGCTGCCCGGAGGGGCGGGGCGGTCCGCGGGTCGTTCCGCCGGGCGGTCCCGGCCCCGGGCGGGGCGGTGCGGGCTACCGTGGGGCGGGTGATTTCCGTACGTCGCTCGGGCGACCGCTTCAGGGGCGGGGACGAGGCGGCCGGCATCGAGTCCCGGCACTCCTTCTCCTTCGGCACCTTCTACGACCCGGACAACCTCCGCTTCGGCCCGGTCCTCGCCTGCAACGAGGAACGCCTCGCCCCCGGCGCGGGCTTCGACGAGCACCCGCACAGCCACACGGAGATCGTGACCTGGGTGGTGGAGGGGGAGCTGACCCACCGCGACTCCGCAGGGCACGCCACGGTCGTACGGGCCGGGGACGTCCAGCACCTCAGCGCGGCGGGCGGGGTCCGGCACGTCGAACGCAACGACGGGGACACCCCGCTGACCTTCCTCCAGATGTGGCTCGCACCGCTGGAGCCCGGCGGTGAACCCTCGTACACGACCGTCGCCGGAATTGCCGACTCCACCCCGTACGCGCTCCCGGAGGCGGGCGCGATGCTCCATGTCCGGCGGCTGGGGGCGGACGAGCGGACGGCGCTGCCGGACTCGCCGCGGGTGTACGTCCATGTGGTCGCCGGAGAGGTGCGGATCGGCGACGAGGCGCTGTCGCCGGGCGATTCGGCGCGGATCACCTCGGAGGAGGGGCTTGAGCTGGTCGCGGGCGGGCCGGCGGAGGTGCTGGTCTGGGAGCTGCCGGACTGATCCGGGAGCCGGAGGTGTCCGCCGGCCGGCCCGTCACCAGTCGAATCCCTCCAGGTCCTCCTCGGTGGCCCTGCGGTGGCCGGTGATCACATCACCGTCGAACTCCACGACGTAGAGATCCTCGTCGTCCAGCCCGCACGCCTTGCACCATTCCGGATAGCCGGGGATTCCGAAGCGCCCCGTCCTCGGGGACCCCTTGGCCCCGGCCGACCACGCGATCGTGTCCCCGACCCGGAACCTGTGCAGCCACACGTCCCCGAAGTGGAACTGGATCACCAGGTCCGCCCGCGAACCGCACTGCGGGCAGGGTGAGTCGCGGGGCACGAACAGCCGGTCGTACACGCCCATCCGGGTCCCGTACCTCTCGCTCGGGCGACATCACCGGCCGGTGCCGGGAAGGGCACCAGGTCCTGTCCCGGTGGTCTCCCGGCGCCACATCGACCACATCGGCGGCCCGGCCCGGAACGTCATCTCCTCGTGCACGGTGAATCCGTGCCGTTCGTAGAATGTCAGGTTGCGCCGGTTGCTCGACTCCAGGAACACCGGACGTCCGTCCGCGTCCGCCCGTTCCAGCAGCCCGCCCAGCACCCCTGATCCGCGCCCGGTGCCGCGGGCGTCGGCGTGGGTGCCGATGTACTCGACGTACCAGTGCGCGGGGTCTGCCGGATGACGGTGCTCCAGTGCCAGCAACCGCAGCCCTGTTCTGGGCAGTTGGGCCCGTCCGGCGCGCAGCAGCGTGCCCGCGTTGCGCAGCAGATAGCTCGCCGGGAGTTTCCACCGGCCGGGCTCCGCCCACACCGCCGCCACCGTGCGGTTCCGGTCGGTCCACACCCGGCCCGCCGGGACCTGCTGGGCGAGGTGCGCGGTGAACAGCAGCCGCAGCCGCCGGTCCCGGTCGTGCGGCATCAGCCAGGACCAGACGGGGTCCTCCGCATAGGCGCTGGCGAGTACGGCGGCTAGCGCCGGGACGTCGGAGGCGGCGGCGCGCACTATGTCGGTCATGGCGGGGGAGGGTATCGGCCATTCGTCATCTCGTACTACCGCATTACCGCGGCCTGTTGGCATCCTCACCCCCGGTAAGTCCCCGACCGGCGCAACGGCGAGAGAGATCATCTGCCGGTGTCTCAGGAGTACGGCCATGGTTCGCCCGCCGTTCGCCGCGGCGGCCTAGATTTCGCAGGCACGCGCCGACATCTGCCCCCTGAATCACTCTCCCCCCAGAGGTCCCCTGATGACTCTCACCACAGAAGACACCGTGAGCCCCGCCCAGGAGTCCCGCATCACCCGGCGCCGGATCCTCCAGACGGCCGCCGTCGCCCTCGGTGCGGTGGCGGCCGGTCCGGTCGCGGAAGCGGTCGCCGGGAAACAGGCCAGTGCCGCCGAATACCACCTGCCCAAGGGGTTCCACGGCGACATCTCCGACCTGAAGCACGTGGTGATCCTGATGCAGGAGAACCGGTCCTTCGACCACTACCTCGGCCAGCTGCCGGGCGTACGCGGGCACCACGACAAGCAGGTCCTGAGATTCCAGGACGGCACCGACGTCTTCCAGCAGCGCGACGCGACCGGCACCATCGTGCCGCCCGCCCCGTCGACCGCCACCTGGAGCGACAACCACAACTTCTACGGCGCCAACGAGGGGCGCTGGAACACCTGGGTGAAGGACAAGGGCGACCACTGCATGTGGTACTACACGCCCGACTACATGCCGTGGATGTACTCGCTCGCCTCCCAGTACACCGTCTGCGACATGAACTTCTGCTCGCTGCACGGCCCGACCATCCCGAACCGCTACTACCTGATGACCGGTTCGGGGGGCGGGGAGGTCACCAACGCCAGGCAGAACGGCTACAGCCGCAGCTGGACCACGGTCCCCGAGCAGCTCCAGCGGGCCGGAATCGACTGGCGGGTCTACTCCGACAACAGCGGCAACGGTGTCACCGGAAGCCTCCAGAGCGGCTTCGTCGGTGAGTACGGCTGCAACGTCACCAACAGCTTCAAGTCCTTCGACCCCCGCACGGCGGACGCGGCCGACCTCGAACCGGGCACCGGAAAGATCTGGAAGGCCAACTCCTTCGTCTACGAGGGCGCCACCACGCCCAACGACGACTCCGAGGCAAACCTCGACGCGGTGCTCCGCGATCTGATCGCCGCCTGCGAGCCGGGCGCCGAGCACCCGCTTCCCGAGGTCTCCTGGGTGGTGATGCCCGCCGCGTGGAGCGAGCACCCGGGCTTCGACACCGTGCACGGCGAGCGCTACATGAACAAGGTCCTCAAGACGCTCCAGAGCAACGAGGACATCTGGAACCACACCCTGGTGATCATCACCTACGACGAGAACGACGGGAAGTTCGACCACGTGCTGCCCCCGCGCCCGGAGCCGGGCACGGCAGGGGAGTTCTCCGGCACCACCCCGTACGGGTTCGGCCCCCGGGTGCCGATGGTGCTGGTCTCGCCGTGGACCCGGGGCGGCTACGTCGCCTCCGAGGTGTTCGACCACACCTCCACCGTGAAGTTCCTGGAGACCTGGGCCTCCCACCTGGGCAAGCCGTTCACCTGCCCGAACATCACCGAATGGCGCCGCTCCGTCGCGGGCGACCTCACCAGCGCGATCGACTTCGCGCACCCGCGCCCCGGGCCGGTCGTCATCGCGGACCCGGTCACCGGAACCCCGCCGAAGCCGTCGCGGAACAGGATGAAGCCGAGGGCCCTCTCCTTCCACCCGCACGCCACCCTCACCGAGGACCGCTCCACGGGCACGGTGACCGCGTCCATGACACTGGCCGGGGGCCCGGCGGGCAAGGCGGTGAGCCTCCAGGTCTTCCCCGACCGGTACCTCGCCTTCGACAACACCCCGTACACGGTGACCGGGGCGGCCCCCCGTTCGTACACCTGGGACGCGACGAAGACCGACGGCAAGTACGCCTTCTCCGTCTACGGACCCGACGGCTTCCTGCGCTCCTTCGCCGGACAGCTGACCCCCGCGGGCCAGAAGAACACCGGCATTCCGCGCGTCGAGGCGGAGTTGGGCGGAGGCAGGCACGCCGTCGTCAGACTGAAGCTGCGCAACGACGGCAGACGTCCCGTCCGTTACACCCTCCAGGCCAACGACTACGTCGGCGGCACCCGGAAGTACACCGTCCCCGGCGGCCACTCGACGGTCGTCCACTGGCCCACGGAGGACGGCTACTACGACGTGGTGCTCACCGCCGACACCGGGACCGGCTGGACCCAGCGGTACGCCGGGCGTGTGTCGACGGTCTGAGCGGCCGGAAGGGGCCCGGGACGACTATCACTGGTCCGTCCCGGGCCCCTTCCTCGTACGAGCCTCAGAGTCCGGCGACGAAGCCGCGCCAGGCGTCGGCCGCGACGACGATGACGGGCCCGTCCTGGACCTTGCTGTCGCGGACGGGGACGGATGCGGCGCAGCCGGTTGCCACCTCGACGCAGCAGCCCCCGGTGTTGCCGCTGTACGACGACTTCCGCCAGGCGGCGCCGCCTGTCACGGTGCACTCGACGCACTCGCCACCGGTGTTTCCGCTGTAGCTGGACTTACGCCACTGCGCGCTCTTCAGGTCGGGGCCGGTCTCCATAACGCTCCTTCATCACGCGGGCGATCAGAGCCGCCGACTCCTCTACGGAGAGGGCGGCAGCCTGAAGATGAGCGTATCGGAGCGAGCCCTCTCTGACCGTGTCGGGGCTGGCGGTCATATGGCCGGAGATGAGGTCCTCGGTGTAGACGACGTCTGGGTCGTCGTCGAAGCGCATGGTGGTGAACGAGCCAGCCAGACTGGAGTGTTCACCTGCCGCGAAGGGCAGTACTTGGATGCGCATCCAGCGGGTGTTCGCGAAGTCCAACAACCGTGCCAGTTGGGCCCGCATGACCTCGTGGCCGCCGATCGGCCGGTGCAGCACGGCCTCGTCCAGGACGGCCCAGGCCAGCGGCGGCCGTTCCTGCTCCAGGATGCGCTGGCGCTCCATCCGGGCGGCGAGCAGGCCCTCCAGATCGTCCGGCATACCGGTGGCCAGCACCGCCCGCGCGTAGTCCTCCGTCTGCAACAGCCCGTAGACCAACTGCGCCTGGTACGTGGAGATGTACGCGGCCTTCGCCTCCATCTCCGCGTACGCCTGGAACCACGTCGGCAGCTGGCTGCGCAGGACCAGGCCCACCAGGCGGGAGAACACGCCGTCCGTGCCGAGGGCGGCGTCCACCCGCTCGGAGAAGTCGCGGGTGGGGATCTTCTTCGTCGTCTCGACCTGGCCGATCAGCGAGCCCGTGCAGAAGATGATGTCGCCCAACTGCTGCTGCCTGAGGCCGGCGGCCTCGCGCTGGCGGCGTAATTCCCAGCCGTAGTAGTCGAGGGGGGACGCGCAGGGGTCGAGTGACTGGATGTTGGCCACAGCGGGGGACCTCCGGTGTGCAGGCGCGATGCGCAACGCCTCGCGGCGTTCGGTTCCTTTGGTAGCCGAGCGTAGTCACTTGCTCGCACGATGGTGACATGAATCACGTAATTGCCCCCTGGACCGAGGCCGAAGAGCCGGTCTACCGATCCGACTTCGCCATGGGTGAGCACTCGGCCCGGCATCTGCGGCGCATCCTGCGGCTCTACCTCAAGGGGTGGGGGCTGATGGCCGTGGCCGACGCGGCGGAGCTCGCATTCACGGAACTCATCGCCAACGTGGTCCGGCACGTGCCGGACCGCCGCTGCCAGACGTTCATCTTCCGGCTCCCGGGCGGCGTGGGTGTCCGCGTCGAGGTGGCGGACGGCTGCCCGGAGGTGCCGCGCGTGGTCGAGGGCGGGGTGCTCGACGAGGGCGGGCGGGGGCTGGTCCTGGTGGATGCCGTCACGGACAAGTGGGGAGTGGAGGTGCGCCGGGACGGCGGCGGCAAGACGGTGTGGTTCGAGTGCCTGGCCGCCGCGTCGACGATCGCCCCGGCTACGCCGCCAGCTCGGCCAGCACCGCGTCCGTGAACGGCGTCCACACCTCGGCCGCCCACGGGCCGAAGGGCCGGTCGGTGAGCGCCACGCAGGCCGCCCCCGCGACGGGGTCGATCCACAGGAACGTGCCGGACTGCCCGAAGTGCCCGAAGGTCGCGGGGGAGGAGTGCGCGCCGGTCCAGTGCGGGGACTTGGAGTCCCGGATCTCGAAGCCGAGGCCCCAGTCGTTGGGGTTCTGGTGGCCGTAGCCGGGCAGGACGCCCTTCAGTCCGGGGTGCACGACGCTCTGCGCCTCCAGCACCGTGCGCGGGTCGAGGAGGCGGGGGGCCTGCACCTCGGCCGCGAACCGGACCAGGTCCTCGACGGTGGAGACGCCGTCGCGGGCGGGGGAGCCGTCCAGGGTGGTCGCGGTCATGTGCAGGGGTTCCAGGACCGCCTGGCGGGCGTATTCCGGGAACGGGATGCCGGTGGCCTTGGCGATATGGTCGCCGAGCACCTCGAAGCCCGCGTTGGAGTACAGCCGCCGGGTGCCGGGCGGGGCCGTCACCCGGTGCTCGTCGAAGGCGAGGCCGCTGGTGTGGGCGAGCAGGTGGCGGACCGTGGACCCCTCGGGGCCCGCAGGCTCGTCGAGCTCGACCGCGCCCTCCTCGTACGCCACCAGCGCCGCGTAGGCGGCGAGCGGCTTGGTGACGGAGGCGAGCGGGAAGCGGTGGCCGCCCGGACCGTGCCGGCCGAGGACGGTGCCGTCCGCTCGTACGACGGCCGCCGCCGCGGTGGGCACGGGCCAGTTCTCGATCATCGCCAGGCTCTGCATGCGTACGAGACTAATACCGGCGGAAAATCGGCTCCGGTTGCGCTTGCTTCGAGTGCACTCCAAGGTTCTAGCGTGGAGGCATGACGGTGATGGAGACCACGACGACTTCGACGAGGACCGATATCTGCGTATCGGCCCCCAAGGCGCACCCGCGCCCCGAGGGGCAGGACCAGTACACGATCAGCGAGGTGGTCGCCTTCACCGGGCTCACCGCACACACGCTGCGCTGGTACGAGCGGATCGGACTGATGCCGCACGTCGACCGGTCACACACCGGTCAGCGCCGTTTCACCAACCGTGACCTGGACTGGCTGACCTTCGTCGGCAAGCTGCGGCTGACCGGGATGCCGGTCGCCCACATGGTCCGTTACGCGGAGCTGCTGCGCGAGGGCGACGACACCTTCGAGGAACGGCAGGAACTGCTGGAGGCGACCCGCCGCGATGTGAAGACGCGGATCGCGGAGCTCCACGACACCCTCGCCGTACTCGACCACAAGATCGACTTTTACGCGGGCGCCCGACGGGCGCCGGAGAGGTCAAGTACCTGATGACTGACAACAAGATCGCCACCGTGGAGCTCGGCAGGGGCGGCCCGCAGGTCGGCGTCCAGGGGCTCGGCTGCATGGGCATGAGCGAGTTCTACGGGGACACCGACGAGTCTTCCGCACGCGAGACGCTGGAGACCGCCCTGGCGGCCGGTGTCACGCTCTTCGACACCGCGGACATCTACGGGAGCGGTTCCAACGAGACGTTCATCGCGCCGTTCGTCGGGGCGCACCGCGACGAGATCACCCTCGCCACCAAGTTCGCCATCGAGCGCCGGGACGACGACCCGCACTACCGGGGCATCCGCAACGACCCCGCGTACATCCGGCAGGCCGTCGAGAACAGCCTGCGGCGGCTGGGCACCGACGTGATCGACCTCTACTACATGCACCGCCGCGACCCGGCCGTGCCGCTGGCCGAGTCCGTGGGCGCCATGGCCGAGCTGGTCCAGCAGGGCAAGGTCAAGCAGCTCGGGCTCAGCGAGGTGACGGGCGCGGAGCTGCGCGAGGCGCACGCCGTGCACCCGATCGCCGCCCTCCAGTCCGAGTGGTCGCTGTTCAGCCGGGACAGCGAGCGCAGCGCGGTGCCCGCCGCCGTGGAGCTCGGCGTGACCCTCGTGCCGTACTCGCCGCTCGGCCGGGGCTTTCTGACCGGGTCCTTCGCGGACGCGGGCAAGGACCTGTCGAAGAACGACTTCCGCCAGTTCCAGCCGCGTTTCACCGGCGACAACGCGAAGACGAACGCCGCGCTGCTGGAGCCGGTCCGCAAGATCGCCGCCGCCCACGGGGCGACCGCCGCCCAGGTGGCGCTGGCCTGGGTGCAGCAGCGTGCCCAGGTGCACGGGCTGGCCGTGGTGCCGATCCCGGGCACCCGCAGGAGCAGCCGCCTGCTGGAGAACGTCGGCGCCACCCGGATCACGCTGACGCCGGAGGAGCTGGCGCAGCTGGAGCCGATCGCCGGCCAGGTCGCGGGGGACCGCTACCCGGACATGAGCTCGACCGCCACCGCCCGCGAATAGCGGCTACGGCTGATCGCGCCCGGCGGACCGACCGGGCGCGGTCAGCCCTTGGCCACCTTGATGACCACGGTGGAGCACATCTTGTCGGCGAAGGTCTGCCTCCTGACGTCCCACAACGGCCAGAGCCAGCCGAGGTAGCAGGCCAGGCTGTCCACTATGTGCGCGAGCTTGCGCACGAACGCCATGCCGAAACCGAGTGTCGTGCCGTCGGCCTCACGGCGCACGCTGATCCGGAGGACCTTCTTGCCGGTCGTCTGGCCGTACCTGCCCTCCCGGTAGAGCTGGTAGAAGCCCATGACGAGGAAGTAGGCCACGCCGACGGCGAAGAAGGGCCCGGGGTCGGCGGTCGCCGGGTCATCGCTCCGCAGGATGTCGATGAACCCCAGCGCGTACATCGGCGCCACGATGATCATCAGGTCGAGCATCCACGCCCCCACCCGCTCTCCCCAGTGGGCCAGCGGCGGCATCCCCGGCCCCGGCATCCCGTACATCCCGGCCGGCGGGTACATCCCGTACGGCTGCTGCATCCCGTACGGCGGCTGCTGCTGGTAGCCGTACTGCGGGGGAGCGTCGTACGGCTGCTGACTGTAGGGGTTGTTCGGATCGCCGTAGCTCATGGCGAGGTTTCTCCCGTGCCGGTAAGAGGTGCGGAGCGCCTGGGCGGTGGGCCGGGTCGGCCGTAACGGCCGTTTGCCCCCGCACAGTTGCAATCGTGAGCGCTCATCGTGCGGGGAGCACCGGTTGCTTGTCCAGTCCGGCATGTGCGCCTTCGGCGATCGCCGCGAACGCGCGCAGCGATTCGGTTCCGGGAGCGAAGTACCCGGTGTGTCCCTGGGCGTCCTCCGCGGGCACCCGGCGGGCGCCGAACGAGGCGGAGGCCGGGTCGGCGCCGTGGCCCAGCCCGGCGAACTCGACGTGGGGCACCTTGTCGATCCAGTCACTGGGGTCCTTGGCGGCCCACACCCGGGCATCGGTGTGCAGGTCGCGGACGTTGTCGGCGCGCATCCCCGGCGATCCGAGGACGACCAGATCCGTGGCGCGCAGCCGGGACGCCGCGAGTCCGCAGACGACGGAGCCGTAACTGTGGCAGAACACGGCGGGCGTGGGCACACCGTCGGCGGCCAGCCCGTCGTCGAACCGGGTCAGCCGGTCGGCCCCGGCCTCCGCGAGCGAACCGGTCGCCGCGTCCACGCCGAGGCCGACGGGGGTGGTGTACCCGGCCCAGGCGATCACGGCGCTGCCCCGGCCGGTCTGCGCGTGGAGGGACCTGGCCATGCCGGCCGGGGTGCCGTAGACATCGGTGCGGCGGTCGAAGGTCCCGGCGTCGATGTCGGAGCCCGGCACCACCACGGACACCTGCCGCGCGGCCCTCAGGTCACCGAAGACCTCGGCCACCTGACCCCGGCCGCGCGGGTCGAACGCGAGGATCTGCCGGTGCGGGTCCGCGGCGAGATGCGCGTACCGGGGATCGTGACTGCTCCTGAGCGCACGGGCGTTGGCGCGGTAGCGCAGCTCGGCCGGTACGCCGTCGAGGTTCCCGACGACGAGCGGGTGCCGCACGACCAGCGTCTGCCGGTCCCGGTCGCTCAACCCCCGGAAGAACGCGCTCACTTCGGAGGGCGTGTCCCGCTCCGGGTCGGGCAGCTCCCGGCCCAGCACCTGGTCCGCCCGCCAGGCGGCGGTGCCGGGCGGCGGCCCGGTCAGCGCCTGCTGGGCGTTGCCGGAAGCCCAGCCGGCCGTCCCGGCCACCACCGTGGTCGCCAGGGCGACCGCCACCAAGGTCCTCGCGTAACGGCGCATCGGGCCCTCCCCCTCCGGCCGAGCCGGATCCCGTCACACCGTTCGGCGCGACGGGAGGAAGGTAGGAAGAGGACGGGTGCGGGGGCGTCACGCCGAGGGGCCAACCGAGGAGTGATACCGGGGTAGGGGGTGTATCAGGGATGCGGGGGGCTGCCGGACGGCCCCGGCGCGCGCGGGCTTCAGGGGCTCTCGCCCGGTACCACCACGCCCGCCTCGTACGCGAAGATCACCGCCTGGGCCCGGTCGCGCAGATCCAGCTTCGCGAGTATCCGCCCGATGTGCGTCTTCACCGTCTGCTCCGCCAGCACCAGCTGCCCCGCGATCTCCTGGTTCGACAGCCCCCGGGCTATCAGCTCCAGCACCTCCGTCTCGCGCGGAGTCAGCCCGTTCAGCCGCAGCGCCGCCCCGCCGCGCCCCGCCCCGGACGGCCGTTGGCGGGCGAAGTCCGCGATCAGGCGCCGGGTCACGGACGGGGCGAGCAGCGCGTCACCCGCCGCCACCACCCGTACCGCCGAGATCAGGTCCGCCGGGGGCGCGTCCTTCAGCAGGAAGCCGGACGCACCGGCGCGCAGCGCCTCGTACACGTAGTCGTCCACGTCGAACGTGGTCAGCATCAGCACCCTCGGCACGTGCGCCACGCCCACCGGCGGGTCCAGCAGCTCGCGTGCCGCCGCCAGTCCGTCCATCTCGGGCATCCGGACATCCATCAGCACCACGTCCGGATGGACCCGGCGGCTGACGTCGATGCCCTGGCGCCCGTCCGGCGCCTCACCGACCACATCGATATCGGCCTGTGCCGCGAGCAGCGCCGCGAACCCCGCCCGCACCATGGCCTGGTCGTCGACGATGATCACACGGATGGTCAAGAGTCCTCCGGAGGCGGGACGGGAGCGGGCGGGGAAGCGGACCGGTCACCCGGCGGCGCCGACGGTGGCCAGCGGCAGCCGCGCGGCCACCCGGAAACCCCCGTCCGGCAGCGGCCCGGTGTCCAGCGTGCCGCCGGTCAACCGTACGCGTTCGCGCATCCCGACCAGCCCGTGTCCCGTCCCCGTCGTCTCCAGCGGCTCGCGCGGCGAACCCGTCTGTTCCGGCGGGCCGTTGACGACCAGCACCGTCAGATGCGCGCCGTCGGAGCTGACCGACACCCGGGTCCGGGCACCCGGCGCGTGCCGGACCACGTTGGCCAGGGCCTCCTGCACGATCCGGTACGCGGACAGGTCGACCGCCTGCGGCAGGCCCGTCAGCCCGGCGGGCAGCGACAGTTCGGCCGGGAGCCCGGCCCGTACCGTCGCCTCCACCAGTTGCTGCAGCCGGTCAAGGCCCGGCTGCGGCGCCCGCTCGCCCTCGGTGCCCTCGCTGCGCAGCACCTGCAGCAGCCGCCGCATCTCCCCGAGGGACTCCCGCGCGCTCGCGGCGATCGACTCGAACTCCTCGCGGACACCGTCCGGAAGGCCGCCAAGCCGGTACGGGGCGGAGTCCGCCTGGACCGTGATCACGGACATGTGGTGCGCGACCACGTCGTGCAGTTCACGGGCGATCCTGGTGCGTTCCTCCAGCAGCGTGCGCCGCGCCCGCTCGGCCTCGCTGATGGTCTCCTGCTCGGCCAGCCGGCGCTGTGCGACGCCGCGTTCCCGTACGGCCGCGCCGATCACCAGCACCACGGCGCCGAGGATCACCAGCAGTAGCGTGCTGCCGTTGCTGCGCTCGGGCGAGATCCGGTACAGGGCCAGACTCGCCGCGCCCGTCGCCAGCCAGACGGCGACCAGGGTGCGCCGGGTCTCCCGCAGGGCGAGTGCGAGCAGCAGGAAGAGGTAGCCGATCAGGGCGGGCGGTGTCCACGGCCAGATGTCGTACGTCTCGGGCGGTCGCGTGAGCGCCAGGACCGCGCCCAGGATGTCGGCCGGGAAGATGATCCACCAGGCCTGCAGCGGCCGGTGCGCCAGCATCAGCAGCGGCGCGGCCTGGGCGACGGCGAGGGCGCCCGCCACCCCGCCGCCCATGGCGTACTGGTCGGTCAGGACCGCGATCGTGACCGGCACGAAGAGCGCCGTGAGGGCGACGACGACGATGTACGGCGTGACCCGCTGCCAGCGCTTCGGGGCGTCGGCCAGCAGCGGGGTCGGCGGATGCGAGGGATGGGACAGCCCGTACGCCATCGGGCCCAGATGGCGGCGGGCGGCGCTCAGCAGACCGTCCGTCGGCGGGGACGCGGGGGGCGGGGGCGGGGATGAAGTGGGCATGGGCTGCTCAGCGTAGGCAGCGCGCCCACCGGTCGGCGTCATACCGGAGTGCTGGTTCCGCGGGCGCCTGCCCCGTACCCGGGTATGACCCGCCCCGGGCTCGTACGGGACAGGCCGCCGCCACAGCTCGGCGAGCAGCTGTCTCGTACGGGGCAGGCCGCCGCTACAGCTCGGCGAGCAGCTGGGCCTTCTTCGCGCTGAACTCGTCGTCCGTCACCAGTCCCGCCCGGTGCAGTTCGCCGAGGTGGTGGATCCGCTCCGCGATGTCCGCAGGGTCGCGCCGCCCGGCGGATGCCAGGGCCGTTGTCGCGGCGGCGGGCGCGGACTGCTTCCTGCGGACGGATTCCAGCACGGCCGCGGCGAACGGCAGCGACTCGTGCACCGGGCCGTAGCCGAGGCCGAAGATCACCGCGGCGGGGTCCTCGTCGGCCCGGGTGGGCCGTGCGGCCACGGACTGCGCGCTCCGGTCGGTGCCCGTGCACAGCGCGGGGCCGGGACCGCCGCCGGCCTCTGTTGTGGCCGGGCCCGTGCCTTCGAGCCCTCTCGGCACCAGCCGCAGATAGCCCTCGAAGGCCTCGGGGGAGCGCCACTCGACGCCGCTCAGCTCGGTGACCGGGAACGTCTGGTCGCCCGCCTTCCACTTCTCGGAGGAGGCGCCCGTCCAGAACCAGCGGAAGGAGATCCGGTCCCCGTCGAAGCTGGCCCGGCCGTCGTACGCCTTGAAGCGCATCGGCGCCTCGGGCGCCGCGACCAGGAAGCGCTCGGCGGGTTCACCCGCGTCGGGGCCCAGCCGGGCCCGCAGCTCGTCCGCGTAGTACTCGGCGAGCGTCTCGCGCTCGGCCGGAAGCACCAGGCGGTACGGGTCGCAGCCGTCCTTGAGCTGCCCGGCCGCGGCCTCCAGCAGCGGGTCGGCGCCGGGTCTCGGGACGGCACGCAGCACCACCGTGCCCCGCTTGCCCGGAGTCAGCGTCACCGACGAAAGCGCCGCGTGCGGGACGCGGCGCTCACGGAGGCTCTGGAAGAGCCTCGGCGTGCGGATACCCCGTTCGAAGCGGATGAGCACGGAGTCGGTGTCGAACTCCCAGGTGGCTTGAATTCCGGCCAGCACATCACCCATGTGCCTCATCGTATGCGGCACTTGCCCGGACGTCCCCCCTTCGAGTCGACGGCAATCCGCGACCGACGCGGCTCTCTACGCGCGTCAGACCGTCTCGTTGCCGGAAATTCGTTCGTGGCAAGCGGTGTCGGCCTGCGCACAGGTCACCGAACCGTAGGTGCCGACACCGATCGCGGCGAAGTTGCCGAGGCTCTCGGTTCCCGGCTCGAAATAGCCGCTGTGGCCGATCGCGTCGCCCGCCGCCGCGATCCGGGCGCCGAAGGCCGGATCGACCGGATCCGCCCCGTGGCCGAGACCGGCGACCTCGAGGTTCGGTACATCCGCGATCCAGTCGTCGTGGTCCCGCATCGCCCACACGTTGGCCCGGGTGTGCAGCGCGCCGGCGTTGTCGGCGCGCATGCCCGGACTGCCCGCGACCGCGATGTCGGTGACCCGGGCGGGCAGTCCGCTCGCCGCCACGCCGCACAGGACCGAGCCGTAGCTGTGGCAGAACAGCGAGACGGGTGCCTGGCCCGGGAGTGCGCCGACGAGCGCGTCGAGCCGGACGGCCCCGCGCTGGGCGAGGTTCCCGAGGGCGGCGTCCATGCCGATGCCCGCGGGCGCGGTGTAGTCGGCCCAGGCGATCACGGCGGTGCGTACGCCGGGGCCCGCGGTCTGCTCCGCGGCGTACAGGGACTTGGCCATGCCGACGGGCGCGGCGTTGGTCTTGGTCCCGGTCCGCTCCAGCGTCAGCAGGTTGGTGTCGACGCCCGGTACGACCACCGAGACCCGTTCGGCCCGGTCGAGATCACCGAAGACCTCGGCGGCGTGGCCCCGGCCCGACGGGTCGAACGCCAGGAAGTGCCGGTCCCGGCCGAGCATCGAGCGGAAGCGGTCCAGCCGGCGGACCGCCTCGGCGCGGCCCTCGGGGGAGAGCCGGCTGTCGTGTGCGCGCTGCTCTTCGACCGTGCCCGCCTGGACGAGCGCGAGCCGGTTGGCCCGGTAGCGCAGGGTGATCGGCGCGCCGTTCAGATTCCCCACCACCAGCGGGTACTTGTCCGCCAGCCGGACGCGCTGCGCGGCCGTGAGCGTGGCGAAGAAGTGTGCCAGTCTGTGCGGCTGGGCGTCGGCGGGGGGAAGCGCGCGGCCCCCTATCGATCCCTTGGCCCAGGAGGCGAGTGCGACAGTGCGTGGCTCGTCGGAGCGTTGATGACGCACGGCGGTCCAGCCCGTGGTCGCCAGCATCACGAACACAACCGCGATGGCGAGCAGAGTGCGCCATGCGGTGAGCGTCGGGGAGGAATCGAAGGAAGTCACTGCGGCCCACATTAGGAGACGCGCGCCGCACGCCGTTAAGCGGGTGACACACATCACCCGACTGTCGGGAATGGAACGCCTCTTCCCTCACGCTCCGTACGGGCCACCCGTACGCTCCGCCGAGCTCGGCACCCCGCAGGTGTCGCATCCGCTCTGCGTGGTCCGCGTGTTGTGACCTTGGCCATACGCCGGGTCCGAGACATGCGGCACACGGCCCTTGGCGGGCGTGCGCCAGTCCTCGGCCAGGGCCGGCCCCAACTGGTCGAGATACACCTCGGTCAGCGTCCGCAGCGAGTCCATGCTGGTCTCCCGGCCGTGCCCCCACAGCTGGCCGGTCACCCGCATCACCCCGCAGAACGCGGCGACGGCGACGCGCGGGCGCGGGTCCCGCTCCACGTCCAGGCCCTCGCGCTGCGCGATCAGCAGGGCTATCTGGTTCTCCAGCTCACTGTTGCGCCGCAGGTGGGCGGCGAGCAACGAGGGTGTCGATTCGATCATCTGGTACGTACGCATGTGGAGTTCGACCGGGACGAGGGCCTCGATGGCTTCCCCGATACTGTCCCAGGCGCACAGGACCGCGCGGCGCATCGCCTCGAAGGGGGCTTCCGGCGCGGGCCGTTGGCTCAGTTCCGCGATGAAGCGCGACTCCACCATCTCCTGGACGGCGAAGGCGGCCGACTCCTTGCCGGCGAAGTAGCGGAAGAAGGTGCGCTGGGAGACCTCCACCGCGTCGACGATCTCG
Organism: Streptomyces sp. NBC_00341; assembly: GCF_041435055.1. Taxonomy (NCBI): domain Bacteria; kingdom Bacillati; phylum Actinomycetota; class Actinomycetes; order Kitasatosporales; family Streptomycetaceae; genus Streptomyces; species Streptomyces sp. NBC_00341. Next base: position 2,540,075 of record NZ_CP108002.1, on the reverse strand, counting down.
TCGACGGTGGTCTCCTCGTACCCCTGGGTGGTGAAAAGATCGAGGGCGGCATGGAGCAGTGCGTCCCGGGTGCGGCGCTTCTTGCGCTCGCGCAGCCCGGTCGGATGCTCGGCGGTTTGTTGCCCGTCGGTCACTGAGCTGGTCCTCTTTCCCCTGCTTTGTCCAGCTCAGCTTACCTGTGAGCTACGTGACAGTTACCGACTTGTGAAATGGTTTGTCAACTGTCAGCGACTGACACTAATCTCCGGGTATGACTAGTCAGACCACCGTCGAAAAGGCACCGCGGGAGCCCCGGGATGCCCCTGTTCCCGCACCTGCCAAGGGGCTGCGCGGCCACCCCTGGCTGACGCTGTTCTCCGTGGCCATCGGCGTGATGATGGTTGCGCTCGACGGCACGATCGTCGCGATCGCCAACCCCGCGATCCAGAAGGACCTCGGCGCCTCGCTCGCGGACGTCCAGTGGATCACCAACGGCTACATGCTCGCCCTCGCGGTCTCCCTGATCACCGCGGGCAAGCTCGGTGACCGGTTCGGCCACCGCCAGACCTTCCTGATAGGCGTCGTCGGCTTCGCCGCGGCGTCCGGTGCCATCGGCCTCTCCAGCAGTGTCACCCTGGTCATCACCTTCCGGGTGCTCCAGGGCCTCTTCGGCGCCCTGCTGATGCCGGCCGCGCTCGGTCTGCTCCGCGCCACCTTCCCGGCCGAGAAGCTGAACATGGCGATCGGCATCTGGGGCATGGTGATCGGCGCCTCGACCGCCGGTGGCCCGATCCTGGGCGGCGTGCTCGTCGAGCACGTCAGCTGGCAGTCCGTCTTCTTCATCAACGTGCCGGTCGGCGTGGTCGCGCTCGTGCTCGGCGTGCTGATCCTCAAGGACCACCGCGCGCAGAACGCGCCGCGCTCCTTCGACTTCGCGGGCATCGCGCTGCTGTCCGGCGCGATGTTCTGCCTGATCTGGGCCCTCATCAAGGGCTCGGAGTGGGGCTGGGGCGACCCCAAGACGATCGGCTTCCTGATCGCCGCCGTCGCCCTGTTCGTCGGGTTCGCCCTCGTCCAGCAGCGCGTCAGGGAACCGCTGATCCCGCTGGCGATGTTCCGCTCCGTGCCGCTCTCCGCCGGTACGGTCCTGATGGTGCTGATGGCCTTCGCCTTCATGGGCGGCCTGTTCTTCGTCACCTTCTACCTCCAGAACGTGCACGGCATGAAGGCCGTCGACGCCGGTCTGCACCTGCTGCCGCTGACCGCGATGATGATCGTCGCCTCGCCGCTGGCGGGCTTCCTGATCACGAAGTTCGGCCCGCGGGTCCCGCTGGTCGGCGGCATGGTGTGCACCGCGATCGCGTGCTTCGGCATGTCCCAGCTGACCGTCGGCACCGGCACCGTCACCATGTCGATCTGGTTCGCCCTGCTCGGCCTCGGCCTCGCGCCGGTCATGGTCGGCGCCACCGAGGTCATCGTCGGCAACGCCCCGATGGAGCTCTCGGGTGTCGCGGGAGGCCTCCAGCAGGCCGCGATGCAGGTCGGCGGCAGCCTCGGTACGGCCGTCCTCGGCGCCATCATGGCCGCCCGGGTCGACGCCGAGCTCGCCGACAACTGGAAGGACGCACAGCTGCCCCCGCTGTCGGGCGAGCAGCTGGACCAGGCGTCCCAGGCCGTCAAGGTCGGCATTCCGCCGGTCGCCCCCGGCACCCCGCCCGAGGTCGCCGGCAAGATCGTGAACGTCGCCCATGACACGTTCGTGTCGGGCATGAGCACGGCGTTCATGGTCGCGGGCATCGTCGCGGTGATCGCGGCCCTGGTCGCCACCCTCACCAAGCGCGGTGAGAACGCGGAGGCGGGCGCGGGCGCCGGTCACATCTGATCCGACCCCCCCCACGGGAGCTGGTCACATCTGATCCGCCCCCCCCCCGTCCCGGCGCCGGAAGGCGTCAACACAGTGCACACGACAGCCCCGCCGGAACGCTCCGGCGGGGCTGTCGCCTATCAGGGTGGTAAGGCCCCCGGCCCCTTCCCGGACGCCCGCCCCGCAGCTCAGGCTGGGTGCGGAAGATCCACATCAGCACGGGGGTTCACTCACATGCGTACAACCGTTGTCGGCGCCGTCCTGGCCGCCACCGCCCTGGCCGTCACCGCTCTGCCCACCGGCCTGGCCCCGCCCGCCGAGGCCGCGCCCGTCCGGCTCGGCGCCTGCGGGAGCGGTCAGCTCTGCCTCTGGGCGAAACCGGAGTTCGCCGGCGGCCGGCAGGTCCACGAGCTGTCCACCATCGACATCGACAGCTGTGTGCCGCTGCCGGCGGGCTCCACCGGCCAGGCGCTCGCCAACCGCACCGGCCGCCCGGTCACCACCTACCAGTCGGCCGAGTGCGGCGAGACCGGTGAGTTCGACACCTATCCGGGCGGCGGAACCTGGGTGCCGCAGTCCCCGTACCAGGTGCGCGCCTTCAAGGTCTGGGAGAACTGACCCGGAGAACACGACGGGGCGGCGGGACCTCCCGGTCCCACCGCCCCGCCCGTACCGCCGTGCGTGCCGGTTACGCGTCGCCGCCCGCGGCCCCCGGATCGGCCGAGGCCACATCCAGCAGGTCATAGCGGTCGACCGCGGTCTTCAGCGCCGAACGGTCGACCTTCCCGTCCTTCGCCAGCTCGGTGAGGACCGCCAGGACGATCGACTGCGCGTCGATGTGGAAGAACCGGCGTGCCGCGCCCCGCGTGTCCGCGAAGCCGAAGCCGTCCGCACCCAGCGACTGGTACGCACCGGGCACCCAGCGCGCGATCTGGTCCGGTACCGACCGCATCCAGTCCGAGACCGCGACGAACGGGCCCTGCGCGCCGGAGAGCTTGCGCGTCACGTACGGGACGCGCTGCTCCTCCTCCGGGTGCAGCAGGTTGTACCGCTCCACGTCCACGGCCTCGCGCCGCAGCTCGTTCCAGGAGGTCGCCGACCAGACGTCCGCCTTCACGTTCCACTCGTCCGCGAGGATGCGCTGCGCCTCGACCGCCCACGGGACCGCCACACCGGACGCCATGATCTGGGCGGGGATCTCGCCCTTCTCGCCGCTGCTGTAGCGGTAGACGCCCTTGAGGATGCCCTCGACGTCCACATCGGCGGGCTCGGCCGGGTGCTGGATCGGCTCGTTGTACACGGTGAGGTAGTAGAAGACGTCCTCGTTCTCCTCGGGCGTCCCCCCGTACATCCGGCGCAGACCGTCCTTGACGATGTGCCCGATCTCGTACCCGAACGCGGGGTCGTACGCGACACAGCCCGGGTTGGTCGAGGCGAGCAGCTGCGAGTGGCCGTCCGCGTGCTGGAGGCCCTCGCCGGTCAGCGTCGTACGGCCGGCGGTGGCGCCCAGCACGAAGCCGCGCGCGAGCTGGTCGGCCATCTGCCAGAACTGGTCGCCGGTCCGCTGGAAACCGAACATCGAGTAGAAGACGTACACCGGGATCAGCGGCTCGCCGTGCGTGGCGTAGGCCGATCCGGCGGCGATCAGCGAGGCGGTGCAGCCCGCCTCCGAGATGCCGTCGTGCAGCAGCTGGCCGGTCGGGGACTCCTTGTACGCGAGCAGCAGATCGCGGTCCACCGACTCGTACTGCTGACCCAGCGGGTTGTAGATCTTCGCACTCGGGAAGAACGCGTCCATGCCGAAGGTGCGGTACTCGTCGGGCGCGATCAGCACGAAACGCTTGCCGATCTCCTTGTCCCGCATGAGGTCCTTCAGGATGCGGACGAACGCCATGGTGGTGGCGATCGACTGCTGGCCCGAGCCCTTCTTCGCGCTCGCGTACGCCTTGTCGTCGGGCAGCGCCAGCGGCTTCGCCCGCACCACCCGGGTCGGGACGTAACCGCCCAGGCCCTTGCGGCGGTCGTGCATGTACTGGATCTCCTCCGAGTCGCGGCCCGGGTGGTAGTACGGCGGGTTGCCGTCCTCCAGCTGGGAGTCCGCGATCGGGATGTGCAGCCGGTCCCGGAAGCGCTTCAGGTCCTCGGCCGTGAGCTTCTTCATCTGGTGGGTCGCGTTGCGGCCCTCGAAGTTCGGCCCCAGCGTCCAGCCCTTGACCGTCTGCGCCAGGATCACCGTCGGCTGGCCCTTGTGGGCCTTGGCCGCCGCGTACGCCGCGTAGACCTTGCGGTGGTCGTGACCGCCGCGGCCCAGGTGCAGGATCTGCTGGTCGGACATGTCCTTGACCATGTCCCGCAGCCGGGCGTCGTCACCGAAGAAGTGATCGCGGATGTACGCGCCCGTCTCGGTGGCGTACGTCTGGAACTGGCCGTCCGGCGTGGTGTTCAGCTTGTTGACCAGGATGCCCGTGCGGTCCTGCGCGAGCAGCGGGTCCCAGGAGCGGTCCCAGACGAGCTTGATGACGTTCCAGCCGGCCCCGCGGAACTGCGACTCCAGCTCCTGGATGATCTTGCCGTTGCCGCGCACCGGGCCGTCGAGCCGCTGCAGGTTGCAGTTGACGACGAAGGTCAGGTTGTCCAGGCCCTCACGGGCGGCGATGGAGAGCTGGCCGAGCGACTCCGGCTCGTCCATCTCGCCGTCCCCGAGATACGCCCAGACGTGCGAATCGGAGGTGTCCGCGATACCGCGCGCCTCCATGTACCGGTTCATCCGCGCCTGGTAGATCGCGCCCAGCGGGCCCAGACCCATCGAGACGGTCGGGAACTCCCAGAAGTCCGGCATCAGCCGCGGGTGCGGGTAGCTGGACAGGCCGTTCGGCGCCTTCGACTTCTCCTGGCGGAAGGCGTCGAGCTGCGCCTCGCTCAGCCGGTCCAGCAGGAAGGCGCGGGCGTAGATCCCGGGGGAGGCGTGCCCCTGGAAGAAGATCTGGTCGCCGCCCTTGCCGTCGTCCTTGCCGCGGAAGAAGTGGTTGAAGCCCACGTCGTACAGCGAGGCGGAGGACGCGAAGGTGGCGATGTGGCCACCCACGCCGATCCCCGGACGCTGAGCCCGCGACACCATCACGGCCGCGTTCCAGCGGGTCGCGTTGAGGACCTTGCGCTCGACGTCCTCGTCGCCGGGGAAGAACGGCTCGTCCTTCGTGGCGATGGTGTTCACGTAGTCCGTGCTGCGCATCTCCGGCACCGCGACGCGCTTCTCGCGTGCGCGCTCGATGAGCCGGAGCATGAGGTAGCGGGCCCGCTCGCGGCCCCGCTCGTCGACGGCGGCGTCGAGGGAGTCGAGCCATTCCTGGGTCTCTTCGGGATCGAAATCCGGGACCTGACTCGGAAGGCCGCCAATGATGATCGGGTTGCGATCGGATCCGGAAGCCACGCTGTTCCTTCGCTGTTCGGTGCTGCGCTTCGGGGCCTGGTTGCGGGATTCACGCCCCCGGGATGTGTACACGTACGCCGTCCCATCGTGTACCGCGAGGGCGCAAACGTCACCTCTACCGAAGGGTAACCAGGGGCTTTCCGGGACACCGTGTCACCGGACGGCCCAAGCCCCGGATGGGCCGCGCCGGAGCGGGTATCCGGGAGGCGGGAGGCGTGTTGTGGGCAGGTCGGGCAGGATGGGTCGGGCGAAACCGCAACCATACGCCCAAGTCGTCCAAGTGTTCCCAAACACTGCTCGACTCCGATTGCCGGACCGAAACGGCATAAGCTGTTCAAGGACGTAAAGGGTGTGGACGGTAGCGCAGGCTCCGGCAAGGGGCCGCCAACAGTGCGGCGACGTGGCACGAAACGTCACCGTTTAGGCGGTCTCGTGCCCTGGGTACTTGCGCGATCCGCCGCTCCCGTGTGGACTACGGCCAACGCCCCGCGTACGCGCGTGGCTGCAGCATTTTCCGAAACATGATCAGGAGGCAACCCGTGAGCGCGACCGCGGACCACGCGGAGGAGCGGACCAACCCGGCAGCACGCCTGGGGTTCGAGCCCGGACAGGTGGTCCAGGAGATCGGCTACGACGACGACGTCGAGCTGGAGCTCCGTGAGGGCATTGAGGCCACTATCGGCCAGGATCTCGTCGACGAGGACTACGACGACGTCGCAGACGTCGTCCTGCTCTGGTTCCGCGACGAGGACGGCGACCTTACGGACGCGCTGGTGGATGCCATTGGTCTGCTCGAGGAAGGCGGCACGGTCTGGCTGATGACGCCGAAGACCGGCCGTGACGGATACGTCGAGCCGAGCGACATCAACGAGGCTGCCCAGACAGCCGGTCTCGCCCAGACCAAGAGCATCAGTGCGGGCAAGGACTGGACGGGCAGCCGTCTGGCCACACCGAAGGTGGCGGCCAAGCCCAGGCGCTGAACCGCATATCGCCACTGGAGGCCCCCGACGGCAGCAAGCCGCCCGGGGGCCTTCGTATACCCGTCTCGCCCGCAGCCCGCCCGGGGACACCCGTCGGCAGCCGTGAAGCCCCGGCAGCGGCCCGCAGGGACCTGCGAGGACCCGCGGGGTGACCTTCTGCGGGTGCCGCACGGCCGCCAGGGGCATCTGCGTAGGGTGGTGGGAGTCACCCGGACAGCCCAGCCCGGCGACGTAGCGAAGGGACGCGTTTCATGGCGATCGAGGTCGGCACCAAGGCCCCGGATTTCGAGCTGAAGGACAATCACGGCCGGACCGTGAAGCTCTCCGAATTTCGCGGCGCCAAGAACGTGGTGCTGCTGTTCTACCCGTTCGCCTTCACCGGCGTCTGCACGGGTGAGCTCTGCGCCCTGCGCGACGAGCTGCCCACGTTCGAGAACGACGACACGCAGCTGCTCGCCGTCTCCAACGACTCCATCCACACCCTGCGCGTATTCGCCGAGCAGGAGGGCCTGGAGTACCCGCTGCTGTCGGACTTCTGGCCGCACGGCGAGACCTCGCGGGCGTACGGCGTCTTCGACGAGGAGAAGGGCTGCGCGGTGCGCGGCACCTTCATCATCGACAAGGAGGGCGTGGTGCGCTGGACGGTCGTCAACGGCCTGCCCGACGCGCGCGACCTCAACGACTACGTCAAGGCGCTCGGCACTCTCTGATCCGAGATCCGGGGGATCTCCGGGCGACCCCCGGCCAAAAGCCTGTTTTGGCCGGGAACCGGTCACTAGGATCCACTCGTTGATCCGATGCCAACGCAACGTGGAGGCGCCGGCACCGGCCGGCCCCCAAGGAAACCAATGGGAGGACTCATGGGAGTCAGCCTCAGCAAGGGCGGCAACGTCTCGCTGACCAAGGCCGCGCCCAACCTGACCGCGGTCATCGTGGGTCTGGGCTGGGACGCTCGTACCACCACCGGTGGAGACTTCGACCTCGACGCCAGCGCCCTGCTGACGAACGCCGAGGGCAAGGTCGGCAACGACGGCAATTTCGTCTTCTTCAACAACCTCAAGAGCCCCGACGGCTCCGTCGAGCACACCGGTGACAACCTCACCGGTGAGGGCGAGGGCGACGACGAGGTCATCAAGGTCAACCTGGCCGGTGTCCCGGCCGATGTCGACAAGATCGTCTTCCCGGTCTCGATCTACGAGGCCGAGTCGCGCCAGCAGAGCTTCGGCCAGGTGCGCAACGCGTACATCCGCGTGGTCAACCAGGCCGACAACAGCGAGCTCGCCCGCTACGACCTGAGCGAGGACGCCTCGACGGAGACCGCCATGGTCTTCGGCGAGCTGTACCGCAACGGCGCGGAGTGGAAGTTCCGTGCCATCGGTCAGGGCTACGCCTCGGGTCTGCGCGGCATCGCGCAGGACTTCGGCGTCAACGTCTAGGACCGTGACCGGCTACTAGACCCGCCGGTTCCGGGCCCGCGCACGCGCGGCCCCGGGCAGGCACCAGCACGTCCCCGTCCGGCGCCGCACCCTGTGCGGCGCCGGACGCGCTCAACAGACGGTTCATCCACTCGGGGAGGACACACACCATGGGCGTCACACTCGCCAAGGGAGGCAATGTCTCCCTCTCCAAGGCCGCACCCGATCTCACCCAGGTACTCATCGGGCTCGGCTGGGACGCACGATCCACCACCGGGGCCGATTTCGACCTCGACGCCAGCGCGCTGCTGTGCCAGTCGGGCCGGGTGCTCGGTGACGAGTGGTTCGTGTTCTACAACAACCTCACGAGCCCCGACGGCTCCGTGGAACACACCGGTGACAACCTCACGGGTGAGGGCGAGGGCGACGACGAGTCCGTCATCGTCAACCTCACCCAGGTGCCGGCCCATTGCGACAAGATCGTCTTCCCGGTCTCGATCCATGAGGCCGACAGCCGCGGCCAGACCTTCGGGCAGATCAGCAACGCGTTCATCAGGGTGGTGAACCAGGCCGACGGTCAGGAACTCGCGCGTTACGACCTGAGCGAGGACGCCTCGACGGAGACCGCGATGATCTTCGGTGAGCTCTACCGCTATGGCGGCGAGTGGAAGTTCCGTGCGGTGGGGCAGGGGTACGCGTCGGGACTGCGGGGCATCGCTCTAGACTTCGGGGTCAACGTTTCGTAAAGCCGCGCTCGGCGCGGGGGAGCCCCGTACTCACCGGGGGAGACCCGTTACATAAATGATGGGGTAGCCAGTGCTTCTGAAAACCTTCGGCTGGTCGTTCGCGATTACCGCGATCGGCCTGGTCGCAGCGTGGTTCTACGGGGGGTGGGAGGCCTTCGGAGTAGTGGCGATCCTCACCGTCCTGGAGATCTCGCTGTCCTTCGACAACGCGGTGATCAACGCCGGAATCCTGAAGAAGATGAGTGCCTTCTGGCAGAAGATCTTCCTCACGGTCGGTGTGCTCATCGCGGTCTTCGGTATGCGGCTGGTGTTCCCCGTCGTGATCGTGGCCATCACTGCCAAACTGGGTCCGATCGAGGCCGTTGATCTTTCCTTCAATGACCCGGACCGCTACAAGGAACTGGTCACGGACGCCCACCCGGCGATTGCCTCCTTCGGTGGGATGTTCCTTTTGATGATCTTCCTCGACTTCATCTTCGAGGACCGTGACATCCAGTGGCTGCGCTGGATCGAGCGCCCGCTCGCCAAGCTCGGCAAGGTCGACATGCTGTCGGTCTGCATCGCGCTGATCGTCCTGCTGATCACGTCGATGACGTTCGCGGCCAACGCGCACCAGCACGGCGGCGGCCACGCGGACAAGGCGGAGACGGTCCTGCTCGCGGGAATCGCGGGTCTGATCACCTATCTCATCGTCGGCGGGCTCTCCGGCTTCTTCGAGGACAAGCTCGAAGAGGCGGAGGAACGCGAGCACGAGGAGGAGGAACAGGCCAAGCGGACCGGCAAGAACGTCTCCGCGGTCGTACTCTCCGGCAAGGCCGCGTTCTTCATGTTCCTCTACCTGGAAGTGCTCGACGCGTCCTTCTCGTTCGACGGCGTGATCGGCGCGTTCGCCATCACCAACGAGATCGTGCTGATGGCGCTGGGCCTCGGTATCGGTGCCATGTACGTCCGTTCGCTCACGGTCTACCTGGTCCGCCAGGGCACCCTGGACGACTACGTCTACCTGGAGCACGGCGCGCACTACGCGATCGGCGCGCTGGCCGTCATCCTGCTCGTCACGATCCAGTACGAGATCAACGAGCTCATCACGGGTCTCGTCGGGGTCGTCCTGATCGCCTGGTCGTTCTGGTCGTCGGTCCGGCGCAACAAGGCGCTGGAGGCCGAAGGCGGCGGCGGAGACGGTGGCGGGGACGGTGGTTCCACGTCCGAAGTGCCCGCCGGGGTGTGACCCGGTAGGTAATGAGGAACGCTCTCTGCGGGGCGGCTCGTACGGTGAAGGTCTTCGGGAAGATCCCGGACCCGGCCCGGAGCCGCCCCGCAGCGGTGCGTGCGTCGTGTGTGGCGCATGCGGCGGGTGCGGGGCCGGGTATCCGGCGTGGCCGATATGTGTGGGGGTTGGGGATGGCGTTCTGGGACAACTTGTGGCCGGGGCGGGAAGCGCAGTTCGAGTCGGGCAACGCGGCCACCAACTCCATCGTGCTCTCGCGGCGGCATGCCACGGTCTCGCTGACCAAACAGGGCGCGCTGACCGGCAACCTCCGGGTCAACCTCTCCTGGCGGATGCGCACCTCCGACATCGAGGGCCGGTCGCGGCAGAGCGGCCGGCTGCTGAGACCGCTCAAGCTCTTCAAGCCGGACGTGGTCCAGGCGCACACCCAGGGCGTGGTCAACGTCGACCTGGACCTGGGCTGCATGTACGAGCTGGCGGACGGCACCAAGGGCGTGGTGCAGCCGCTCGGCAACCTGATCGGTGACCTGAACGCGCCGCCCTACATCAGGCTCAGCGGCGACGACCGCTTCGGCGCACCGTCCGGCGAGACGGTCTACGTCAACCTCGACCAGCGCGACCAGATCAAGCGGCTGCTGTTCTTCGTCTACATCTACGACCAGACCCCGGCCTTCGACCGTACGCACGCCAAGGTGACGCTCTACCCGGGCAACGGGCCGCGCATCGAGATCGAGCTGGACGAGCGGGCCCCGCAGGCACGCTCGTGCGCCGTGTTCACGGTGGAGAACGTCAAGGACGAGCTGATCGTGCGGCGCGAGGTGAAGTTCGTCTACGGCTTCCAGTCGGAGCTGGACCGGCTGTACGGCTACGGGATGCAGTGGGGACGCGGCTACAAGTCCCGGACGTAGGGGCCGGGGGTGTCCGGGTTCAGCCGAGTGTTCGAGGGCGGGTCCGAGGGTGTCCGCTCAGGGGCGTATGAACTGCGGCCCCTGCGGCGGCAGGACGAAATTCGGGTCCGGGGCGTGTGCTGCCGCCGCCGCGGGCTGCGGATAGCCGTACGCGGGCTGCGCGGAGGCCGGCTGGGGGTAGCCGTACGCGGGCTGCGGCGCCGCGGGTACGGGCGGGGCCACGGCCGGCTGCGGGTAGCCGTACGCGGGCTGCTGGTGCTGCACGGTGAGCTGCGCGTCCGGGTCAGGCGCCGGTGCGGGCGGGAAGGCCGGTACGGGTGGGACGGGCGGTGCGGACGTTACGGGCAGTGGTGCCTGGGCCTGGGCCGGAGTCGGTTCGGGATCGGCCGAGGCCGCCGTTTCGTCGACCGAGATGCCGAACGCGGTCGCGAGACCGACGAGGCCGGTGGGGTAGCCCTGCCCCACGGCCCGGAACTTCCAGCCATCTCCGCGCCGGTACAGCTCGCCGCAGATGATCGCGGTCTCCGCGCCGGTCTCCGGCCGGATCTCGAACACCGCGAGCGGCTCACCGCTCGCCGCCGCCGCGTCGAAGAGCATGATGGACAGATCGCGCACCTGTTCGAAGGAGGCGCCGTCGGAGGACGCGGCGATGACGACCTGGTCGACCGAGGGGTCGAGTGCGTTCAGGTCGGCCTCGATGGTGTCCGTCAGCCCGGTGGCGAGGCTCCGCTTCGGCAGTCGTCGTACCAGGCCGGAGGGGTGGCGGGGCTGGTTGTAGAAGACGAAGTCCTCGTCCGAGCGCACGCGGCCGTCGGAGCCGAGCAGCAGGGCCGAGGCGTCCACGTCCGGGACCCCGTTGCCCGGGGTCCAGCGCAGCACCGCCCGTACGGCCATGGCGTCGAGTGGGACGTTCGAGCCTTTCACCATCGCGTGCGTCATGGCGGTCATCCTGCCTGCTGGCCGCCCCCGCGGACAACGTGGGGGTCGCGAGTCGCGTCCCGGCGGAATACCGGAAGCGCCGCGTCCGCACCCTGCCGAACCATCGCCAAATGGACGAGTTACCCGGAATTCATGTGGCCAGGGAACTGCCGACACCCGTCCGTACGTACTATTACCGGCCACACGTTGTCCGATCGGTCAGGTAGCACGGGGGGAATCAGATGCGTCATTTCGGTCATATCGCACCGGCTGTCAGGGACGGCCTGTTCTTCCAGGAGCCGTGCTCCTTCGACGCCGACGCACCGCCCCGGATCCTCTCGGCCGCGCTGGGCGCCACCCTCTACAGCCCCGCCACCCGGCCGACGCTCGCCGACGACGTGATCAAGCAGGCGGCCAGGGGCGTCGTCTCCATGGTGCTGTGCCTGGAGGATTCGATCGACGACTCCGAGGTGGCCGGAGCCGAGGAGAACCTGGTCGGCCAGTTCGCGGAACTCGACGCGCGCGGCGGTGAGCTGCCGCTCCTCTTCATCCGGGTCCGTGAGCCGCACCAGATCACGGACCTGGTGCGCAGGCTCGGTGATTCCGTCCGACTGTTGTCCGGATTTGTACTTCCGAAGTTCACGCAGGAGCGTGGTGTGCCCTTCATGGAGGCGCTCACCAAGGCCGAGGGCGCCGGTGGCCGGCGGCTCTTCGCCATGCCTGTGCTCGAATCGCCCGAGCTGCTCCATCTGGAGACCCGGCGGGAAGTCCTCCAGGAGATCGCCGCCACGGTCGGCTCGTACCGGGACCGGGTGCTCGCGCTACGGCTCGGCGTCACCGACTTCTGCTCGGCGTACGGACTGCGCAGGGCGCCCGACATGACCGCGTACGACGTCCGGATCGTCGGTGACGTCATCGCCGACGTGGTCAACGTGCTGGGCCGGGCGGACGGCACCGGCTTCACGATCACCGGACCCGTGTGGGAGTACTTCCGGCTCCAGGAGCGCATGTTCAAGCCGCAGCTGCGCCGCAGCCCCTTCCTGGAGGGCCGGGCCGAAGAACTGCGCACCGCGTTGATCGAGCACGACCTGGACGGCCTGCTGCGGGAGATCGAGCTGGACCGGGCCAACGGCCTGCTCGGCAAGACCTGCATCCACCCGTCGCACGTCGCACCCGTGCACGCACTGTCGGTGGTCAGTCACGAAGAGTTCAGCGACGCCCAGGACATCCTGCGGCCGGAGAGCGGGGGCGGCGGAGTGCTGCGGTCCGCGTACACGAACAAGATGAACGAAGTGAAGCCGCACCGGGCCTGGGCCGAGCGCACCCTTCAGCGGGCCGAGGTCTTCGGGGTGGCCAGGGAAGACGTGGGCTTCGTGGAACTGCTGGCCGCGAGCCTCGCGGAATGAGCCTGTTCGGGTGAGGGTGGTCCGGTGACGGTGTTTGTACGACGGTCCCGGGCGGTCCCGGGTGCGGGTGCGGATGGGCGTGGCTCCGAGTGCGATCCGATGAGCGGGCGCACGGCTGAGGAAAGAGACGACGAACGTGGTGTGGTCGGGTAGCTGGGTCGCGGAGCGGCTGGGCGTCGAGCTGGTGGGCGACGCCGAACTGCGGGAGCTGCTGGGCCTCGCCCTGCGGCGCAACCCCAAGCGGGCGCATCTGCTCGTGTCCCATGTGCTCGGCAAGCACGTGCCGCAGTACCCCTCTGTGGTCTACGGCGCCGGATTCCAGCTCGGCCGCCGGGTGCGGGAACTCCTCGGGGAGGCCGGGTCACGGCACGCGGTCGTGCTCGGCTACGCGGAGACGGCCACCGGCCTCGGCCACGCGGTCGCCGACGGGCTCGGCACCGCACCGTATCTCCACTCGACGCGCCGCCCCGTGGCGGGCGTGGCGCGGGCGGGCGGATTCGAGGAGTCGCACTCGCACGCCACCTCGCACCTGCTGCTGCCGGAGGACCCGGACCTGCTGACGGGCGACGCGACGGCTTCGTATCCGGCCGACCCGGCTGCTGCGGACTCCGCCGACGCGGTGCTCGTGCTGGTCGACGACGAGTTCTCCACCGGCAACACCGTCCTCAACACCATCCGGGCCCTGCACGAGCGCTACCCCCGCAACCGCTACGTGATCGTGGCCCTGGCCGACATGCGCTCACCGGCCGACCGCGGCCGGCTGGCCGAGTTCGCGGCGGAGATCGGCGCCCGCGTCGACCTGGTGGCGAGGAACGCGGGCACGGTCCGCCTCCCGGACGGCGTCCTGGAGAAGGGGCAGGCGCTGGTCGCGGCGGAGGAGGCGGCGCAGGACCTGGCGCAGAGCGCCGGAGCGGCGGCACCGCAGACCGCGTCCGGTGCTCCCCGCCCCTGTACCCGGGTGGACCTGCGCTGGCCCGCCGGTGTGCCCGACGGCGGCAGGCACGGCTTCACCCCCGAGCACCGCGCCACCCTGGAAGCGGCCCTCCCCGCCATGGCGGACCGCGTCGCCGCCGAGCTGGACGACACGGCGCGCCGCGTACTGGTCCTCGGCTTCGAGGAGCTGATGTACGCCCCCCTGCGTCTGGGCACCGCGCTGGAGGACCGCCTCGACGCCGAGGTCCGCTACTCCACCACGACCCGCTCCCCGGTCCTGGCGGTGGACGACCCGGGCTACGCGATACGCACCCGGCTGGTCTTCCCGGCCCACGACGACCCGGCCGACGGCCCCGGTGCCCGGTACGCGTACAACGTCGCGGGCGCCGGTTTCGACGCGGTCGTGGCCGTCGTCGACTCCACCGCCGACACGCCCGAACTGCACGCCCCCGACGGACTGCTGGCGCGGCTCGCCCCGCACACGGCCCAGGTCCTCCTCGCGGTGGTGCCCTCGTACATACCGGCCGATGCGATACCCGCGATGTCCGGCCCGTCCACGGCCTCCGTCCCCTCCACCGCCTCCGTCCCGTCGCCGTCCCCCGACCGCCAGGAAGAACCCCGCATGCTGCCCGAGCCCCTCCGCGGCCCCGCCTTCTCCTCCTACGCGCCCGACGAGGTCGGCTGGCTGCTCCAGGACCTCTCGGACACCGAGCTGGAGGCCCCCACGGAGGAGCGCGAGGAGGCGATACAGAGCGGCGGCGCGCACTACGCCGAGTCGCTGCCCGTCGAGTACCAGCCGTCCGACCAGTACCAGGACCTGTTCAAGGCGGCCCTGGACCTGTCGGCCGCCCGGATCGCCCGCGCCGTCGGTGCCGTCACCGAGACCGTCCTCGCCGAGCGCGGACCCCGCCCCGTGCTGGTCTCGCTGGCCAGGGCCGGCACGCCCGTCGGCGTACTGATGCGCCGCTGGGCCCGCCACCGCCACGGCGTCGACCTGTCGCACTACGCCGTCTCCATCGTGCGCGGCCGGGGCATCGACGCCAACGCCCTGCGCTGGCTGGCCGCCCACCACAACCCGGCCGACGTCGTCTTCGTCGACGGCTGGACGGGCAAGGGCGCCATCACCCGCGAACTGGCCGCGGCCATCGCGGAGTTCGAGGAGACCGACGGAACCGAGGGCTTCAACCCGGAGATCGCGGTCCTGGCCGACCCCGGCGGCTGCGTCCGCACGTACGGCACCCGCGAGGACTTCCTGATCCCCTCGGCCTGCCTCAACTCCACGGTGTCCGGCCTGATCTCCCGTACCGTCCTGCGCTCCGACCTGGTCGGACCGGACGACTTCCACGGCGCGAAGTTCTACCGCGAGCTCGCCGGTTCGGATGTCTCCGGACACTTCCTCGACACCGTCGCGGACCGGTTCGGTGAGGTCGCGGAAGCGGTCGACGCCGATGCCAAGGAACTGCTCACCGCCGACCGCGCACCCACCTGGGAGGGCTGGGCCGCCGTGGAGCGCATCAGCGAGGAGTACGGCATCCACGACGTGAACCTGGTCAAGCCGGGTGTCGGGGAGACGACCCGGGTCCTGCTGCGCCGGGTCCCCTGGAAGATCCTCGCCAAGCGCGGCGCCGGTGCGGACCTGGAGCACATCAGGCTGCTGGCCGAGCAGCGCGGCGTCCCGGTCGAGGAGGTCGACGATCTTCCGTACACCTGCGTCGGACTGATCCACCCCAAGTACACGCGCGGGGCGACCGGTGCGGACGGCAAGGCGGTGGAGTCCAAGTGACGCTCCCCGCGCCCTCCCCGGTGACGCTCCCCGCGCCCTCCCCGGTGACGCTGGTCGCCAGCGACCTCGACCGCACCCTCATCTACTCGGCGGCCGCACTCCAGCTCCCGATGCCGGACGCGGAGGCCCCCAGGCTGCTCTGCGTCGAGGTGTACGACCACAAGCCGCTCTCGTACGTCACGGAGACGGCGGCGGAACTCCTCGTCGAACTGGCCGGCTCCACGGTCTTCGTGCCGACCACCACCCGTACCCGTGAGCAGTACCACCGCATCCATCTCCCGGGACCCGCACCCCGGTTCGCGATCTGCGCCAACGGCGGACACATCCTGGTGGACGGCGAGTCCGACCCGGACTGGCAGCGGACGGTGACCCGCCGGCTCGCCGACGAGTGCGCCCCGCTCGCCGAGATCCGCGCCCACCTCATATCCGCCGCCGATCCCGCCTGGCTGCTCAAGGAGCGGGTCGCGGAGGACCTCTTCGCCTACCTCGTGGTCGACCGGGCCCTGCTGCCCCCGGACTGGAGGCAGCAGCTGGCCGAATGGGCGGAGCCGCGCGGCTGGTCCGTCTCGCTCCAGGGCCGCAAGATCTACGTCGTGCCGAGGCCGCTCACCAAGAGCGCGGCGATGCGCGAGGTGGCCCGCCGCGCGGGCGCCACGCTCACGCTCGCCGCCGGTGACTCCCTCCTGGACGCCGACCTGCTGCTCGCCGCCGACCACGGCTGGCGCCCCGGCCACGGCGAACTGGCCGACGCGGGCTGGAGCGCCCCGCACGTGGAGGCGACCGCGGAGCGGGGCGTGGCCGCGGGCGAGGAGATCCTGCGGCGCTTCCTGCTGCGGAGGTCGAGCCCGGTCCGGGCGGCCTGACACCCGGGAGCCCATGCCGGCCGCCACGCCGTCGAATCCGCTCGAACCGGCGGTGACCGGCGGCTACAGTCGCCGCGTTCCCGCCCGCCGGGGGAGCACGCGGCAGACCAAGGAGTTGTGCGATGACCAAGGGAAACGAAACCAAGATCACGGACGAGCTGTACGCCTACATGCTGGCGCACAACCCGCCGCTGGACGCGGTGCAGCGCGAGCTCGTCGAGACCACGTACGCCCGTCTCCCCGACCACGCGGGCATGCAGTCGGCAGAGGAGCAGGGCCCGCTGCTGGCCTTCCTCGTCCGGCTGACCGGGGCCCGTCACATCGTGGAGGTCGGCACCTTCACCGGCTTCTCCGCCCTGTCGATGGCCCAGGCCATGCCCGCCGACGGACGGCTGATCGCCTGCGACGTCTCGGAGGAGTGGACGGCGTACGGCCGTGAGGCATGGGCGAAGGCGGGCGTGGCCGACAGGATCGACCTGCGGATCGCCCCCGCCCTGGAGACCCTGCGCGCGATGCCCACCGAACCGCACATCGACTTCGCCTACCTCGACGCGGACAAGGGCAGCTACATCCCGTACTGGGAGGAGCTGGTGCCCCGCATGCGCCGGGGCGGCGTCATCGCCACGGACAACGTGCTCTTCCACGGCCGCGTGACCGACCCGGACGCGACCGGCGGAGCTGCGGCCATCAAGGAGTTCAACGACCACGTGTCCGCCGACGCGCGGATGGACAGCGTGCTGCTCACGGTGTCGGACGGCCTGACCCTGTCGCGCAAGCGGTAGCCCTGGCGGTAGCGGTAGCGGCCGTATGCCGCGGCGGCCGGGTCAGCCGCAGCAGCCCCCGCCGCAGCAACCGCCACCGCCGTCGCCGCCCGAAGGCGCGGGCGCGGAACCGGCCGAGCCGCCCACAGCGACGGTGGAGAGAAGCTTCACGGTGTCCTCGTGCCCGGCGGGGCAGGAGGCGGGGGCCGAGGACTGGGCCATCGGACGACGGAGTTCGAACGTGTGTCCGCAGGAGCGGCAGCGGTACTCGTAACGAGGCATGTGCTCAGGCTATCCGCAGGGACCGGATTCCAGGCAGAGGCAGAGGCACTCCTACAGGTACCACTACCGGCACCGGCCCTGCGGGCCCCTGCGGGGTTATACCCGTCGCCCGGAGGAGGGCGGGACGACAACGGGCATCTCCTCGACCTGCCTGCGCCGCGTGAGCCGCTCCTCCTCCGCGACCTCCTCGGGATGGCGGGCTCGCCAGTACGGGTTGTCGTGGGCGAGTCCGCCGCTGACGCGCCCGTACATCCCGAACATCATCAGCAGCAGCCCGACGACAAAGCTGAACAGCACGTTCTGGATCTGGAAGGCGAGGAAGTTCATCCCGGTGTCGAGCAGCGCGAGGTTCACGAAGCCGCTGAGGACGAAGACGATGCCGATGACCATGTTGAGGGTCGAGGCGAAGTTGCCGCCGATCACCATCCCGATGAACAGCAGCAGCCCGACACAGATCGACAGCACGCTGAGCGCGCCGTTGGTGCTCAGGCCGGCGACGGTGTCACCACCGGTGTCGAAGAAGCCGATCTTGTCGATCAGCCCCAGGATGCCGAAGGCGAGCAGCACCAGACCCATCAGCCCCGCCCCCACCCGGTAGACGCGGCTGAGGCGGTGGTCGACCGGGAGGTGCTCATCGAGTCGAGTGGCCCTGCGGTGAGCGGCGGGTCGACGGGCCGGACGCAGTACATGGGGCGCATGGGTCGCCATGGAGGAGCCTCCTTCGGCCACTACCAGGATCGCTCGGCGACGGGTACGCCGCACCCCGGCACCCGTACGTCAGCACACGAGCACACGGGCACAGGAGCACACGAGCACAGGGCACACGAGCACAAGGGCACACGGGCATACAGGCATACCGGACGGCTCTGACGGGCCCTGATGGCTCTGAAGGCCGGCGCGGGAGGGCTCAGGTGCCGGCCCCGCGCTCCTCGCGGATCTCGGACACGACGTGCGCGGCGGTCTGGCGTACGCCTTCCGTGACGGTCAGGAAGTGCCAGTAGTCGGGATGGCGTCCCTCAAGACCGCTGACGGCCTGATCGAGCCGGGCCACGGCGTCGTCCAGCGGACGGGCGTGGCGCGGCTCGGGGGTGTTGCGCCCGGCCATGGCCAACCGCTGGGCGTCCCGGATCGCGAACCGGGTCCGCTGGATCTCCTGCTGCGGGTCCTTGGCCACCTCGTTCAGCCGGTGCAGCCGGTCACCGGCCGCGGACACCGCTTCGTCGGTGGCGTTGAGCAGGGCCCGTACCGTACTCAGGCGGGAGGTCGCATCGGCCCAGCGCTGCTCGCTGCGCGCCTTCGCGGCCTCCTTGAGCTTCTCCTCGGCCTGGCGGACGTTGACCGCGGCCTGCTCCGGAACGGGCTGGAGGTCCTGCCAGCAGGCGGCAGAGAACCGTCGCCGCAACTCGCTGAGCACGGGCTCGACGGAAGACGCCCGGGTCGTCAGGGCCTCGGCGCGCGTACGCAGCGTCACCAGCCGGCGGTCGATCTCGGCGGCCCGCTCGGGCAGCTGAGCCGCCTCGGCCCGTACCGCCTCCGCGTCGCGCAAGACCTGATCGGCCCGCTGGAGGGTCTCGGCCACACCGTGCCGGCCGGCGCCCTGGTTGAGCTTGGTCAGCTCGGGGGCGAGGGCGGCGAGCCGTGCGGCCAGCTCATCCGCCCGCAGTCCGGACTCCCGCACCGCGTCGAGAGCATTGCTCGCGGACAGGAGCGCCTGCCGGGCCCGCTCCACAGCCGGCGCGAGCCGCGCGAGCTGGGTCTCGGCGCTGCCGAGCAGCGGCCCGAGACCGGCCGCGTAACGGTCCAGCTCGCCCTTGACCCGTACGAGGTCGTTCTTGGCGGAGGACAGCTGGGCCTTGGCCTGTGCGGCGACCGACGGTTCAAGATCGTCCCGGTCGAGATCGTGTGCGTCGACGGCGGCGATGTAGGCGCTGCTGACCGCGTCGATGCTCCGCCCGAGCGCGGCGAAGCCGTCCACGGCCTTGCGCGCGGCGGGAGAGCTGTCCACCGCGGTGATCGTCTCGATGGAGATCTGCAGATCGCGCTGGGCCGTGTCCAGCTCGACGAAGGCCTCGGCGGCGGCGTCCTTCGCGGCCTGCGCCTCGGCCCGCTGCCCCTCCCCACGCCCGCCGAACCAGCGCCGTGTGCCACCACCGGCGAAGGCGCCCGACAGGGCGCCCGCGAGCAGGGGCACCGGCAGCAGTATCAACACGAGGACATCGCGGACCCCACTCGTCCGACGGACATCCCTGACGGCGGAACTCGCACCCGCTCTCGCCTGCGGCTTCGCGTGTGTCGCCGTCACATCCCTCTCCCGTGCCGATTCGCCCTGCCCGGTACATTCTCCCACCAGGTAAGGACGAACACACGGGCCGGTTAGTTCGCGGTTCGCACCGTGACTTCGCCGTTGTTGCTCCGGGCCTTCACCACATGGGAGCTGTTGTCGCTGCGCGGCACCTCCACCGACGTGTTCCCGTTGTCGGCGCTGGCGCTCACCGCGTACGAGGTGCTGCCGCCCGGCAGCTCGATGACGACCTTGCCATTGTCACTGCTGGTGTCCACCAACGCGGGCACAGCGGAGAACCCGAGCCGCACCGCACCATTGTCCGAGTCGGCCTCGACCGACGCTCCGGAGATCCCCTCCGCGACGATGCCGCCGTTGTCGCTGTCCAGCTTCAGCGGCCCACTGGCGTCGCGCACGGTCACCTTGCCGTTGTCGGAGCGCAGGTCGAGCGCGGTGTCGAAGCCCGACGCCGTGACCTTCCCGTTGTCCCCGCGCACGGTGACCGCCACCCCGCGCGGCACCTTCACCTGCTGCTTGGACGCACAGTTGCTGATCAAGGCATCGCACTTCACCTTCAGCGTCAACGTGCCGTCGTGCATCTCCCAGCGCGGATCGGGCCCGCTCCCGAGCACCACCCACCCGTCGACCTGCCGGGTCACCTCGACCTTCTTCACGTCCGCGGGTACGAGCTCCAGCGTCGTGTTGGACGTCTCGATGGTCAGCGTCTTCCCGCTGAACGCGAACGACTTGTGCTCGACCGGTGCGTCGTCGGTATCCGCGCCGCCGCAGCCGGAGAGCACGAGCGCGGCAAGCACCGCTCCGCCGGACGCGATGAGTGTTCGGGTGTGGTGTGCCACGGTGTTCGTCCCCCAGGTCGTGCGCCGGCCGATTCCCTCTACTGCGTTCCGGCTCACGGTATGTGTGCAACGGCAGCCCGGGGAATCAGGACGACCACCGTATGCGGGGTGGGGCTATCCCCCGTCTCTCCCCGTCCCGTGCCTGCCTTTGCGGGCTGCCCGTACGAGTGCGGTTGCCGCCGGGCCGCTGCCGCCGGCAACCGTTTGTAACCAGGGGCTGTAGTCCATGTAGGCTGTTCCCTCATCCACGGGTGCGTAGCTCAGGGGTAGAGCGCTGCTCTTACAAAGCAGATGTCGGCAGTTCGAAACTGCCCGCGCCCACCAGCAGGACACACGGAGAAGGCCCAGGTCACCGGCAGTATGCCGAGAGCCTGGGCCTTGTTCGTTCGTCCGCGAATCAGGTGGGGGAGTGGCGTCGTGCCATTCACGTGCCAGATGCGTCGTCGGGCTCTGCCGGCCGGGCCTTTCTGATCTGCTCGTCGACGTGAGCGGCGATCGCATGGTCGCGGCCGTTCACCAGGTGCTGGTAAATCAGCGCGGCACGCACCGACGAGTGGCCCATACGCTGCATCAGTTCCCGTGTGGTCGCACCGCCGGTCGCGGCGAGTGTGTTCCCGGTGTGGCGCAGATCGTGGAAGTGGACGTCTCCCAGACCTGTCGTCGCCAGGGCTCGCAGCCACAGGCGGCGGAAGTTGTTCCGGCGAAGCTGCCCGCCCCTTGCTCCCGTGAAGACCAGCCTGGTGCGACCTGGCTCGGCGTAGACATCAAGGTGAGCAGCCAGGCTCTCCGTCAGCGAGGCAGGGAAGGCGACGGTACGCACACCTGCCGCGCTCTTGGGTGCCTTGACCAGGATGCCGTGCGAGCGGGTCTCGGCCAGGGCACGCCTCACGGCGACGGTTCGCCGTTCGAGGTCGATGTCATGGCGCTGGAGCGCGGCGAGCTCCCCGAAGCGGAGGCCGGTGAAGGCCGCCAGGAGGATGAAAACCCGGAAACGCGCAGGCACGGCGTCGGCGAGCTGGAAGACCTCCGTGACATCGAGGAACGGCCGTTCGGCTGTCTTCGCTGCCCCAGCGCCCTTGATACGGCAGGGGTTCCGCTGGATCAACTCGTCGTCGACTGCGGTGTTCATGATGGCGCGGAGGATCTGGTACGCCTTGGCGACCGTCGGTTCACCAACACCGGACTCCAGGAGGCCGGCACGCCAGCGGCGGATCTGCGGTGTGGTGATCTCGCTCAGGACCACGTTCGCGAAGGTAGGCAGGACGTGGAGACGTAGCGCGCTGCCGTTGCGCTCGCGGGTGGTCGCCGCGTAGTCGCGCTCCTTGAACCAGGCGTCGGCGTAGACCCCGAAGAGGACCTTGTCGTCCGGGTTCTTCCACCGGCCGTCGAGGATCTCCGCTTCCTTGCGGACGAGCCACCGATCAGCGTCGGTCTGAGTGGGGAAGGTCTCCGGAGCCGAACGCAGCAGACCATCCGGGCCGGGATACCGGGCCTGAAAGCGGCCGGACGGCAGCTTGCGGACCGAACCGAAGCGGCGGCGTTTGCCCTTCTGGTTCGCCATCACGCCACCGCCCCGAAGCGCCGCAGACTCGTGACGATCGGCTGGACGGTGTGGGCCGCTATGAAGTCGGTCAAGGCGTTCTCAGGGATGCGGACATGCCTCCCCACCTTCACGAACACGATCCGCCGTTCGGCGATCAGGCGCCGCGGGAAACGCGCAGTTGTACCGAGGAGTTGAGCGGCCTCCTCCACCGTGAGCAGTCGGTCAGTCATGCGGCTTGTCTCCTTCCAGGGCGAGGGCTTCGCGGGCGGTTTCTCGGTTGTGTTGCAGGTCTCTGGCGATCGAGGCGGCAAGGATCGATTCGCCGGGGCTGTGGCCTGGTCCGGCGTACTGCCAGTCGGTGAGGAGGAGGACGGTCGGGTCCTGGTCCGGGTCGGGCAGGCCGAGTTCTTCGCGCTGCTGGGCTGCGCGGTAGTCGGCGCGAATCTGGCGGAGTGCGCCGAGGGTGGTGGAGTAGCGGCGGGACTTGGTGGAGAAGTGGCCGCGGAAGCCGAGCATGTGTGCCCAGGCCCTCAGCCGCCGGTCCGGGTAGAGCGCATCGAGATCGAAGCAGGCTTCGATGAGGCGGCGCGGGTGGTCGGGTACGTCGAGGAGGGCCAGGGCCTCGCGGTTGCCGATGCGGCGGTCGACGGTGCCGGTCGTCTCGGCTGCTTTGGTCGCGTACTTGGCGACGTAGGAGGCGACAGCCTGTTCGGTGATGTCGGTCCCGGCGTCGAAGGCGCGGATGGGGCGGATGTCGAGCTGGGTACCCCAGCGCAGCGGGCGGGCGGCTTGGCCGGCGGCGGCCGGGACGGTGATGGTCGTGTACGAGTGAGCGGTGGCGGCGCGGATGGAGTCGCTGAGCAGCTGCACGGAGGCCCAGGAGGGTGGCGGGCTGTCGGGCCCGTCCGAGCCGTCGAGGCGCATGACGGCGTGGAAATGGACGGCGCCGCGCTTCTGGAACTCGGCGACCTTGCCGTACGAGACCCTTGCCGCTTCTTTGAGTTCGCGTTGGGTCAGGCCGGCGCGGGCGGCGATCTCGCGGCGGAGGCGATTGGTGAAGCGCTGCCAGAGGTCCCCGGCGTGGTTGTTAAAGAGGACCGCGCCCGCGTAGTCGTACGTGTCGGGGTCGAGCGGGGTGCCGAGGGCATCGTCATCCGGCCTGTGGGCGGTGCCGCAGCGGCAGCGGCCGGAGTCGGGACGGTTATGGACCGGGCCGAAGGACGGGGCGGTGAGCGTGGTGAAGACGCGGGGATGGCCGCGGACGGTGGCGGGGACGTCCTTGTCCTGGTCGCCCGCGAGTCCGGCGCGGATCAGGTGGTAGGTGTCGGCGGAGTAGGTCCAGGCGCAGGCCGGGCAGCGGGAGGCGCGGCGGTTGCCGCAGGCGACGCGGAGCCGTCCTCCGGGCTCGGTGCTGGTGGAGTAGCGGTGCAGGGTCTGGCCGGTGGTCCTGTCCTTGGTGAGGGTCCAGCCGGATAGGTGGATGGGGTTGGAGCAGCCGCCCGTGCGGCGGATCTGGTCCTGCCAGCGGTCGAAGCCGGTGGACCCGGCCACCCGCAGCAGATCGCCGAGGATGGCCGGGTCCAGGCTCGCGAGGATCGAGTCCGTCACGCGTGCTCCCGCTGGACGACCGGGGCCGGAGTCGCGGTGCGGGCCGAGCCGGTGCCGCGGCAGAGGCGGCAGGCGACCAGAAGGGTGCCGCGGGTGCCGTAGTCGAGGAGCGTGCCGGCGTCGATGGCGACGACGGGGAAGCCGTTGCAGTCCGGGCAGAGACGCAGCGGGGCAGGGCTGTGCTGGGCCATGATGGCGGTCCTTTCGGCTGCGGTTGGAAGGGACTGGACTGTCCGGGCGGCGGCGATGCTTGGCGGCTTGTGCGCCGTCCGGGGTCCGGTCAGCGGTGCTGGTCTGCGGAAGTGATGAGCGAGCGGATAACCAGGGCGCAGATGGCGATGGATGCGCCGGTGACGGCGACCGCGAGGAGCATCGAGACCAGGACCGCGCCGACGACCAGGACGACGGCCGTCCCACCTCCCACGAGGGCGACGACGGCGCCGGGCGTGAACTGGACGGTGGGCCTGGCCGCAGCGGTCGGGACACTCAGTGGGGTAGGGCTCGGCGGGGTGTGCTGGACCGCGGCGGTCGGCTCGACGACGGTCGGTCGGGTGATGAGGCCGGCGGGCTGGGGCATGGTCGGAACCTTGGGCTTGAACATGGTGGATCTCCCTTCGCGGGTGGTTACTTGACGGCGGTGTCGATGGCGGGGGCAAGGAGGCTGTCGGCGAGGAGGTAGCCGCCGAGCAGGAGGACGGCGACGAGCCACAGGGGCGGGCGGATGAGCTTGATGCCGAGCCAGCCGACGATGATCAGGGCGAACCAGAGCGGGACATCCACGGGGGCGTTCTCCTATCGGGCGGTGCAGCGGTGGGTGCGGGCAGCCAGTTGGGCGGCGCTCTGGCTGGAGTAGTCGGCGGACCAGCCGCAGCGGTCAGCGCTGCAGACGGCGGCGTGCTTGGTCTGGCCGCGGCGGTCGCGGTGGGTGCCGATCTGCACGGGGCCGATCCGCATCACGGAGTGGAAGTGGTCACGAGCGGGCATGGCGGTGGTTCTCCCGTCTGATCAGGCGAGTTGGGCGGCGATGGTCTCGGCGAGCTGCGGCGGGACACCGAGCCGGGCGCGCAGGGTGTCGGTGTCGATCGGGCCGCCGGTGCGGGCGTGGTGGTCGGCGGCGAGCTTGCGGGCGTGGTCGACCAGCGCGGCCGGGACCGACGGACCGGCCGGGGCGAGTGCCGGGGTGTTCTCGCCAGCGGCGGCGATCGGCTCGGTCCCGGGTGCCGGATCGGGGGCGGATTCCCGCTCGACTTCTGTCGCGGGATGCGGGACTGCGGGTGCCGGCGGAACTGGCTCCGGCTCCTCGGCGGAGTGCGAGTGGGCGAGGAGGGTGCCGCCGAGGAAGGCGAGGGCGGGCCATCCCGCGATGCCGAATCGCAACCAGGCCGGCGGGTGGGTGAGGTCGAGGAATCCGGCAGTCGCGACGTTGGCACCCAGTGAGGCGAACAGCGCGATGAGGAACCAGCACCAGGCCAGCCGGGACGGGCCCTCACTGCGTAGGCGTCGCCAGGCGGCGACCAGGAGCAGGTCCACCGAGATCGGGTAGGCCCAGGCCTTCCAGCCGTCCTGCCCCGCGGCGTCGGCGAGGTCGTGCAGGTGGGCGAAGGACAGGGCACCGGCGATGACGGCCTGGACCAGGACGGCGTCCACGCGGAACGCGGGGCGGGCCATCAGACGCCCCCGGGGTGGTCGGTCCCGCCGATGGGGTCGTAGCCGGGCGGGAACATCCCCGGCGGGGGCTCCGGAAGCGACACGGCCAGGGACGGGCCGATGGTGTCAATGAAGTCGTCGTCGGCACCCGGCATTTCGGCGTACAGGGCCAGAGCGCCGAGCATCAGGACGGTGCGGTGGAAGTCCTCGATGTGCTCACACATGGGAGTCGGTCTCCCTTCCTTCAGGCATGGAGCGGGTAGGGACCTGGCGCGATGCGGTCGCGCCGACCGGGAATGCGGGAGGACTCAGGCCGTGGCGGTGGTGGCCTTGGCGAGCGGCTCGGAGGCCGGGGCCAGGGAACCGACCATGGGGCGGAAGGCCGCGAGGACGGGGAGGGCCGGGGTGCGGTCGGCGTACCGGTTGCAGATGTTCACGGCCTGGCGCAGCGAGGTGTGCGGGGCGCGGATACGGGCCCAGCCGCCGGAGGAGTCGCCGGTGACGGCGATGCCGGGTGTCTCGGTGGGAATCTGGATGGCAGCCAGGACGGCGTCCGGAGCGATGTCGCCGAAGGCCATGTTGGCGGAGGACTCGTCATTGACGCGGTGGGCGGTGCGGCCGGTGAGCTGGGCGCGGAGCATCGTGATGCCCTTGCCGAGTTCGGAGCCGAAGCGCTGCCCGCAGATCTCCAGGTAGATCCCGGCGGCACGGCCGAGCTGGGCGAGGCGAACCAGTGCGGTGATGATCCGGTCGCGACGCTTCTCTTCGTCCTTGGACGCGAACAAGGCGAGTTCGGCGACCTCGTCCACCAGGACCACGACCGGCACCGGGCGCAGGCGTTCGGGCAGGTCCCAGATGTCAGCGGCGATCTCCGCGTCCGGCACGTTCACCGTGATCCGCTGTTCAGCCCGGATCAGTTGGTAGACGTTCTCCATGTGCGTGACGAGAGCTTCGAGGAGCTCCAGGGCGGTGTCAGGGTTGTCGGCAAGGGCGCTGAACCTGCTTGCTAGCGGGAAGAGTTCGACCCCTTGCTTGCAGTCGATTCCGACCAGGGCGACGTCCATGGGCGCGAGGCCGGCCACCAGGTTGCGCTGGTAGACAGACTTCCCCGACTCGGTGGCGCCGAGGGTGAGCCCGTGCGGAACGCTGCGGTAGTCGCGGTAGTGGACTGCCCCATCCTCGCGCAGGGCGACCGGTACCCGCATAGGTGCAGGGTCGGTCTTGGCGGGCATCTGCACCCGCTTGAGCACGTCGTATCCGGTCATCCGCACTTCGACGACGCCGGAGCGCAGTTCGCGTGAGGTCACGCCGTACATGCCGAAGGAGTGGCGCAGCCGGTCCGAGGCGGCGGAGACGTCGAACGCATCTTGTCCGGGGCGGAGCTTGAGGCGTAGCACCAGGCCGGTGCGTGTGGGGTGGACGCGCAGGATGCGCGGGGCGCGGGATTCCGGCACGGGCCGGTTCGCGATCCGGGCAAGGGCGAGACGCCAGCGGGAGGGCGGGACGGTCAGTCCGCACGCGTCCATCACGGAGACGTAGCGGACCAGTACCCGCAAAGCGGCTAAGACAGCGCCGAAGGCCAGCCAGTACCAGGCGGGGCGCCGCCACCGCAGGATCACTGCGGTGGCGACAACCAGCACCAGGGCGACCGTGAAGCCGGTCATCATCAGGCCGCCTTCGGCTGCGATGCAGCGGCGGCGAGCGAGGTGACAGCGACCGCGCGGAACGCGATCCCGTGCCTTTTCTGTCCGTTGAACTCGTTCTCCCACGCCGAGGCGACCAGGCCGGTCAACGCGACCGGGGTGCCCATGGCCAGGTCCTCGGAGACGCCGGGCTGGGGAACGGTGAGCTTGAGGATCTCCACCTCGTCCGGCGTGGAGAACATGACCTCCACCGTCATCAGCGTGACGCCGTCCTTGTCGAGGGCGATCTCACCGGTACGGCGGTCCTTGACCTTCGGCTGGGGAGCCTTGGCAACCATCACGGTCGCGTTCGTGGTGTCGACGGGAATCTGACGCACAGCAAATCACTCCTCTGTAAGTGCTGAACTCCGTCACTCATGTACATGAGTGACATGAAGAAGAGTGCATCACTCCTGTACATGAGTCAACCCGCTACGAAGAGGAAATCGCAGCGGGCTGGGATGAGTTGAGCGGACGTCAGTCGGTGGCGGGGATCCTGTAGCTGAAGACGAACTGGTCAGCGGCCATGAGGGTGTCGCAGACCTCGACCACACGACCCTCCTCGGTCACGGCATCTCGGATGAGGTGAATGACCGGGGCGCCGGGGCTCAGTGCGAGTTCGGAGGACTCCGCCTTCGAGGCCGGCCGCGCCTGGAGGGTCTCGACGAACTCCGCGAAGACATGGCCGTCGTCTTCAAGCCGGGCGTAGATCCCACCGGGCCCGGGGTTCTCGGAGAACAGCTCCGGGATGTCCTTCACAACGCCCCACGGCAGGTAGGACGTTGCAGTCTCGACCGGAGTGCCATTGCGGAAGTAGAGACGGCGGCGAGCCAGCACCTTGGCTCCGGGGTCCACACCGAGACGCTCCGCGATGTCGGCGGGTGCATCGGCGGGGCCGATGAACAGCACGCTCACCTTGGCGGTCGCGCCGGCCTGCTCCGACTCCGCGAGGTACGCGGCCTTGCCACCCTTGCGATGCGAGCGCCGGAACCGATCGGAAGACCGATGACGCACCGGGGGCCGAGCCTTCACCAAGGACCCCTTGCCATGCCGGGTCTCCACCAGGCCGCTCGCACGGACCTCCACCATGGCCTTACGGATCGTCCCGCCGGATACGCCGTAGCGGTCCACCAACTCGGATTCGCTGGGCACCATGTCGCCGGGCTTGAGGACACCGGCCCGGATCTGCTGAACGATCTCCTCGGCGATCTGAACGTACCGAGGTACGGCCCTGTCACCTCCTACTGCTGTTCCCATCGACCTACTCACTCTCCTATGCTCCTGTACATGAGTAACAGCGCCCAGGAAGCTCCGTCAACGCCGAAGCACAGTGTGTCCGTGGCGGGGGCTGTCGTGCGCGAGGACGGCCGACTCCTGGCGATCCGCCGCGCGGACAACGGGACATGGGAGCTGCCGGGCGGAGTGCTGGAGCTGGAGGAGTCCCCAGAGCAGGGCGTCCGCCGCGAGGTCTGGGAAGAGACCGGCATCCGCGTCGAGGTCGACCAGCTCACGGGCGTCTACAAGAACACGACCAGGGGCATCGTCGCCATGGTCTTCCGGTGCAAGCCCTCCGGGGGCACCGAGCGCACATCAACCGAATCAACCGCGGTCGACTGGCTCACCCCGGAGCAGATCACCGAGCGCATGTCCGAGGTCTACGCGATCCGCCTGTTGGACGCCCTGGACGGGGCCGGCCCCCACGTGCGGAGTCACGACGGCCGTCGGTTGAACCAGGCACAGTGACGGCTCCAGGCCCTCACGAGAGGATGAGCCGTGACGAAGCTCTACCCCTCATTCAGCGCCTCCTGGAAGGCGACATTGCCAGCGAAGCAGAGGGCGACCAGATCCTGGACACCCTGCATCGCGGACTCGCATGCCCCCACATCAGCGAGTACATCTACTGGGACCTCGATCCCGACCTGAACGCCGACAAGATCGTCGATCGAGCCCTGGCCTACAAGCCGATCGCACTCTGACCCAAGCTGCGCGGTAAGAGTTTCTCTACTTCATCAAGGCCCGCGCACGGCGCGGGCGCGCGCCGCCTCAGCGGCGCGGCCTGCCTCTGTCTCCGCCCCGGCTGGCCGCGCCCGGCGGCGCGCTAGCGAGCTGCGGGCATGAAGCGGGAGACACCCTCTGTGGCTGGGGCGGCCGGCTCCACGGCTTTAGGCAGCCACTTTGGGGCGAGCCTCTAAGATCATGGCCCCAACGTCGTGCTTCAACGGGCAGGTCCACAGACTGCCCGACTCGCCGGGAGCTTAAGGGGCCATGATCACTCGCCCCAAAGCAGCTCCAGCCCAAAGCCGCTCCACCGACCTTGCATTGAGGCGGGCCGTAGCGGGGCCTCATCCCTGGGACCAGCGGTGCACACTTGGTTCGGGATCTTGTCGCAAAGAGGCCACCTGTCGTCGCCCTCCGTGACAAACTGCCCCATCGGAAACCCTAGTTATCCGCCTACCTACCCTCTCTGGGTCACGGCTGCGCCAGGTGCGACCTCGCACGGACTCAGGTGTATGTCAGGAGCGATCGTGAGCGTAGTGCAGCCACCACAGCCTCAAAAACAGGCGCAGCCGCCCACGGTAACCAGGGTGGAGGTCAAAAACTTTCGCCTTCTGCGGAACGTGAGCGTCACCTTCGATGAAGACGTAACCGTATGCGTGGGCAGGAACAACACAGGCAAAACTTCCCTCGCTGAGGTACTCAGCAGATTCTTGCGCCCAGGCGATCTGAGCCTGAGGCTGGAGGATTTCTCTGCAGAGTCGTACTTCGAATTTGCCGACGCATATCGCAAATTCTCCGCTGACGACGAGGCCGGCGCCAGGAAACTTCTACCTGAGATTTCGGTAAAGATTCTTCTTGAATACGATAGCGAATTGGGGGAGTACGGTAATCTAGGCCCCCTCATCGTCGACCTTGACCCGGATTGCACTCAGGCCATCGTCACCGTGCGATACGCGCTCAAACCCGGATCGATGAGGGACTTCTTTCGCGATGCGCCAGAAACACTGACAGGAGAATGGGGAGAGTCCCTCCTGCTATCCCTTGTTGGTCCTCGAATTCCGCACCTCTACGAACGCATCGTGCTCGCCATCGATCCGACCGATGATTCCAATTTTCGGGAAATTTCGATGACAGACGTCGCCAAAGCGATCAAGGTGGATTTCGTTAAGGCGCAGCGAGGATTGGACGATGAAAAGGATCGCCCTAAAGACCAGATCGGCAAAATCCTTGAGTCTCTATTCATGGTAGCTGCCAAAGCCGACGATGGATCCATCCTTAAGGAATTTGCCGACGGCACAGAAAAGGCCTTGGAGGAAATTGTCGAGAGGCTAAATGCGCATTTGCAGGAGATGTACAGCAAAATGGCTCCGACCGTCTCTGAATTCGGGTATCCAGGGCTAGGGAATAGAGATTTCTCGACACGAACCACGCTGGATTCGAAACGCCTACTGTCGAACTTCACCAGCATCAACTACCCGGGGTCGGCTGGTGTGGAGCTTCCCGAGTCCTACAGTGGTCTTGGCTCACGGAACCTCCTGCTGATTCTCCTGACCCTTTTCAGCTACTATCGTGAATACTCGGCTCAGGGAAATAGGCCGTCCGTTCATTTGGTCTTCATCGAGGAACCCGAAGCGCACCTTCACCCCCAAATGCAAGAAATATTCATTCACCAACTGGGAGTGTTCAAGGAGAAGTTCCCGGGCACCGACGGTCAAGGGGAAATCTGGAACGCACAGTTCCTGGTGACGACCCATTCTGCGCACATTGCCAACCGAGCTGGCTTTTCCGCAATTCGATATTTCCGGTTGGCCGAAGGCGCCGCCCAACACGAGGCCATTAGCTCAACGGTCCTGAACCTTGCCGAGGCCCCAGGAGTTGACAAGGAGTTCTTGCATAAATATCTAACACTTACTCGCGCTGACCTATTTTTCGCGGACAAGGCCATCCTCATTGAAGGCACCACGGAGCGTATCTTCATTCCTGCGGCGATTGCCGCATTCGACGAGAGTAGGCAGAGAGAGGGCGGAGCTGGTCTTTCGAGTCAATACGTGAGCGTCATGGAAGTGGGTGGTGCGCACGCACACATCTTCTACCCGTTTCTTGACTTTCTTGGATTGCAGACTCTAGTCATTACTGACTTGGACCCGGCGAAAATGGGGTCTAAGTCGAAGCGTCTAGAAGCTTGCTGTGTTCATGATGGAACAGCGACGACCAACCAAGCCATCAAGAAATGGTTCGGAGACAAAGAACTGTCACCAGCCGATCTGCTAAAGGATGCCCAACACGGCATTCCAGTATCCGGCAGGCGAGGTCTCGCCTATCAAATTCCGGAGAGCAACATCTCTGACCCGTGTGGGCGTACATTTGAGGACGCATTTATCCTTGCCAACCCAGAATTGTTCGACCTAAGTGACAGCGGAAATAGAGCAACTGGTCAGCGAGAGCTTGATGCTAGAGAGGAGGCAAAGAAGTACAAGAAGAGTGATTTCGCTCTAACCTTCGCCATCGAGCAGCAGGAATGGAGGATTCCGCGTTACATCGCGCGAGGACTCGATTGGCTTCTCGACCAAACGCCGCCTGTAGAGGGTGGTGAGGGGACGCTACCCGATAGCCAGAACCCTTCGAGCGGCCAGGTGGTTGTGCGATGAGCCAAACGGGTGCCCGGGTCGGAACCGCCGAGGAGGAAAGCCGAGATACGCTGGGTAAAATCCTTGCTGCGCTGAGTGACGGGCAAAATTTCAAAATGGAGGCCGGCGCGGGAGCGGGAAAAACACACTCTCTAATTGACACCCTTCAGCATATTCTGCGAGTTCGGGCTAGATACCTTCCGCGCGAAGGGCAGCGCGTCGCCTGTATCACGTACACGAACGTTGCTCGAAACGAGATCATACGTCGCACCGACGATAGTCCTCACATCTTCGCCGAGACCATTCATGGATTTCTTTGGGAAGCCCTCTCTCCATTCAGAAAGTCTCTGCTGCGCGAAGTGCCCAAGCTGCCTGGTTGGGGTTCACTCTTGGAAGACCAGGATTCCTTGGAGGACTTCAGCGTATCCTACGATCTCGGCTTTCGCGGAATCCACGAAAACGGCATTCGACTTCATCACGATGACATTCCCGCGCTGGCTATCAAGCTTTTCCCTAACCTGAAGTTTCGGAGACTCATAGCCGACAGGTTTCCAATCATTCTCGTTGACGAATATCAGGATACTCCCTCGGGCTTGGCTGAAGCGATGATTGGAGACGCTTCAAACTCGCGGTCTGGATCGGCTTACGGTTTTTTCGGTGACCATTGGCAGCAGATCTATGACAAGACTTGCGGCTCTATCGATCATCTACCGGTGAAACTGATCCAGAAACGCGCAAACTGGAGATCGAGTCAGGCTGTCGTCCACCTCCTTAATGGCATGCGCCCAGAATTGCCTCAAGCTGCTGTAAGCAACGCCCACATCGGAGCTGTAACCGTCTACCATACAAACAGCTGGGCGGGGACTCGGGGCACCCACTCAAAGAAGGGGCAGATTCCGGACGACGTCCTGAAGGCAACCCTTCGCTGGACCGTTGAAGATGCGCAACGCCGGCAGCAAAGAGATGGTGCGGAGCGTGATTCAAAAGTGCTTATGCTAACTCACTCCTCTATTGCTTCTGAGTTGGGATTTGCCAATATCAACCGCTCATTCCGCCGCAACGAGGACTTCGTGCGAAAGAACGATGACGTCGTGGCCTTTCTGCTGGATGTCATTGAGCCCTGCTGCGACTACTTCGATAACAAGCAATACGGCCCAATGTTCGACCTGCTGAAGCGGTCGCGACCACGCATGACGAGACGCAGCGACAAGACTGCATGGACGGGCCTATTTGGCACGATCAATTCAGCCCGGAGCACGGGAACTGTCGGAGATGTCATGGACATCCTCTTGGAACAGAATTGCTTCGCTCTCCCACAAGCGGTTACTAATAGACATCGCAAGTGGGAGCTTGCTTGCAAGGATTTGGAGGACGGCGAGGGGATTGTCGAACCGCGAAGTCTGGCGAACTACGAAAAGTTTAGGAGCGTCAGCTATCGCGAGGTCCTGGCACTGCGCGAGTACGTTGAAGAGAACACTCCCTTTTCAACTCAGCACGGTGTCAAGGGGGCTGAATACCCTCATGTCCTAGCCGTATTTGGCGGCGGTTGGACTCAGTACAATTTTCCAGAGATGCTGGCAAATTTCACCCAACGAGACTCCCTGAGTCTGGGGAGCAGGAAGCGGTTTGAAAAGTCGCGCAACCTATTTTACGTAGCATGCTCACGAGCTAAAGAGGACCTAGTCCTATTGTTCACGACTGAGTTGTCCAACGATGCTCTGGAGACACTCAAGGCGTGGGTAGGCGACGCCAACATTAGAGATATTCAATATTCTCCAGAAGGAGCCCCCCTTAGCTCTCGGCGAGGACTTTCCCCTGATGCGGCAAGCACATAAAGTCAAAAGTTTCGGCACATTCTCTTAATATCCGTGTGTGCTTGCGGACAAAGTACCTACTGGCGCAAGTCGCGGTGCGTAGTGATCTCGTTCAGGATTCAGGTGCAGGCGTTCCGCGCTTTGACGTGGAGAGGGTAGGAGTGGACAGGCCGGCGGCAGCGAAGCAGCCCTGAAGCTGACCGAAACGCCGTGCCGCAGGACCCTATTTAGAGAAGCCCCAGAGTGAGTCTGGGGCTTCTCGCCGCCGCTAGGGGGGCCGCATCCCTCATCAGCCAAGGGCTGCGGCCTCGGGGCCTTTCAATGCGCCGGCACGAGTTTCCTGAGCCTAGGTCAGGTGGTGACCGTGGCTCTCCGCTACGCGCAGCGTGTCACGCAAGGCCCCAGGGTTCTGCCGCAAGAGTGCGTAGCTCTAAGGGGAGCAACTCACGAGATCCTCTTCACGCGGTCTCCGCGCCGTTGCCCGCGAGGCGACGCTTCAACCGCAAGCAGTGCTCGTTAGTGGACTCTCTTTGGAGCCCTTCAGTCACCCAGCGGTCAGCGGCATCGGTGTCCTGGTCATCGTGCATGCACAGCCAAGCAAGGCGGGATAGGTCGGTCGCATCGCCTTCGGTGTGCCGATCTTCGAGGAGCTCGCGCAGTCTCCGCACTATGTGACGTCGCTCGTCTGCATCCAGCACGAGCTCTCTGCGACTCAGTAGTCCGTTGAGCCGGGAAGCAGCGGAACTTAGGTCGTGGAACGGTGGTTCGGTGAGTTCCGCTAGCCGTAGCCGGGCATTCATTTCTGCCAAATGATCATCCGTTGCGCGGTAAAGTGTGATAAGCAGGCTCCATCCGTACTGGTCATCGGGACAATTTTCCAAGTAGCGGTTGACGGATCGAATTGCAGTAAGATTGTCAGACATCTGATTGCGTTGGAATTCTGCTAGCGTCAGCCACGCTTTTGGGTAACCCGTTGCCATGTATTCGATGACAGATAGTTCTTGGCCGATGTCTTTTCCGGCCTCCATCTGCTTCGCGGCCGACCTGGCCAATCGGTCGATTCGTGAGGCAAGTCCATGAGCGGCATCAGTTGTCGGACCAAAACCCTGAATTAGCTTGAGGTCGGAGTTGACGGCAATCCTTGCTGGGCTCGTCACAAGCTTTTTCTTGCCGAATAGCGAAGCCGCGAGCGGCACGGAGAGAAACTCCTCATCTCCCGTTCCCTGCGATGACACCACCTCGACTAGAGACCGCTTTTCCAGCTCGCTTATGGCTCCCTCTACGTCGAGACGATCGTTTTCTGGTCGCAGCAGCACGGCCTCAAGTCCTAGGCGAGGAACCAATGAGCGCCAACCGCATAGTGTGAGGAACACTCTCTGAGCTGCTGAGGAAAGTGACGCAAAGGAGCGCTCGAAGAGTGCGTCGAGCATGGCGTCCTTGGCTGCGATGACTCTTTTGACAGCAACCCTGCGCCCCTCTTCTGCTATCTCACCCAGCAACACTTTTGTGATGTAGGGGTGCCCGTCCGACTCTCGGAAAAGCGACTCCTCGTAATCATCGTCGATAAGGGGAGAGATGCCCAGTCTGCCAGCGATGGTTGCGACTAGCTGGGAATATTCACTGCGTCGCATTCCGCCGACTTCAATCGGATAGTCGGCCTTAAAATCGCGCGTTCGAGTAGTGATTAGGACCTTATTTGGGAGCCTTACTGAATTACTGACAAATTGATACAGCTCGGCTTGTTCTCGCACGGTCTCGAAGTTGTCGAACACGAATATGAAAGGCCCCTCGTTTGCGCTCCCGGAAAGGCAATCGGCAAAATAGGTCCGGGATTCCTTTGGTTTTCGCGCTGATGAATTAGCCATCAGTTGGGAGAAGTCCATCGCTATGTCGTCTGTAGAAAGAACGTCGGGACGTACTACTTTGGGCCCTTCAGGTAGTAGGTCAATGTCCCTGGCGCTGAACCAGACGATACCGAAGAACTCGTCCATATGGGCTATTTTGTGTAGTACCTCGAGGGCGAGTGATGTTTTGCCTACGCCGCCCCGGCCCTGGAGGGTGATGACTGGGTAGCGATCGTCGCAGAGGCGTTCAGTGAGCTGATGCTCAAGTTCAGCGCGTTGCACGTAGTGCTCGGGAAGGGGTGGCATATTGCTAAATAGATTTCCCACATATGCCATGTCGGGTTGGGCTGCAGTCTCGCTACGCGGCTGCGCTTCTACCGGTAGGAGGTAGGGACTTCCGTCCCCGGGACGTCTCTCGTCGCTGATGTAAGAGAGAGTTTCGTACTTCCCATTCCGGAAGTTTCCGTTAGGCAAGAAGAAGTCTGTGAGATCAGGGTCCGTGAAAAGCAGCTCGCAGGCTCGTGGGCCGCCAAGATCGACGTAAGTGCCGTCGGGAAGGCTGTGCTCGCTTTCGCGCGCCAAGTGCGCGAAGTTCTCCTGGCCGTTCCCGAAGGGACTGATGCGATATCTGCCGGACAGGTTGCGCCGTAGGTGCACCCATGAGCGGCCGAAGGCCGGTGCATTGGCGATTATCTCATTGAGCGATTGCGCCAGTTGAGGGCAAATGGTGGAGAGCGCAGCCCCGCGGGGCGCGCCATGACCGCGAGTTCGGTTTCGCAGCCAGCTGAAGTCGTGGGCCCACCTGCGGAAGCTCACCTTTTTTCCGGACGTATCCTCGTAATTCGCGTCCAGGCAGATGCACACGGCGTTAAGAGCGTCGACTGCCTTGCGTTGCCAACTTTCGCTGTCCGGACCAAAGGGGATGGTGATTGCTCGCTGTGAATCCCGGCCGGCGGGAACGAAGTGTTGACTGGCTGGACCGGATGCCAGTTGATCTAGCAGCTCGGCCCATTTTCCGATGCTGTCGGCCCTGACTAGTTCTGAGACGGCTGCGTAGCGGTGGCGCTCTCGGTCTACCTGAAGTGCGGCAAGTAGCTCCACGGCCAGCACCTTGATAAGCAACTCGCCGAGGTACAGGAGATCGAAGAAGTATGCTGTATCCGAT
The DNA here is from genome assembly GCF_041435055.1 of Streptomyces sp. NBC_00341. Taxonomy (NCBI): domain Bacteria; kingdom Bacillati; phylum Actinomycetota; class Actinomycetes; order Kitasatosporales; family Streptomycetaceae; genus Streptomyces; species Streptomyces sp. NBC_00341. The sequence continues at coordinate 2,503,513 of NZ_CP108002.1, read as the reverse complement.
TCCTCCCGCGCCAGATTTGCCCGCTCGAGCATGCGGTTGACGGGAAGAAACGTTGTTTTACCCATAGGTCCCCCTGCTTCACCGCGTCCACGACCCGGTAGGAGGCTCAGCGCACCCACCGTGTCCCCCCCCGGACGCCTGCTGGACCCTCATCCTATGCGTCCAGAGGCGCCGTGCTAAGTGGTGGACATTGGCGTGCCGTTACGAGTGTCGCTTGGTTCCGCGAACGAACGCCAGCTCTGCCGATCGCTGTTGAGGCGATCGAGAGGTTGTGATCTTCGTCTATGACCCCGATGCCGAAGCTCTGTTCCAACCGATGAAGCCTGGGTTGAGTTCGCTACCGCTTCGGCTAGCACGCTTCGTGCTGCGCTATGGGAAGTCTGCTGTCGAAGTAGTCAACCGCAACGACTGTAGGGCGTGGGAAGAGTCCGGCGCTAAGGCCGCCGTCGGCAAGACCATGACGATCGCCGACGGCGGCTATTCGGGCACCGGGCTCGTGATGCTTCGCCGCCGCAGAGGCGAGGAGCTGTCCGACTGGAAGCAGGCCCACAACAAGTCCCAAAACGGGTCCGCGCCCGCGTCGAGCACGTCTTCGCCCGCGTGAAGACCTGGAGAATCCTCCGCGAATGCCGCCTCAAGGGCGACGGCGTCCACCACGCCATGCTTTGACTCGCCCGCCTTCACAATCTCAACCTCGCCAGGTGGGCAAGCGGTCGCACTCGCTACCGACCACGTCCACACGACTCAGAGATCATTTACGGGACAGGTCTTAGCCGAAGGCTGCTGCCGGGAGCCGTAGGCGCTCGTCTCCTTCATGGGGCGGAACCGGCGTCAGTAGGCGGTGGCCGCGGCTTGTTGCCACGCGGAGCACCTCGTGGAGGGCTTCAGTCAGAGTCGTTGCCAGGTGGCGCAGTTCCTCCGGCTCGGCGTCTTTGTCTCCGAGTGCTTCGGCTGCCTCCTCCAGGAGCTCGGTTGCCATGCCGAGTTGGACCGTTTCGATGTTGTCTGCCAGACGGGACAGGTGGCTGCCTTCACTGTCGGCGCTCAGGTAGCAGGGCTTGCCGTTGGGGTCCGTCCAAGGCAGGAGGCGGAGCTCGTTCTGGGGTGTCATCCTTCCTGTCCTTTCGCGTTGGCTGTGTGGTGCGTGATAAAGAGCGCTTCGGCGCGGTCGCCGGGGAGGACCAGGAGGGCAGCCTCGACCACGCGCCCGGTGTTGTCGATCGACACGCGCGTGATCGAGAGGACGGCCAGTGTTGAGCTGATTCGAAGGGATGACGCTTCCTCCGGGGTTGGGGGGCGCGCCCGGATCTGATCTCGGGATTCCTCTACGCCGGATCTACGCCAAGGTAGCTGGGCCGATGCCAGGTCGCGAGGGACGTAGATGCGAGCCAGGCTGTGCGGCCTCTCCCCCTGGTGGGTGAGGCAGAGGAACTCCGTCAGCGGGGTGCGCGAGGGGACTCCGAGCAGGGAGATCATGTCTCCGCGAGCTAGGAGGTTGGTGGTGCGGATCGTGACGCGGAGGTCTGCGTCCGAGGTGAGGCGGCCTCTTGTGTACGTGAGTCTGCGGAGGGGGTGACGGACAAAGTTGCCCTTGCCATGGACCTTCTCGATCAGGCCCTCGGCCTGGAGGAGTGCAAGGGCGTTGCGCAGGGTCGTTGTGCTGACCTTGTACTGGGCGGCGAGACTCGGTTCCGAGGGGAGGCGTTCGCCGGCCTTGAGGCGGCCGGTGGTGATCTGCGTTCGGAGGCCGTCGGCGATGGTGTGCCGGAGGGGCAGCACGGAGTCCATCACCACCTTTTGAGCACGCGTACGGCGATCAGGCGCGTACGGGTGTGCATCGTCAGGAACTCGCCCGACTCGAAAAGGAGGCGCTTGGCGCCGCCGGGGAGTTGGCGGAGGTCTGCTACTCGGCACGGTTGGCCGCCGATCTGGACGACGTCGCCGCGCTGCACGGTGGCCGAGGTGATCTCAACCGGGGAGGCGAGTGCACCACCGGAGGGGAAGCCGTTCATGAGGCGGCCTCCGATGACGTGGCCGGGGAGTGGCAGGGGCAGACGCACGCCTCGTAGATGACAGGGATGTCGATCGGTGCCGTCGTCGGGCACGAGTGCGCGCACTCGTGGTGGGTGCCGATCCGACATGCGCTGGACTGGTAGGGCGTGGCCGCCTCTGCACGGACGCGCGTCATCCGTGGGCCTCCGCCGGCGTGAAGCACGTGTGGGCGAGGAGGTGGTGCGGGACGGGCTTCGAGCACTGCCGTGTGCGCTGCTCGCTGGCCAGGGTGTACGGGCGGGCGAGGACCGTTTCCTCGCCAGGAAGGACGTCCGTGCGGTCTTGGCGCTGTCGAAGGAGCAGCATTAGCGCCTCGGACGGGTTGGGGTCGATGCATGTCGGGCGGGTGGGCTTTAACGCGTCGCGGTGGCAGGGCTGTTGGGCGTACCGCTCTCTGGTACGCGCGGGGGCGCGACGGATACGGTTGAACACGCTGATCAGCTCCTAACGCTGATGGCCAGGTCCCCGGACAGTGCCCGTCGCGGGGACCTCTTTGCGTACTGCGGCCCATAAGACGAGGCCGTCCACGTTGCTTGCGACGAGGCCGAATCGATCGGCTGTCGCCACTGCGTCCAGGACCTCCCGCCATGAGTCGGCGGGGAAGTCGTCCGGCACCTCCGCTCTGATCGATGTGCGGTGCGCGTGCTGCATCACGCGCGTGGTCAGTCCGGCGGCGGACAACCGGGCGGCGATGTCCTCGGCGCTCAGTTCGGAAGCGGGCACAGGTATCTCCGTCGCGGAGTGATCACGTTACGTGAAGCTAGTTAACTAGATTAGAGCTAGTGGACTAGATTTTCCATATGCCTGAGCAGCCGCCTTATCTCCGCATCGCGGACGTTCTCCGACGACGGATCGCGGAGCGCGAGTGGACGCCAGGAGACCGGCTGCCCTCACGTGCCCAGATCGGCCAGGAGTGCGGCGTCGGCGAGAACGTCGTCCGTCGGGCGCAGGAGCTGCTGATCTCGCAGGGAGTCCTGGAAGGCCGTGCGGGGTCCGGCACCTATATCGCCGAGCCCCGTCGGCGCGTCCGGGTGGTGCGTTCCTCGGCACGCGAGCACCGGGACGATTCCCCGTTCCGCGCGGACATGCAGGCTGTAGGCAGGCTTGGGGACTGGGAGAGCCGGACCGAGGCCAAGGTCCCGGCGCCGGCGGAGATCGCGGCGCGGCTCGGTGTCGCCGAAGGCGATCTGTGCGTCCGGACCGTTTACGAGTTCCTGGCCGACCGCAAGCCGTTGCAACTGTCGACGAGCTGGGAGCCGTACGACCTCACCGCCGGCACGCTCGTCGTCCTTCCCGAGGGAGGGCCGCACGCCGGGGCAGGCGTCGTGAACCGCATGGCTGCGATCGGCATCACGGTCAGCCATGCCGTCGAGCAGCCGGAGCCGCGGCAGGCGACTTCGGAGGAGGCGTCTCTCCTCGGCATCCAGAAGGGCGCTCTTGTCACCCACATCAGGCGGACGTACTACAGCGACCAGGGGCGGCCTGTAGAGACGGCTGACATCGTCGTGCCCGCCGCCCTGTGCGAGATCGTGTACGAGATCCCGGTCAGTCGTCACTAGGTTTCGGACGGGTGCCAACTTGGCCGTGTGTCTCAGTTGGCGTCGAACGCCGAGCGGGCTTCAAGGCCCGAGCGGAACGGGGGATGGTTGCGAGCTGTCCGAGGGAGGGTGGGGACCGTGACTGCGAACAGTGAGCGGGAGCGCTGGGAGTGGATGCCTGGGGTCAGTGTGGGGCCCTTGCGGTTCGGGATGAGTCCGGCCGATGTCGCTGTCGCGCTCCAGGTACTCGCCCCGCACGAACAGGTTGGCGGACCGTACTCACAGGAGAACTTCGCCGACAGGGTGAAGGTCTTTTACGACGACGACGACGACGGGGGCGGGCTGGCGTGCGTGTCCTTGGATGCGTTTGTGGGGCCTCAGGCCTTCCTCGCAGGTGGGGCGCTGGCCGGCCGCGATCCCGAGCAGGCGCACCAATTCCTCCTGGATCACGCCTCTGAGCACGGAAACTGCCTGCTCTACACGCCCGATGACTCCCTTGCCTTGACCGATCTCGGGTTGCTTCTGCGGGCTCAGCAGGTCGGCGATGTGCTTTTGTCGCGGCCGCTCTTCGTGATCGAGGAGTGGCTCGACTCGGAGTACTACCGCGACCGTCTCCCGCTGGAAGGCGTCCCGGTCGTGCACGTATGGAACGAGCCCTCGTAAGGCGAAGCGTGCGTGATCCCGCTGTGGCGACTCCGGCAGCCCTGGGCCGTCTGTGGGCCGTGCGACGCCGCCCGAGGCCGACAATCAGCGACCGACAGTGACAGTCCAGCTACCGGGCCTCGGCCGGAAGCCCCAGGTCAGGCCCACCCACCGATACGGGTTTCCGTCAAGAGGTAGCAGTCAGGCAAGATGGGGTGTTTCTTGCTGGCTAGGCACCAGGAGGCAGGGGCTCGTGGCGGTGCCAGATGAGGTAGCGGTCCTCTCGGCGCAGCTCGGCCGAGCCCCATTCGATGCGCATCACGCCTTGGCTCATGGAGCACGCATAGGCGACCAGGACTAGGCGCACGTCCTCTGGTAGGAGGCTGAGGTCAGGGTGCGCCTCCGCTTCATCGGACTCATCGAAGTCCAAGTCGAAGGCCTGCTGCATCGGTTCTGGGCCGTGTCGGCGAATCAGATCTGCGCGGAAGCCGGTAGCGCGGCGTAGGCGCGCGGCCGTGACGGGGACATCCTTCTTCGCGTAGCAATACGGATAGATCAGGTGGTCACGAATGATCATCAGCGTCCGGCTCTGTAGGCGCACCGGCGCGGCATCAGAGAGTGAGGCCAGGCTGACAGCCAGTTCCTCGTACTGGGCAGCGTAGAGCCCGTGTCCATAGGCCTCCAAGGTCTGGGTGTGCACACCCTCGTGACCACTGCGGGCCCTGGCGTGTGCCCGGACCAAGCTGGCTGGGATCAGGTCAGCCAACTGGCCGGCCGTGTCTCCGAAGGTCTTCCGCGCCCACGGTGTCACTGTCCGCATGACCTCTCGCTCCTCCCCCTTGTAGCACTCAGCGCCGAGCGACGTTCAGCGAAACCGTGCTGTGAAGGAGAGGGCACCGCAAGAGGGCATCCGGCGCATAGAGGGGCGCACGGCTCTCCGCAGAGATTGGCGACAGCAAGTGAGCAGATGCCCAGCAGGAGACTGGCTGTCAGACCCCAGTGGGAGGGTGCCGTCATGCAGAACGTGCTCTTTGACCTGCCGGACGAGGCTCCGGAACACGCCGTGATCGCTCGCTTCCAGTTGGGCGGCGACGAGTTCGGTGAACCTGACCAGAGGTCGCTGGTCTTTGAAGCCGAGCGGTCCATCGGTGCCGCGGTCGCAGCCGCTGGTGTTGGTGAGGTCGACGGCAATGAGTTCGGCGGGGGAGAGGTTGTGATCTACGCCTATGGTCCTGATGCCGAAGCCTTGTTCCGGGTTATGGAGTCCGGGTTGCGCATGCTTCCGTTTCGGCCGGCCCATGTCGTGCTGCGCTATGGCGAGCCCGGTGACGACGTTGTGAGCGAGCGCGTTGAGCTCTAGGCATGCGTGCCAGATGCGTGCCAGATCGAGCGGTCAGTCACGGTCATTTGGGGAACGTCCCGGCGTCAGCAGCTGGTGACAGCCATTGCAGCGCACAGACCGACTGAGCTGCGGTGATGCATCAGATGCCGATGCCAGGCTTACAAAGCAGATGTCGGCAGTTCGAAACTGCCCGCGCCCACCAGTGCAAAGGCCTCCAACCGATCATGGTTGGGGGCCTTTGCCATCTACTGCTGACATCAACGGGTGCAGTCACCCACGGTCGGGACGCTGCCGCTTCAGCATCCGGTCCAGGTGACTCACGGCCTCGCGCTGCGTGGCCTGGACGACGTGGGCGTAGATGTTCATCGTGACCGCGATCTGACTGTGCCCGAGGATCTCCATCACGACGCGCGCCCGCTGTGTAGGCCCGTGGGGCATGAGTCGAGAACCAAGCCCGCGGCTTCAAGACGATGCCTCCGGCGGGGGCGCTCAGACTCCGGGATGGGAGGGGCGCCGGTTCGCGGGTGCCGGCCGGAGCGGGGCGAGCGTCGTGGGGCTCCCATCCCGACCACCTTCGACCCAGGCAAAGCCGAGCAGTCACGGCCCAGGCCGTCAAGGTCGTTCGTACAGTGGCGCGCTCCACCTTGACGCCCTGAACCAAGCCCGCTCCACGGTGTGTGGGTCGAAGGCGGACGGGATGGGAGCTGGGGTAGGCGGTGGGTTGACGTACGTGGTGAAGATGGGGGGAATCGGCGCTACAGTCCCGAACATGAAGCCGGGGAAACTGAGGCAGTTCGGCGCGTCGTACATTGGGATGGTCAGGCACATCATCCGGCGCCCCTTGCTTATCCTGGTCATGGTGCTGATCGTCGTGGGGACCAGGTGGCTCCAAACCACGTTGCCGCAGCCATGGGACGGCGTGCCTTCCGGGTTCGGCATGCTCGCTGGCGTGTGGGCCATTCGATCGACCCTCCCTCGAAGTCAAGAAGATCAGCAGGCCGGCGATTGAGTGTCAGGCGACGTGCGATGCCTGACATCACCGGCTGACACCAAACGGGACGAACAGCAGCGGTCGGCGTCGGACCTCAATGGACGATCGCCCGAGGCGCAGGCGCGGTTGGTCGAGGTTGACAGGCTCCAATGATCGACCTGATAAGGATGAGGCCACAGGCCGACCAGGAGAGCTGCCCCCTGATCCCTCGCTGAGTACAGTGACCGGCAAGGGGGCATCGTGTCTGATCAGCGGTGGGACGACGAAACCGACTACACCAGGGCTCAAGGATGGGCTCGGTTCATGACCGTGATCGCATTGGGCTGCTCGCTGGGAGTCATCGCACTTGGAGTCGTCGCCGTCTTCGGCCTGAAGTTCTTCCTCTACGTCGTGGAAGCACTCAGTGGGTAGCCCGCTGCTGTTCGTGTCTCACCGAAAGCAGTGGGCGATCGAGCCGCCGTCAGGAACGATGGCGGCATGCGCTACTTCAACGGGACTGGCCGGCTCGCGATCTTCAACGGCACCGAGACAATGGTCGGTCGGACCGTGGACGTAGACGCCTGGGATGCGGCGACAGGCGTTGCCCTCGTCGTCGATCCGAAGCAAGGGACTCGCCGGCCGGTGAGGGGCTACCCGGACTTCTCACACCTGGAGCGAGCTGACCAAGTGGTAGCCGCCGTGCCAGGAGGCGGCTGACACAGAGGGGCCCGGCGCCAGCGGTAGTAGGTGGAGGAGGCGATGGAAAGCTCCCCAAGTACGCACTCGACTCCCAGGTGGGGATGCTCGTCGAGGAGCGTGGTCGCCTGGGCCGGGTCGGGTCGAGTTGCGCCGCGAAAAACGCCGAGGCCGTCCGCAGTACGTCGTTCGCCCTCTTGAGCTGGGCGTTCTCCTTCCGCAGGGCCACCAGCTCGGCGTGTTCGTCGGTGGTCAGCCGGTCATCACGCTCGCCGGCATCGGCCTCGGCCTGCCGGATCCAGCCCCGCAGGGCCTCGGGGTAGGCGCCGAGGTCGACGGCCAGCTTCTTGATCTGGGGCTTCGGATCCGAGGTGTGATACATCCGCACTGCACGCTCACGCAACTCCAGCGAGTACTTCCTGGGGGCAGCCATGGTCGATGTTCCTCTCATAGAACCATCTGATGCTCTGTCACCACCTTCCGCATCTCAAGGGAACCTCACTTGTCCGTTCCACCGCGAAACCGGCGGGGAGCGGGAAATGGGGTGAGTGGTGGGTTGGGGAATGAGAACCCGTCTCATTTGTTCGTTCGGCGATCTCTCGATCTTGTAGGGCACTGGCGGGAAGCTCACGGGAGGTTCCGTCCTGGACGGGCAAGCTTCCGGATCAACTGAACGAGGTCCGTCCAGAACCATGAGACTGAGTTCATGAAAAGCGTGAGAGTGCAAGACGTCACGTTCGTCAACGGGGAGGTAGAGCTGGCCGGTTCACTGCGAGTTCCGGTCGACGCCGAACCGGCCGTTGCCGGCGTGGTGCTGGTCGGGGGGTCCGGGCCGACCGACAGGGACAACGGCACCTACTTCCTGCCGATCCAGCGGCACCTTGTAGAGGCTGGATTTGCCGTGCTCTCGTATGTACAAACGTGGTGTTGGCCAGTCATCCGGTGATTGGCGCGCAGCAACCATGGATGAACTGGCGGCTGACGCAGTCGCCGCGCTGAACTTTCTCCGTGCTCAGCCCGAGGTTCGACCTCAAGCGGTGGGCCTTTTCGGGCACAGCGAGGGCGGCTGGGTTGCTCTGCGCGCTTCTGCGGGGCGGGGTGACGTGCCGTGGGTGGTCACCAACAGTTGCCCGGGGGTGAGCCCTGTCGAGCAGGAACGCTACGCCCTCAGCAACCACCTGAAGGGTCTACATGGTGATGGGCACCCTGAGGTCCGCAGCACCCTAAATCTGTACGACCGGCTGGCAGAAGCAGGCCGACGCGACGCCGACTTCTCCACGGCGCAAAAGCTCGTCGACAACGCGGGAGCGCCGCCGGGACTCGCCTACTACTGGGGCGACGTGGACGAACGCCTCTGGTTGTTCCTGAAGCGAAAACAGGACCACGACCCGACTCCGGACCTGCTCCAGCTGTGCTGCCCGCATCTGGCGCTATTCGGTGGTGCGGACACAACGGTGCCGGTCGCCGACAGCATCCGTATCTTCACCGCAGCCGCCTGCCACTCCGCCCGACTCCACCGCGCCACCCTGACGGTGGAGGTGCTCCCGGGCGGTGACCATCGTCTGCAGGCAGAGGGCTCGGCGGCCCTCGTTCCCGGATACCTCGACAAGGTGAGCCAATGGCTCGCAAACCTTGTCATGCCGTCAACCGGCGGCAGCAGATGAGGGTGCACGCGATGCTGGTGAACGCGAGGAAGTGGTCTGGCTTGCGTTCGTAGCGACGGTGAAGGCGGCGACAGCCGGCGAGCCGGGCCATGGTGCGTTCTACGGTCCAGCGGTGGCGGCCCAGCCGGCCTCGACTCCCTTGCGGGCAAAGCTCCTTCGGGGTGGCGACGAGTCGGCAGCCGGGTGAGGTTCGGGATCACCACGCACGACGCCGGCCACAAGCTGACCGATGCGGACTTCGACCTGGCCGCCCGCATCGACCGGATCGCGGCAGCGCATGGGGCCGAACCCAACGTGTGAAGGCCGTGCGCCGGGGCTGCCCCCCCGGTGCACGGTCTCCGGGCCGGACGTCGCCGCTTCGCGTCAGGGTGTGCCGCGTGCCGCGTCGCGCAGGCGGTGCCAGGTGCGTGCGACGGAGGCCAGGGCGGGGCGCTTGGTGCCGGGTGTGTCGGAGTCCCAGTCCTCGGCCGTTGCGGTGAACGTCTCCGACCGGGGTGGCTCGCCGCCCGGTTGCCGCGTCTGCGCCGCCCGTGCGGCGAGGCGCAGGTCGTCCGGGGTGATCGTGGCGAGCTGTGCACGGGCATGGCCGAGCAGGGTGGCGCAGGCGTCCTTGATCGCGGCTTCCCCCAGTGGGCGCGCGGGGATGTCCAGGTTCTCGGTCAGGCACTGTTGCAGGGCTGCCGCGAGGTCCGGCAGGGAGATGTCGCGGATCGTCAGGGAGAGGTGGGCCGAGAGTCCGGCTTCGCCCACCGCGCGGTGGGCGAAGCCGCGGGGTATGTAGAGCACGTTGCCGGGTTCGAGGACGCCGCGCAGGAGTTGGGGCGAGTCCTCGTCGTCCGGGAGCTCGCCCAGCGGCCAGTCCGCGGTCTTCGGCGCGCTGTGTACGTACCAGGTCTTGCGTCCGGCCACCTGGAGGGCGAACACGTCGGCGTCGTCGCGGTGGGTAGCGAGACCTTGGCCGTCGGCGGGGGTGACGAAGAAGAACGCCTCCACGCGCCGGTCCAGTTCGCCGGACAGCCGGGCCACCAGGTCCGCGGTGGGGCGGTGCCACTGGTCGACGTGGCGCAGGAGCAGCGTCGCCCCGGCGCGCATGAGGCCGACGACCTTCGCGCGGTCGGCGAAGCCGTGGTGCGTCGTTCCGTTGACCACGCGTGACGTGGTGTACGCGTCGGTCGGGACGGTGACCTTGTTGGAGCGGACCATCTCCAGGTAGGGGGTCCGCAGCAGCCCTGAGTCGAAGGCGACGTCCAGCTCGTCGAGGTCGAAAGGCGAGGCGAGCGTCTCCGGCGTGAAGACCGCGGGCTGGTGCTGCCACTGATGGCTGCTGAAACTCTCGACGTCACCGACCCAGTTGGCCAGCGTGGGCGATTCCATGGCGTTCCCGTGGTGTCGGGGCGGTCGGGTGGCAGGGTGGCGGGGTGAGGTGACGTCACGCTCCGGATTCGGCGTCGAACCGCACTGACAGCAGGGAGCGAAGCGGAACGTGGGTCTCCTGCTTCGGGCCGCGAACGGTGAGCCGGTTGTCGAGAGCGACGGTCAGCAGACGTTCGGCCAGGGGGACGACGAGGTGCTTGGCCCAGCAGCGGGCACCGTCGAACCCGAACGGCATGTACGCCGGCGTCTTCTCGGGATCCGGCACCCCGGCCCACCGCTCGGGCCGGAAGACCATCGGCTCCGGCCAGTAATCCGGGTGACGGTGCATCAGCAGCGGGAACAGGGCGACGTTGTCCTCGCGGCGGATCTCGGGGTGCAGTCCGGCGTACGCGTCCCCGCCCGTCCGGTACAGCATCCACGCGGGCGGCAGCAGCCGCAGCGTCTCCCACAGAACCGCGGTGAGGTCTGCGCGGGCCGCACCCCGTGCCCGTCCGTCCGGCCCCATGAGCCACAGGGTGTTGCCGGTCAGCGCGGCCACCCCGTCGCAGAGGGTGGCGGTCGCGCGACGGTACATGGCGATGGCCTGCCCGCGTTCCTGGGCGTCGGAGGCGCTGCTGATCTGCTCGGCCAGCGCGGTACGTCCGCGCCCGCCGCCACCGGGCTCCGGCCATACGGTGACGGCGCGGTCGACGATCCGGGAGAGTGCGGGCGAGCGCGTGATGCCGCGTTTCGACAACAGGGAGACCGGCAGCGGGTCGGACGCGAAGAGCCACTGGCGCAGGTAGGAGGTGGCGGCGTAGGGCCAGGCTCCGTTCAGCCCGCGCGCCGGAGGCGGCGGGGTGCGGATGCCCTCCATGACGTCCTTCCCCAGAGCGCGGATCGTTCGGGTCGCGCTGTCGTGGGGGATCTCGGCTCCGGCCGCCGGCTTGTAGACCGAGCGCTCCGTCGACAGGACGGGTCGCGCCGCGACGACTTCGCTGATCAGGTCGGAGCGGGAGACGCCGACCGTGGTCGCGTCGATCCGGAAGACCTTCTCCTCCCTGGCCAGCAGTTCCTGAATTCGTGGGGCGTACACGATGGAATGGCCGCGATCCGATGCCGCTGCCGTTTCTTCCACGAGAATCGCACCTCCATGAAAATGGCAGTCAGACGGATTCCCCGCAACAGACGGATTCCCCGCAGCAGGCGGATAATCCAGACCATGAACGGGCCGGAGATAAGCTGGAGAGAGCCGGAGATAAGCCGGAGAGATACTCGGGCGTGGGCGGGGGGAGCGACATGGCCGCTTCCCCCGCCGACGAAGGTGTACTAGAGCTGCACTAGATGACGTGCAGGACCCACGCGTGGTTGGCGAGGTCCTCGTCCTTCTTGAACTTCCGCACAAGCGCCTTGATCTTCTTCATGACTACTCCATTTCCTGGATTGCGGACGCTCCCGAAAGTGCGCCCGTGCCATAATCGAAAGGGGCTGTCTTCCCCCACTGGGGGAGTGCCACCGTTTCAGTTGGCGCTCACGTTCTCCTAACGTTTCACTAACGTTCGCCGACGATCGCCGGATGACGGATGCGGAACAGCTCTCAGGAATCCAGCGCATCGCGCAGCGGGCAGTCCGCAACGGCGCACACGTGGCAGCCCAGTACCTCGGGCGTGTGCCTGAGGGGCAGGTGGCGGCGCCCCGGCTCCGTCGAGATGGCCGGCCGGTCCGCCGCGCCGGGCTGCCCCTGGTACTCGACCAGGAGGAGCGCGGAGTCGTCGACGCCCTCCGAGCCTGCGGCGTGTGCGTGGACGTCGGCCCGCAGGCGGTCCAGGCAGGCGGCCGGATCGGCGTCGCGCAGGAGACCGGCGCGGGCTTCGAGCGGGTAGAAGCGGTTCTGCTCGTCGCGGGATTCGGTCAGACCGTCGGTGTGGAACAGGACGCGGTCGCCGGCGTGCAGGGTGCACCGGTAGGAGCCCGGTTCGCAGTGGGCGAGGGCTGCCAGTCCCAGGGGCAGGCCGGGCTGTCGCGGGTGCGCCCAGCGGCCGGTTCCGTCCGCGAGGGTGATGAGCGGGCTGGGGTGACCGTAGTTGAGGACCGTCAGTTCTCCGCTGTCGGTCAGCTGGGCGAGGGTCATGGTGGCGAAGCGTTCCTCGTCCGGTCGGCGGAGCATGCTGCACGACATCCGCAGCCCGACGTCCTCCAGGTGCGCCTCGGCCGGGGCGTTGTCGCGGAAGGAGCCCAGAAGGGTGTTGCTGAGCGATACGGCCCCGAGCCCTTTGCCCTGGACGTCGCCCATGAGGACGCGTACCCCGTTTCTGACCGGGACGACTTCGCAGAAGTCGCCGCCTACGTGGGCGCCGGCGTCGGCGGATTCGTAGGAGGCGGCCAGCCGCACCGGGCCTTCGGTCGCGGGCATGGACGGTGCGATGGCCAGCTGGGTGGCGTCCGCCACACGACGGGCGGCGGCGAGTCGTGACTCCTGCCGGGTCCTGCGCCGCGCCGCCACGGTGGAGACAGCGGTCACCAGCGCGATGGCGATGAACCCGGAGACGGCCCGGTGGGTGCCGAGAATGCCGTCATGCAGGGTCAGCAGTACGGCCACCAGCCCGGCGAACGCTCCGGTGCCGATGACGGCCCGTGGCGCGGCGCGGACCGCGGACAGGGCCGGCCCGACCGAGTAGAGGGCCAGGAGCCTGACGTCCTCGCCGAGGGCGGCGTCGAGCAGGGCCACGCCCAGGACGGCGCAGACGCCTCGGCAGTCCGCGATCTGCGGATGGATTCGCGATGCGGGGTGGTGGTACATGGTGGTCCTCGGCAGGGAGCGTGCGGGGCAGGGGCAGGGGCAGGGGCAGGGGGAGAGCGGGAGGGGTCAGGCTTCGCGTGCCACGGGGCCGTGGCCGGGCGCCTCCGCGTTGCGCCGGGTCTTGGCCCAGCCGGTCCGGCCGCGCAGCAGCCGGACGAAGCCGCGGGCGGAGACGACGAAGAGGTGGTACGCGTAAAGCCAGAGCGCGATGCCCCACAGGAGGCCCTTGAACCGGGAGCGGTCCGCGGCGAACTCCCGGCGGTAGACCGGGCCCCAGAGCACGAACGGCACGATCGATACGAGGGCCAGTGCGAGCGCCAGGGGCCAGGCGGCGAACAGGATGCCGTGTCCGACGATCAGCGCGGCGGTCATCAGCACCGTGAGCAGCAGTGTCGCGAGGTGTGCGAACGGCTGGACGAAGGTGTAGAGCGACTCCATGACGCCGCGGGACCGGTAGTGGCGGGAGGACACGATCCGGCCGGCGTAGCGGACGCAGGTCATGTTGCCCTGGGCCCAGCGGGTGCGCTGGGTGAGGAAGCGGCGGGTGTGGGGCAGCGCCTCCTGGGTGACCCAGGCGTCGCTGAGGTGGGTGACGTCGTAACCGGCGAGCCGCATGTGCAGGCCGAGTTCGTAGTCTTCGAGCAGCGCGCCCTGCTGCCACGGGTGGCGTTCGGCGGCGGCGATCCTGTCCAGGGCGGTGAGGCGGGTGAACTGGCCGTTGCCGCCGAGGCCGGCGGAGCCGGTCCGGACGCGGAGCAGTTGCATGCCGGTGTTGGAGGTGGCGAACTCGGCGTCCTGCATCCGGATGAGGAGCCGGGCGTAGGCATTGGCGAGGCGGCCGCGGTGCGCCAGCGGGCGTTCGTCGTCGACGTTCCGCATCCGGACACCGATCTGGACCCCGCCGATGTCCGGGTCGGCGAAGGCGTCGGGGCCGCTGACGCGGGTGAGGGCGCCGGGCGACACCTGGCCGTCGGCGTCGACGACGCAGACGATCACCCGGGAGCGGTCCGTCGCGGGGGCGAGGTGCTCGTCGAGCGCGGTGTACGCGGCGTTGAGCGCGGCGCCCTTGCCGACCCGGGCGTCGGGAAGGCGGCGGGAGACCAGGTGGATGTGCGGGTCCCGGTCCGCGAGCGAGGTCACGATCGGGGCGGTGAGGTCGTCGCCGGCGTCGTCGATCGCCCAGACGTGGCTCCGGGGGAAGTCGGCGCGCAGCCGGTTCACGGTGGTGGCGACGACGGCTTCCTCGTCACGGCAGGGAACGAAGAAGTGCCAGTCGTACGCGCTGGGATCGCCGGCCGCGGAGGGGCGGCGGCGTGCGTACGCGTGCCGGGCGCCGGCCCAGTACACGAGGAAGCAGGCGAGGAGGAGGAACGGGAAAACGTACAGGACGAAGTCGAGAAACATCACGCCTCACAAGAGGTGGGCGGCGAATGGGTGGTGGCCGGTCACACACCGGCCGGTGCGAGCACACGATCCTGGCCCTGGCCCCGGCCTTGTCCCTGGCCTTGTCCCTCTTGGGCTTCGGCTCGGGCTCGGTGCCGGGCGGGGGCGGGGCGGGCGGTCCGGCCGATGAGACCGGCGATGCGTTCGCCGGCGTGGCCGTCACCGAACGGGCTCGGCAGGGCGGCCAGTCGACGCAGCCCCGGCCGTCCCTCGGCCAGTCGGCGCCGGGCGGCATCGCTGATCTCCAGTCCCGGCGGGACGAGTTCCGCGAAGTCGGCCATTGCCTCCGGCCGTTCCGTGGAGCGCCGGACCACCACGAGCGGGCGGCCCAGGACGGTGGTCTCCTCCTGCACACCTCCGGAGTCGGAGACGAGGACCGCCGCATGCCGGGCGAGGGTCAGGAAGGTGGCGTATCCGACGGGAGGCAGCGTGAGGATGTCGTCGAGCAGCGGCTGAAGGCCGCAGGCGTCGATCCGGGCGCCGGTGCGGGGGTGGAGCGGGAGCACGACGGGGAGTTCGCGTGCCAGGCCCGCGAGTTCCGCGAGGACGACGGCGAGGGTGGCGGGGTCGTCGGTGTTCTCCGGCCGGTGCACGGTCGCGAGCAGGAACCCGTCCGGAGCCAGCCCCAGGCCGGAGAGGGCGGTGCGGCGGTCCTCCGCGTCGGGCAGGTTGTCGCGGACGGATTCCACGACGGTGTTGCCGGTGACGTGCACCCGCTCGGCGGCGATGCCCTCGGAGAGCAGCGAGGCCCGGTTGTCGGGGGTGGCGGCGCAGAGCACGTCGGCCAGGTGGTCGATGAGGACCCGGTTGTGCTCCTCCGGCATCGCGCGGTCGTTGCTGCGCAGCCCGGCCTCGACGTGGACCAGTGGCAGGCCGCGGGTGTTGGCGGCGAGTGCGCCGGCCAGTGCCGCGTTGGTGTCGCCCTGGACGACGACCGCGCGCGGGGGGTCGTCGGCGAAGAGCCCGTCCAGGCCGTTGAGCGCGTCGGCGATCTGGGCGGCGCGTGGCAGGCCGCCGACGCCGGGCAGGCGTTCCGGTTCGGGTATCCCCAGCTCGTCCGCGAAGTCGCGGGACAGCTCGGCTTCGTAGTGCTGCCCGGTGTGGATGACCCGTGCCGCCGGGCCGAGGAGGCGGATCAGCTCCGCGAGCTTGACCAGCTCGGGGCGGGTGCCCAGGACGACGGCGACGGCTCGACGGGGCAGGGTGGCGGTGGAATTCTTCATGTAACCCACGGTAGTGAGCATGAATTCCAGATCCGAGAGAGATGATGCACCGTCGGGTGTTCTGCGCACTTTGGTGACCCCCTGCCAGGGGCTTTCGGTCCCTTTCCGCACTCGGGCACGGGTCTTTGGTCCTGCGGGCTGCGGAACGGGGGAGTGCGACGGGCTGCGGACCCCGCGGCTGTTAGCGTCCGGGATCATGAACGACAGCGTGTACGTGGGCAACGCGGGCAAGGATGCGGCACTGGACCGAGGGTGGCTGCTCGGGCACTTCAAGGACGACGCCGATCCACGCCACAGCGAGGCCGTGGAGATCAAGTGGGGCGTTCACCCGCGTGGTGACGAGCGGAAGCAGTGGGTGCGGGGCGAGGAGCGAACGGCTCTGCTGGTGCTCATCAGCGGTCGCTTCCATGTGCAACTCCCGGGCCGCAGTGTGGTTTTGGAGCAGCAGGGCGACTATGTCGTCTGGGGGCAGGGAGTCGACCACTCCTGGTTCGCGGAAGAGGAGTCGGTGGTGCTGACGGTGCGGTGGCCGTCCGTCCCCGGCTACGCCGTGACGCCGGAGTAGGCCAGGGCCGCGCGGGGTAGCCTGGCGGCCTGTTCGCGGTCGTCAGCGGTCGTCAGTAGTGATCTGCGTGACGAGTGGCGATGATGAGGGGCGGCAAGGGGAGATGAGGGGCAGAGTGGGCGGTGAAGGGCGGCATGCCGCGATCCGGCTTCCCGAAGGGTCCTGGTGGGACCGGGGCGTCGCCTCGTGGAACGCCGGGCAGCTCCGGCCCGCCGCCGGTCATGACCTGGCCTACCGCCATGGCCTGGAGCTGGTGTTCGACCGCCCGGCCTTCGTCGGCTGCCCGACGGGCTTCCACGATCCGGTGTTGCGCTTCGCGCCCTGGGCGCGGTCGCCGGAGCCGCGGTGAAGGCGCGCGGGCGCGAAGCACTGGCGCACGCTGCTTCTGCTTCTGCCTCTACCTCCGCCGGCCAGGAGCACGGGCCGGATGTCGCGTCGCCCCTGCGGATACCGGCCTTCCGGCGTTTCCTGCTGGCCCATCTCGTGTCCGCGACGGGTTCGGCCATGGCGCCCGTGGCGCTCGCGTTCGCCGTGATCGGGCATGGCGGCGGCGCGCAGTCGCTCGGGATCGTGCTCACCGCGAACACCCTGCCGACCCTGGTCCTGCTCCTCCTGGGGGGCGTCCTCGCGGACCGGATGTCCCGCAGCCGCATCCTCTTCCTCGGGAATCTCGGGGCCGCACTGGCCCAGGCGGCGGTCTGCGTGCTGGTGGCGACCGGTACGGCGACGACGCTCGCGATCAGTGTCTGCGCCTGCCTCTCCGGGGCCTCGGCCGCGTTCATCGCGCCCGCCGCCCAGGGGATCGCGACCCGGCTCGTTGCGAAGGAGCAGCTCCAGCAGGCCAACGCGCTGGTCCGGGTGCCCGGGAACGCCGTCAGGATCGTCGGTCCGGTCGTCGGTGGATTCGTCGTGGCGCTGTCGGGCCCCGCCTGGGCGCTCGGGTGGGACGCGAGCACGTTCGTCGTCGCGGCCCTTCTCCTGCTCGGGCTCCGGCTCGCAGGGTCGGTCCCTTCCGGGGGCGGCGTGGTGAGCGATCTGCGGGCGGGCTGGGCCGGGTTCCGTTCGCGGAGCTGGCTGTGGAGCTACACCGTGGCCGGAACCGCGGTCGTGGCGGCCTGGCTGGCCGGATTCCAGCTGCTCGGGCCGCTCGTGGCGGCCGACAGCTACGCGGGCGCCCGTTCATGGGGGCTGGTGCAGGGCGCCTTCGCCGCCGGACTCCTCGCGGGTACGTTCCTCTGCCTGGCCTGGAAGCCGCGGCGGCTGATGCTGGTCTGTGTGGTGACCAGTGCGGGCATCATGCTGCCCCTGGCCGCTCTGGGGCTGGAACTGCCCCTCGTCTGCGTGCTCATGGCCGCCGTCGTCGCCGGAATCGGGCTGGACGTAGCGATCGTCGCCTGGTCCACGGTCATGCAACAGCAAGTGCGCGACGACGAGTTGGGGCGGCTCGGCGCGTTCAACGCGTTGGGTGAACGCGCCGCCATTCCGATCGCGTACCTGCTGGTGGCGGTTGCCTCGAAGCACTGGACCAGTCAGCACATCCTGCTGGTGTGTGCGGGAGTCATCCTCGCCGCGACCCTGGCCAACGCGTGCGTGCGCGATGTGTACCGGATCAACCGGGCGTGATTCTCGGCCACCGTGGTCATCGCCGCCAGAACAGCAGGTGGGTGACTCCGCTGGGGCTCGGCACCGTATCGAGGTGGTACCGGTCGAGCAGCTCGGTGTGGCTCTCCCAGAGCCGTTCGCCACGCCCCAGGTCGACGGGCGCCACGGCGATGTGCATCGTGTCGACGAGGTCGGCATCGAGGAATTCGCGGATGGTGGCGATCCCGCCGCCGAGGCGTACGTCCCGGCCGTCGGCGGCCTCCTTCGCGCGTGCCAGCGCCTCCTCCGGTTTCGCGTCGAGGAAGTGGAAGGTGGTGTCGGCCAGGGTGAAGGAGGGGCGCTCGTGATGGGTGAGCACGAAGACCGGTGTGCGGAAGGGCGGGTTGTCACCCCACCAGCCCTTCCAGTCGTGGTTCTCCCACGGGCCGCGCTGGGGGCCGAACTTATTGCGTCCCATGATCTCCGCGCCCACGTTGCGGGTCTGTTCACGGGTGAAGTAGTCGTCCAGGCCGCGCGTGCCGCCGGGCTCTGTGCGGTTTACCCAGCTGGCGGTGGGTCCCACCCAGGAGAGCAGGGTGGTGGGGTCCGCGTGACCGAAGGGCCGCTCCAGGCTCTGGCCCTCACCGGCACCGAATCCGTCCCGCGACACGGTGATGCAGTGCATCCTCAACAGCTGTTGTGACATGAGTTCTCCTCCGGGTGTCGACGATCCGGGCGTCGACGATCCGGGCGTCGAGAGTCGAGAGTCGGGCGCCGACAGACAACAGGCGGCGCGTCCGCCGACTGGCGGCAAACTGCAACCGGATGTGATGAGCAACCGGTTGTACAGTACTACGCTGTCAGCATGCCGCAACCAGTTGAGACGGGCCGCCTGCCCGTGCCGCCGGGGAAATCGGGTTGCCCGATCAACCTGACCGTCGAGCTGCTGGGCGACCGGTGGAGCCTGGTCGTGCTGCGGGATGTCATGTTCGGCGGCCATCGGCACTTCCGGGAGCTCCTCGCCCACTCGGTCGAGGGCATCGCGTCGAACATCCTCTCCGCCCGGCTGTCGAAGCTCGTGGGTGCCGGTCTGCTCACCCGGCACGACGATCCGAGCCACCGGCAGAAGATCGAGTACCGGCTCACCGAGGCGTCGATCCAGCTCGTTCCGCTCATGACACAGCTGGGCGACTGGGGCTCCCGCTGGCTCCCGACCGTGCCCGAGCTGTCGATCCGTGCCCAGCTCCTCGCTCGCGGCGGCCCCGATATGGGGGAGAGGTTCATGGACGAGCTCCGCGCCACGCACCTCGAAGGCCGTCCGCAGCGCACCGACGGCGTACTGGCCGAGCTCACCCTGGCCTACGAGAGGGCCGTAGCCGAGCGTGCTGTCTCTGACGGTGCCGTCCCCGCTGCCCCTGACAGCCCCGTCTCCGAAGGCTGAGAGAGCCCGGGCGGCCGGCAGGTGTCAGCGGCTGGCGGCGGGGCGGTCCAGTGCGTAGACCGTGACGGGGTTGCCGTTCAGCTCCTCCTGCCGGCGCGGCGCGAAGCCGAGGCGCTCGGCCACCTTCACCGATGGCGCGTTGCCCGGTCGGACGAGGGCGGTGAAGTAGTCGGCGTCCAGTGTGGCGAAGCCCCAGTCCAGGCAGGCCCGAGCCGCCTCTGTCGCGTATCCGTGCCCCCAGTGCTCCGCCCGGAAGGTCCAGCCCAGCTCGACCTCGTCGAACTGCTGCCAGTACTGCAGACCGCTCCGGCCGATGAACTCGCCGCTGGACCGGAGCTGCACCGCGCACAGCCCATGACCCCGCTCTGCCCACTGCCGCTCGATCCCGGCGAGCCGTTCCAGCGCCTGCCGGCGGGAGTAGGCCCCGACGAACCGGTTGACCTCGGGGTCGGCGTGGAGATCGACGAAGGCGTCGGCGTCCGACGTCGCAAGGGGGCGCAGGATGAGTCGCTCCGTCTCGATCATGCCTGCGAGCGTAGTTCCTGACGCTGTCCGGGGGCAGTCGGTCGAGGCGGGGCGGGGTGTGTCCGGACGCCCGGCGGGCGGGGCGGCGGCTTCACCCGTTCGGCTGCGGCCGGGTGGCCGTCCCCTCGGGTGCCGACCAGGGTCGGTCTGACGTGCAGTTCCACCGGCCAAGGAGTTCTCATGGCACAGTCAGCGCCCACACCGGGTACGTCCCGTTCGCATGCCACAGAGCCGGGGGGCGGCAGCCCCTGGGCGGCCGGCGGGACCATGTTCGCCGGAGTCCTGCTCATAGTCGACGGTGTGCTGGAGGCGATCAAGGGCATAGCCGGAATCGCGACCGACGACGTCTACACGCGGGTCAACAACTACGTCTTCAAGTTCAACGTGACGGGCTGGGGATGGATCCACCTGGCTCTCGGTATCCTCCTCTTCCTGGTCGGCTGGGGCATCCTCCGGGGCTTCGGCTGGGCGCGCGGAGTCGGTGTGGGACTCGCGGCGCTCAACATGATCGCCAACTTCATGTGGCTGCCCTACCAGCCGATCTGGGCCGTGGTCTCCCTGGCCATCGACACCTTCGTGATCTGGGCCCTGTGCACGGACCGCTCGAAGTCGGTCATCTGACAGTCGCCGGGCGCGGTTGGTAGCCTCCACCGATGACATTGATCTTGGATGAAGCCGTCCGCGCCCGGCTGCGAGCCGCCAACATCTGGTACGTCGGCACCGTGTTCGCCGACGGAGCGCCGCAGGTCAGCCCGATGTGGGTGGACCTGGAGGGGGACGGGGAGCTGACCTTCAACACCTCGGCGGGCCGGGTGAAGGAGGAGAACCTGCGCCGCGACCCCCGGGTCTACCTCTCCCACGCGGATCACGCCGACCCCTTCGACCGGGTGCAGATCAGCGGTGAGGTGGTCCGCTTCGTGGAGGGCCAGGAGGCGCACGACCGGATGGACCGGCTCGCCCGCAAGTACCTGGGCAGCGAGCGGTTCGAGTGGACCATGCCGGGGGAGCGGCGGATCGCGGTGATCGTGCGCCCGGTCAAGGTGCGGCACATCGTGGGGGTGGAGCGGTTCAGGCCCGGCGGTCCGGTGCCCGCTTCCTGACCGACCGGGGCCCGTGATCTCCCTGACCGACCGAGGCCCGTGATCCTGGGACGTCGCTACCTGATCCTGGGACGTTGTCACGTGATCCCGGGACGTTGTCAGTGGGGCGGTCCACACTTGATGTATGTGCCGCAGTATCAAGACCCTTCGCCCGCCGTCCCTCCCCGAAGAGGCCACGGAGGAGGACATCCGCGCCGCCGCCCTGCAGTTCGTGCGCAAGGTCTCCGGCTTCCGTGCCCCGGCCGCGCACAACAGGGAAGTCTTCGACCGTGCCGTCGACGAGATCGCCGCGTCGACCGCCAGACTGCTGGACGGTCTGGAAGTGCGGGGAGGTGTCAGGACGCCATAGGGACCGAGGCCGGGGCGGTGGCGGCAGCGGCCGCGGCGGCCGCCGCGGGGCGCCGCATCAGCAGCGCGGCGAACGCGCCCGCGACGAACAGCGCGAGGACCGAGATCGCCGTGCCCAGCCAGCTCGCGCCGAGCCACTGCGCGCCGAAGTAGCCGAGGCCCACGCTGTAACCCGCCCAGGCAACGCCCGCCACCGCGGACCACGGCAGGAATTCCTTCGCCTTGCGGTGCGAGGCGCCCGCGCCCAGGGAGACGACCGAGCGTCCGGCCGGGGCGAAGCGCGCGATGACGACGAGGACGCCGCCGCCCCGGTTGAGCGCGGCGCCGAGGCGTTCCTGCGCGGAGGTGAGGCGCCGGGAGCGGGCGATGGCGGCGTCCAGGCGTGCGCCACCGCGCCAGGCGAGCCGGTACGCGGCGAGGTCACCCAGCACAGAGGCGCTGGCCGCGCAGAGGATCAGGGCCAGGAGCGAGGGGACCTCGGTGACGTGGCGGGCGGCGCCCGCGGCGTCGGCGGCCACCGTGCTGGTACCCGCGGCGGCGGCCGTGGCGGCGGTGATCACGAGGACACCGCTGGGCAGCACAGGAAGGAAGACGTCCAGAAGCACCGAGAGGGCGACCACAACGTAGATCCATGGGCTGCCGGTCAGCGCACCCACACTCTCCAGCACTTCTACTCCCCGATTCGTGACAACGCCGCGACGTCGCAGGGGAGCGGCAGGAGCGGCAGGGCCAGCTGTACAGCGTACGCCTGCCGTTCACCTGGAGATCCAGATATGGGCGTGATGTTGGGCACCTCATGTGTATGTCACATAAGTCTCGACCGTCACTCGTCGGTGCCTCGACGCGCGATTGAGGCGCGCGCGAGGCGCGCGTGAGGTACGCGTGAGGAGTGACCGGGCCTGCGGCCCGCACGCGTCCCGCCGGACAGCCCGGGTACGCCTGGAAGCGGCATTCCCGGCGTGCCCGAGGCTGTCCGGCGGGACGTCCGGGTCAGACGGCGACCGGGGCGGCCGGTTCGGGTGCGCGTTCCTCGACGGGCAGGGGAGCGGAGCGGGCGGTGAACAGCCGGTCCAGGGCCAGGGCGCCGGGACCCGTGAAGACGAGCAGCAGGAACACCCAGCTGTAGACGGCGGAGGGCTCGCCGCCGTTCTGCAGCGGGAAGAGCGCCCCTGACTGGTGGACGCTGAAGTACGCGTACGCCATGGAGCCGGACGAGACCAGAGCGGCGATGCGGGTGCCCAGGCCCAGTGCCACGAGCCCGCCGCCGACGAGCTGGATGACCGCCGCGTACCACCCCGGCCAGGTGCCGGCGGGTATGGATCCGCCGCCCATGGCGCCGCCCAGCACGCCGAAGATCGAGGCGGCACCGTGGCAGGCGAAGAGCAGACCTACGACGATTCGGAAGAGCGCGAGGGCGTAGGGCTGGGCCTGATTGAGGCGTGAGTACATGGGGGGGAGGCTCCTTCGGTCTAGTGGGGACGTGAACCGATTGAGCACCACAGGTTAGGTAGACCTCATCAGTACTTGCAAGTTCAACGTTTAGTTGACTGGCTGAAAGTCGATGGACCGTCATTGGTCAGCGAGCGATCAAATACCGTCTGGAGCTGGGCCCCTGTCTTCTTCGACTTGGCCTGAACCAATGACAGCGCAGCTTTCCGGCCATGCAACGTAAGTGTCATCAGCTGATTGCCGAACCATGGCCCATCCGTCTTGTGCCACTGGACCGGAGCTGTACCAGTGCGCCCGTGCCGGGCCAGCAGCCGTCCGAACCGCCGCCCCGCCCGGCTCCAGCCGAAACGGAAGGCGCCCTTGAGCGGGCCCGGGATCGAGTTGTGCACGGGAGAGCAGGTCAGTTGCAGGACGCGGGCCGACGGCCCACCGTCAGGGGTCCCG
Source organism: Streptomyces sp. NBC_00341 (assembly GCF_041435055.1). Classification (NCBI taxonomy): domain Bacteria; kingdom Bacillati; phylum Actinomycetota; class Actinomycetes; order Kitasatosporales; family Streptomycetaceae; genus Streptomyces; species Streptomyces sp. NBC_00341. The sequence continues at coordinate 2,480,337 of NZ_CP108002.1, read as the reverse complement.
GCGGGCCAGGCGGGTTCCGCGATGTACGCATGGTGCACATCGCCCGAGAGCACACATACCGTCGCCGGGGCGTCCGGGCCGCTGCCCACCTCCCGGATCAGCTCCGTCAGCTGCCCGAACGAATCGGAAAAGGCGGCCCAATGCTCCAGGTCGGCGCGCTGCCGCAGGTACTCGCCGACCCGCGCCCAACGGCCGTCGGGGCCGCCCCGCTCACCCCGGACCAGCGCCGAGCTCCACTGCTCCGCGTCGTGTACCAATGGAGGCAGCAGCCACGGGAGCGATGTGCCGATCAGTACATGGTCGAAGGATCCGGGCCCGGCGAGCATCTCCTCGCGCAGCCACCGCATCTCCTCGGGGTGGATCATCGCCCGCTGCGTTTCGTCGAGCACCCGGGCCGCTCGGCTGTCCACCATGAGCAGCCGTACTCGGCCGAAAATGCGTCGGTAGCTCCAGCGGGTACGGGTGGGGTCCGCGTCGGCCCCGGCCGCGAACCGGCGGACCTCTTCGGTGCCGTCCGGGGTGGCGTGCACCGCCGCGTAGAGCGGGTCCGCCGCCAGCTCGGCGGGCGAGAGGTTGCCCAGGTGCTGATAGACCCAGTACGACATCAGTCCGCTGACGATCCGCTCGTGCCACCAGGGGGTGGAGCGGATCTCGGTGAGCCAGGCGGCGCTGGTGTTCCAGTCGTCGATGACATCGTGGTCGTCGAAGATCATGCAGCTGGGGACCGTCGAGAGCAGCCAGCGGACCTCGGGGTCGCGCCACGACTCGTCGTACAGGCAGGTGTACTCGTCGTAGTCCGCGACCTCCGCTCCCGGCGGCTCGTCCAGATCGCGCCGCGCCGCGAGCCGCTGCCGGGTCTCCCGCGAGGTCTCGTCCGCGTACACCTGGTCACCCAGGAGCAGCAGGACGTCGGGGCGTACGGCGTCGGGGTCTGCGGCGAGCCGGGCGGCGAGGGTGTCCAGGGCGTCCGGCCCGACGGGGTCGGACCGGACCGACGCGTGTCCGCCGGCGGGGGGAGCCGCCCAGCGGCAGGAGCCGAACGCGATCCGGGCCGTCGGCGGCCCGGCGCCCTCACCGGACTCGTCCGCCTCACCGTCCCCACCGGCTCGGTCGCCGCCGGTGGTTATCTGCGGGGTGGTGATCGTGCTCGCCGGGAAGCGGTGGTTCTCGGGCGGCCACACCCGGCGGTCGTCGAGCAGTACCTCGTACGCCGTGGTGGAGCCGGGGGTCAGACCGGTCACCACCACCAGGGCGTAGTGGTGGCCGGAGACCGCGAAGGTCGGGGACGAGCCGGAGGCCCCGTCCGCGCACCGGATCACGGCCGTGCACGGCCGGTCCGCCTCGACCCAGACGGTGGCGGTGGAAGCGGTCTCCCAGTCGACGTACCGCAGTAGCGGTCCCAGGCGCAGCCCGGCTGTCATGTGGTGCTCCTCGCGTCGTTCCGTACGGACGGTTCCGTACGGGGTGTTCGTACGGCGGTTCGTACCGTACGGAACGACGGGGGAGTGCGGGGCGGTTCCGGTGCCGCGGGTCAGCGGGCCGGCCGCCGTTCAGTGATCGTTCAGCAGCCGTTGAGCACGGACTGCAGTGCGGTCTTCTCGGCCTGGTCGACGGTCAGGTCGTAGTAGTGCTTCACGTGCACCCAGGCGCGTGCGTAGGTGCACTTGTAGGCGGCGCGCGAGGGGAGCCACTTCGCCGGGTCCTTGTCGCCCTTGGACTGGTTGACGTTGTCGGTGACGGCGATGAGCTGAGGGCGGGTCAGGTCATTTGCGTACGACTGTCGTTGGGCGGTGGTCCAGCCGGAGGCGCCGGACCGCCAGGCCTCGGCCAGCGGGACCATGTGGTCGATGTCCAGATCGGAGGCGGCGGTCCAGGTGGCCCCGTCGTACTCCGAGTACCAACTGCCGCTCACGGCGCTGCAGCTGGAGTTCTGGGTGACGTTCGTGCCGTCCCGCTTCAGGACCACCTCGCGGGTGTCGCAGGCGCCGGACTGGGTGATCCAGTGCGGGAACTTGTCCCTGCTGTATCCGTCGGAGGAGCCCTCCGCCTGCACGGTCAGCTCGCTCAGATAGGTGCGGGCGGTGGACGCGGCCACCGGTGTGGGCATGGCGGCCTGGGCGCTGGGAGCGGTGAGCAGCCCGGTGGTTGCGGCGAGGCCGGCGGATGCGGCGAGGACGGCTATGCGACGCGCGTAGACACCTGACATGCGAACTCCCTTGATGTGGGGGGACCTTGGCCCGGTCGTGCGAAACGGCCCGGCCATCGTGGCGGCGCCAGGTTTCCGTGGGGTGGGCGCCAGGTAACAGAGTGGCGACATGGGCACGTCACATCAAGGGTTCTGACGAAGAGGACCGGGGTGCGGGGGCGTACGCGAGTGAGTGCGCGGGCGTACGGAACTGATGGGACGGCAGGTCCGCGCCGGAGTCGGGGCAGCGCGGGGCGTCCGGAGCACGCTCGTCGTCGTGCACCGGGTCGTTAAGGTGGCCGCGTGCTGCTACCGGTCGACATCACGCTCCGGGAGGTGGAGGCGGCGATGGCGCTCGGCTTCCCGGACCGCGACGCGCAGCTGGAGATCGCCGGGCCCGCCGCGTCGGACGCGCTGCTGCCGGGGCTCGACCAGACCCGGACGGTCGGGCTCGTCACGCTGCCCGGGGCGTTCGTCGGCATGCTGCTGGGCGGCGCCTCACCCGTACAGGCGGGCGCCGTGCAACTGTTCGTGCTGGTGGCGCTGATGGCCGTACAGGCGGCGGCCGTCGCGACCGTGCTGGAACTGGTGGCGCGGGGGCGGCTGCACCGTGACGGGACAGGGGCGCCGGCTGCCGGGCGCTGAGGTGCGGCAGGACCGGTCTTTCGGGCTGCCGGGCGCTGCTGAGGTGCGGCAGGACCGATCCGTCGGCTACCGGGCGCCGCTGATGTGCGACAGATGGATCTGTCGGGCTACCGGGCGCCGCTGATGTGCGGCATGACCGGTCCGCCGGCTACCGGGCGCTGCTGATGTGCAGCAGGATCGAGCCGTCGGCCGCCGCCTCCACCCGGATCTGCGTCAGGTCCTCGACGTGCGCGTCCGGGGAGAGTGCCGCCGCGCGCGGGCCCACGCCCACGACTCGCATGCCCGCCGCCCGGCCTGCCGCGATGCCCGCCTCCGAGTCCTCGAAGACGATGCAGTCCGCCGGACCGAAGCCCAGCCCGGCAGCGCCCTTGAGGAAGCCCTCCGGGTCCGGCTTGCTGGCGCCCACGCTCTCGGCGGTCACCTTCAGCTCGGGCATCCGCAGTCCGGCCGCGGTCATCCGGGCCTGCGCCAGCGCCTGGTCGGCCGAGGTGACCAGGGCGTGCGGGAGTGCGGCGATCGCGTCCATGAAGACGCCGGCGCCGCCGACCGGGACGACGCCGTCGGTGTCGGCGGTCTCCTCGGCGAGCATCACCCGGTTGTCCGCGTGGTTCTGCTCCATCGGGCGGTCCGGGAGGAGCACCGCCATGGTGGCGTAGCCCTGCCGGCCGTGGACCACCTTGAGTGCGGCCTCCGGGTCCAGTCCGTGCCGCAGCGCCCAGCGCCGCCAGCAGCGCTCCACGACGGCGTCGGAGTTCACCAGGGTGCCGTCCATGTCGAGCAGGAGGGCGCGGGCGGTCAGAACGGTGGCCGGCATGGGCGGGCTCCAGGCGGGGTGGCGGTGCGGGGGCGCATGAGGCCCCCGGGAAAGAGAACAAGTGGCCCCCGCCCGCCGGTCAGGGAGTGCGTTTGGGGGCCACTTTGTTCCACCACGATACAAAAACCTGCCGGGGAAAGCGAATCCCTGGCGGGGCAGGGGTGGGATGGGGTGCGGGAGCCGGGTCAGTAGCGTCCGTGGCCCGTCGTGATCGCCTCCAGGGCCCGCCGGGTGTTCGGCCCGTAGACCCCGTCGTCGTCGCCCTGGATGTACATGTACCGCTGGTAGCGGTGCACGGCGTCCTCGACGCGGTCCGTGTAGTCCGCGTCGGCGGTGCTCATGAACAGCCCGATCTCCTGGAGCCGGCGTTGCAGCTCGGCCACCTCCGGGCCGTGGTCGCCGCGCCGCAGCGTGCCGCCCTCCGCCGACAGGGCGGGCGGGGCCGCCGACTCGGAGCCGTCGTTGTCCGCCGCGTCCCCCGTGGACGCCGGGGAGGAGGCGGCGGCCGGGGCCGACGCGCCGGTGGACGCCGATGCGGACGCCGAGGCGTTCGCCGACGGTGACCCGGACCCGGACGCGGAGGCGGACGCGGACGCGCCGGTGGAGGCGGACGGTGACGCCGAGGCGGACCGGGACGGCGACGCGGAGGCGGACGCCGTCGTCGAGGCCGACGGCGCGGCGCTCTCCTCGGGGAGGCTGGTCACCGTGGAGGGGAGGACCGGGTCCAGATCGGCGTCCCCGTTGCCGTCCCCGTTGAACAGCCCGCCGACGAACGCCGCCGTGCCCACCACCGCGGCGACGGCCGCCCCCACGGCCAGCGCGGCGAAGGGGCTGCGGCGGCGCGGCCGCACCGGGTCCGGGGCCGGGGCGCCCGGGTGGCTGTCCGGTGTGCGGGGCCCGGTATCCCCCGGCAGCGGGCCGGGGCCCGCCGGGTCCAGGAACAGGGGCATCGTGGTGGCCGCGTCCCCCGCATGGCCCTCCGCCGGGTGTCCCGTAGCGCCTCCCGCCGGGTACCCCGTCGAGCCGCCCCGGCCGGTCGCGGTCTCCTCGGCCCCCGCCGTCTCCTCGCCCCCCAGCGTCACGTACGGCCGGATGCGCAGCGGGTCGAAGTCCTCCGTCGCCGCGAACTCGGCCGAGCGCCCGGCGTGGTGCTCCTGGACGACACGGTGCTGCTCGGCCGCCCGCTGCTCCTGCGTGATGTGCGGTCGGCCGCCGTCCCACGGCTGTCCGGCGCCGCCCCGGGGCGCGCAGCCGCAGCCCGGTCCGGTGCCCGGTCTGCTGTCCGTACCGCACTCCGGGCAGATATGTCCGGTCATTGTGGGTCCCCTCCCCTTGAACTGCCTGCGATTATGCAGCCCGCCGCCGGGAAGCCCAATCGTGCGGCCCCTCGGCAGGCCATAACGGCACAAAGCGGACAGGATGGGTGTCCAGCGGATCCGAGGAGATGTCACATGGCCCAGCAGTTGAGCCCCCCGGCCCCGGCCCCGGGCGAAAACCGCTCCACCCGGTCGGTCCTGGTGGCGATCGGCGCCCTGCTCCTCGGCATGCTGCTCGCCGCACTCGACCAGACGATCGTCTCCACCGCGCTGCCGACCATCGTCAGCGACCTCGGCGGCCTGGAGCACCTGTCGTGGGTGGTCACGGCCTATCTGCTGGCGTCGACCGCCGCGACCCCGCTCTGGGGCAAGCTCGGTGACCAGTACGGGCGCAAACGGCTCTTCCAGATCGCCATCGTCATCTTCCTGATCGGCTCCGCGCTCTGCGGCATCGCCCAGAACATGCCCCAGCTGATCGGCTTCCGCGCCCTCCAGGGGCTCGGCGGTGGCGGTCTGATCGTGCTGTCGATGGCGATCGTCGGAGACATCGTCCCGCCGCGCGAACGAGGCAAGTACCAGGGTCTCTTCGGAGCGGTGTTCGGCATGACGAGCGTGCTCGGGCCGCTGCTCGGCGGCTTCTTCACCGAGCAGCTCAGCTGGCGCTGGGTCTTCTACATCAACCTCCCCATCGGCGTCATCGCCCTCGCCGTCATCGCCGCCGTGCTGCACATCCCGGTCCGCCGGACGAAGCACACCATCGACTACCTGGGCACCTTCCTCATCGCCTCGGTCGCCACCTGCCTGGTCCTGGTCGCCTCGCTCGGCGGCACCACCTGGGCCTGGGGCTCGGCGCAGATCATCGGCCTCGCCGTGCTCAGCGTGCTGCTGCTGGTCGCCTTCGTGTACGTGGAACGGCGCGCGGCCGAACCCGTACTGCCGCTGAAGCTGTTCCGGATCAGGACCTTCAGCCTCGTCGCCGTGATCAGCTTCGTCATCGGCTTCGCGATGTTCGGCGCGATGACCTACCTGCCGACCTTCCTCCAGGTGGTGCACGACATCACGCCGACGATGTCCGGCGTCCACATGCTCCCGATGGTGTTCGGCCTGCTCCTCACCTCGACCGGCTCCGGCCAGATCGTCAGCCGTACGGGCCGCTGGAAGATCTTCCCGATCCTCGGCACCGGCATCACGGCGATCGGCCTGCTGCTCCTGCACCGGCTCACGGAGAGCAGCAGCACCCTGGAGATGAGCCTCTACTTCTTCGTCTTCGGTGCGGGACTCGGCCTGGTGATGCAGGTCCTCGTGCTGATCGTGCAGAACGCCGTGAGCTACCAGGACCTCGGCGTCGCCACCTCGGGGGCGACCTTCTTCCGTTCCATCGGCGCCTCGTTCGGTGTCGCCATCTTCGGCACCATCTTCACCAACCGGCTCACCGACAAGCTCGGTGCGGCGCTCGACGGGCGGCCCCTGCCGCCCGGGGTCAGCACGGACAGCCTGTCCGCCGACCCGCGCGCGCTCGGCCAGCTGCCGCCCTCGCTCCGAGGACCGGTGATCCACGCGTACTCGACGTCGATCACCGACGTGTTCCTGTACGCGGCCCCCGTCGTCCTGATCGCCTTCGTCTTCGCCTGGCTGCTCAAGGAGGACAAGCTGCGGGGCTCTGTGACCGCCCCCGACCCCAGCGAGACCCTGGCGTCGAACCCGGTCGAGCGGTCCTCGTACGACGAATGCGCCCGCGCCCTCTCGGTCCTGGCCACCAGGGAGGGGCGCCGCGAGGTCTACGTGAAGATCACCGAGAAGGCCGGACTCGATCTGCTGCCCGCCGCGAGCTGGATGCTGCTGCGCATCAAACGGCACGGCACCGTGGAGCCCGCCCGGCTCGCCGAGATCGCTCCGGTGCCGCTGCGGGTGATCAGCGAGGCGGGCCGGCAGCTGGAGGAACGCGGGCTGGCCCGCCGGGTGGGCGTGCAGCTGGTGCTCACCGAACCCGGCGCGGAGGCCGTGGTGAAGCTCTCGCACGCCCGGGAGGAGTCCCTGGCGGAGCTGCTGGGCGACTGGTGGGGGCCCGACCGCCCGACCGACCTGGTCGCCCTGGTGTCCGAGCTGACGGCCGAGACGAGCGGATCGAGCAAGGAGCGGCCGCACAGCCCGGAGCCGAGGCGCGACCACCAGGCCTGAGCGCGGGGGCCCGTCACACGGTGGCGCGCAGCTCCTTGGCGAACCAGTGGTCGGCGTACATGCGGCGGTGGAACGCCGGGACCGCCCGGTAGCCGTGCTTCGCGTACAGCCCGCGCGCCTCGACCAGGTCGTCACGGGTGTCGAGCCGGATCAGCCGGACGCCCATGGCCCGCGCCCGTTCCTCGATCGCCGCGAGCAGCAGCCCGCCGCCGCCCGTGCCGCGCACCTCCGGGCGTACGAACACCCGGGTGAGCTCCGCGACCTCGCCCGGCCCGGACGTCCCGTCCGCCGTCCCTTTCACGATCAGCCCGGCACAGGCCGCCGCCCGCCCGTCGAACCGGCCGACGACGAACTCGCCGGTCGGCGGGGTCAGCAGCGCGGCACCGTCGTCGGTGAGCCCCTCGTCGATCTCCTCCGCGGTCGCAGGCCGCCCCCAGTAGCGGCTCGCGACCTCGTCGTAGTAGTCCCGGCGCAGCAGCGCGCCATCGGGGGAGTCGAAGCGTTCGGGCGTCACGGTCCACGTCATTGGGCCATTCTGTCTTTCGCGCAGCTGTGCGGAAAGCGATTTGAGTGCAGGGGGCATCAGTGATGCGGGAGACGGGATCGACGACGGGGGCCGGGGCGGTCCAGCGGCTCGGCGAGCGGTGGATACGGGAGCTGGCGGCGCCCGGCGGCGGGAGCTTCGTGTGCTCGCCGGCCGGGCTCTGGCTGGCCCTGGCCGTGGTCGCGGCGGGCGCGCGCGGGGAGACCGCCGACGAGCTGCGGACGGTGCTCGGGGTGGCGGAACGGCAGGCGGCCGACGCCGTGGCGGCCGGGGTGCGCGAGCTGGCGGCCACCGACGCGCTGGGGGTGGCGACCCGGGTGTGGACCCGGGTGCCGGTCTACCGGGAGTACCGGGAGGCGCTGGCGGACATCGAGTTCGGGCCGATGGACGCCACCGGGGTCGACGCCTGGGTACGGGAGGCCACCGGCGGCCTGATCGAGCAGCTGCCGCTGGACATCAGCGACGAGATGCTGCTGGTGCTCGTCAACGTACTGGCGCTGAAGGCACGGTGGGACGAACCGTTCGATCCCGCCGACACCCGGGAGCTGCCGTTCACCGACGCGGCCGGGGCGATCCGCGCGGTGCCGACCATGTGCGCGGGGCGCGATCCGTGGGACGGCTGGACGGTGCGCGGCACCCAGGTCGTCGAGCTGCGCTGCCGCACCGAGCGCCCCGGCGGCGCCCCGGCCCGGGTCCGGCTGGTGCTGGGGGAGCCGGGTGCGGGGGCGGCCGACGTACTGCCCGCGGCCTGGGCGCCGCAGTCCCTGCGCACCCCGCTGGACACGGACGTCCTGAGTATCGCGGTCCCGCGATTCACCCTGCGTACGAACGTTCAGGTGACTGAGCAGCTGGCGGCGCTCGGGATCCGGGTCGCGACGGGGGGAACCGCCGACTTCGGCTGGCTGTCGCCCGAGCCGCTCAAGATCTCCCACGTGGTGCAGGAGGCCGTGGTGAAGGTCGCAGAGGAGGGAGTGGAGGCGGCGGCGGTGACCGTCATCGCCGCACCGGGGGGCGCGGCGCCCGTGCCGCAGCGCTTCCTGCGCATCGCCTTCGACCGCCCGTTCGGGATCGTGGTCCTCGACGGCAGTGGTGAGGTGCCGCTCTTCACGGGCTGGCAGGCGGACACCCCGGTGGAGGGCTGAGCCCCGCGCTCACCGCAGCGGTGGCGGCGCCATGACCGGCGGCGGCGGTGCCACCGGTCGCCGCCGCCGCGAGCGCGCCAACAGCAGCACCGCCGCGACCGCCACCGCCACGCCGCCGATCAGCGTCAGCACCCAGGCCGGAACGGGCCCCACGGTCAGCAGCTCGTCCCGGTAGTACGTGGTCCGGTACGGGGTGTCGGCGGCCGTGGCCCGCAGCTCGTGGTCGCCGTCGATCCGCTCCGGCCGCGGGAACGACTGGCTGATCGCCGTGAGGAACACCGGCTTCCCGCCGGTCAGCTCGCCCAGCGCCGGGTACGCGCCGCCGTCCCGCCCGGTGTCGACCCGCTCCGCGTAGGTCACCTCCGGCGCCGGCCCGCCGATCCGGCCGCGCGGCTCCATGCGGTGCGCCGCCAGCACGTACAGCCCCAACGACTGCGGTGTCGTGGCGAGCCGGGACAGCCGCATCGGGTAGACCGGCTCGTCGCTGGCGAAACGCAGCCGCAGCGGGTCGAGCCGGCCGAGCAGCGGACCGCCCTTCTCCTGCGGGGCGAGGCGGATCGCCACGTACTCCCACTTCTGCTCGACATAGGGCCGAAGCGCCGTCGACAGCCGGTCCGGGAGCTCGAAGCCGTTCTCCGTCAGCCAGCCCTCCAGGGCGGTGGGATCGGTCGCGGTCAGCCGGGCCACGTCGAACGGCCCGAGCCGCTCCCGGCCCACCACTCCGACCGGTGCGGCGGCCGAGGGGGCGGCGGAGTCCCCCGAGGTGCTGCCCGAACCGCCGAACGGCCAGTCGTCGGCGTGTGGCCAGAAGTAGTGCCTGGTCTCGCGGACCGGCGCGGTGAGGGTTTCGAGCTCCGAGAAGAGCGAGGCGTCACCCAGCTCCACCGTGGCACGGTGCGGCACCGGCATGATCCACGCCGCCTCCGGCGCGGTCCCGCGGACGGTGAGCTGCATCACTATCTGCTCGGCGCCGCCCGACCAGCTGACCACGGAGGTCTCCCGGTCCACCGAGACCTGGCTGTTCCGGTCCACCACCATCGCCCCGCAGCCACAGGCGTACGCCGGTGCGATCAACGAGCCGATCTGCAGCGACACCAGCATCATGACGAGTGACAGCGCGCGGACCGCCCATGCCCGCGATCCGGCCCGTACCCCTTGATCCGTCCCCGTCCACCGCATCCCGGCTCCTCCCCCTTGAGGGCCGCCCTGGGCCCTGGTCACGGGCTCAGACGTAGGGGCGCTCCCGCCGGTTCCGGCCATTCGGCCCCGGACCGGCCGGACCGCCGGACATTCTTTCGGACAAAAGCCGGATGACAGTCAGGCGAAGAGGGGGTTGATTGTGTCTACCTCATAGCGCAATGCGAAGGTTTCACAGCATGCCCGAATCGAGGGTCGGCACAAGATGGCAGGAGGGTCGGCGCAGCGTGGCGAATGCGGAGCACAGTGTGCGCGGAGAGGCGACGGCAGGGACGAGGACCGGGGCGGCCCGAGCTGTTCTCTGGCTGGTTGTGGCCGCGTTGGCCGTACGGCAGATGGCGGTGGTGCTGCGGCAGCAGCCTGGCGAACGGCTCACCGATCTGGAGACCTGGACCGGTGAGAACGGTGTGCTTCATGTGACGGGCTCGCTGTACGACACCGACCGGTTCACCGGCACCCCCTTCGCCGGTCTGGTGCTGAAACCTCTCACCCGGACCGCGGAACAGAGCCTCGGGGTCGCCTGGACCTTCGGCTCGCTGCTGCTCGTCGCCGCCCTCGGCGTCATCGCGGCGCGCGCCCTGCCCGGCCCGGTCAAGAGACGCACCGCGCTGTTCGCCGCCCCCGTCGCGATCACCCTGCTGATGCTCTCGCTGCCGGTCCGCAACGCCCTCTACCTGGGCCAGACCAGCATCCTGCCGGTCCTCCTGGTGCTCGTCGGCTGCTTCGTGGTCCGGGGCGAGCGCGCCTCCGGCGTCCTGATCGGCATCGCGGCCGCGCTCCAGCCGACCGTCCTGCTGTTCGCCGCGCTGCTCTGGCTGACCGGGAGGCGCCGGGCGGCGCTGACCGGTGTCTCCGCGTTCGCCGCCTGCACGGCACTGGCCTGGGCGGCGATGCCGCACGACTCGTGGACGTACTGGGTGCACCACGTCGCCGGGGCCGGCCTCGGCGACCAGGCCGACAGCCTCGCCAACCAGTCCCTGCACGGCGCGCTGCTCCGGTTCGGACTGGCGGGCCCGCTGGAGATCGCGCTCTTCGTGGTGCTCGCGGCGGCGGTCTGCTTCCTCGGTCTGCGCCGCGCCGCACGGTACGCGCGCGACGGCCAGCTGCTGCTCGCGGTGGCCGTCACCGGCTGTGTCGTCGTCGCCGTCTCACCGACCGCCTGGCAGCACCAGCTGCTGTGGGTGCTGCTCGCGGTGGTCGGCCGGGTCGGCACCCGGGCCTCCGACCGGATGGTGTGGCCGGCCGTCGTGGTCCTGGTGATCACGCTGCCCGGCAAGATGCTGCTGCCGAACATCGAGTCGATGTTCCCGGTACGCGACAACGTGCTGCTGATCGCCGCGCTCGGGGCCGCGTGCGTCGCCCCGTTCCTGCCGCGCACCTCGCCCTACTGGCAGCAGCCGGTCCCCACCGACTACGCGGCCCCCGTACCGGCCCGCTGGAGCCGGGTGCCGCTGATGCCGTTCTGGCGGCGGGTGCTCAGCCGGCCCAACCTGCTGCTGGAACTCCTGCTGATCAGGGTCGTCTACTCCGCCTACCAGCACGTCAGGCTGGCCGCGACGGCCGGCCGCGCCACCGCCGAGCACCACGGCCGGCAGATCCACTCCGCCGAGCAGTGGCTGCACATCGACATAGAGCACTGGGCCAACCACGCGGTGGTCAAGGTCGGCTGGCTGCGGGACTTCTTCGACTACTACTACTCGACGTTCCACTTCATCGTGCCGCTGGCGATCCTCGCGGTGCTGTACGTGCGCCGCCCCGCGGACTACCGCTGGGTCCGCAGCTCCATCGGGTTCGCCACGGTCCTGGCCCTGGTCGGGTTCTGGCTCTACCCGCTGGCCCCGCCGCGGCTGATGCCGGGGCTCGGCTTCATCGACACCGTCCACGGCGTCCAGGACTTCGCGAAGCCCGACTACGGCACGCTGACGGGCGTCACCAACCAGTACGCCGCGATGCCCTCGCTGCACTTCGGCTGGTCGCTGTGGTGCGGTGTGGTGATCGTGATGCTCGCCCCGAAGGTCTGGATGAAGCTCCTCGGGGTGCTGCACCCGCTGTTCACGGTCTCCGCGATCATCGCGACGGGCAACCACTGGGTGCTCGACGCGGTGGGCGGGGCGGCGGTGGTCGCGCTCGGCTTCGGGCTGACCTACGCACTGTCCGGACCGCGCCGGCTCCAGCAGCCGGCGGCCGGAACCGGGGAGCCCCTGAAGGTGCCGGGGGCCGGAAAGGCGGGGAAGGCCGCGCGGCCGGAACCGCCGCCGAAGGTGGACGGCGGAGCGGTGGCCGGAAAGCCGTAACCGCCCACGGTGAAGCGGTAGCCGCTGAGCCGTAGCGGCCCGGCGGCGCCGGGGCCGGCTCAGCGGGCCGGCCCCAGCGCCCAGGCCGCGAAGGACAGCGTGAACATCGACACCACCGTGGAGGCCACCACGGCGTTGCGGGCGAGCGTGGTGTCCTGGCCGTACTCACGGGCGTAGATGAAGGCGTTCTGAGCCGTCGGGAGCGCCGAGCAGACCACCACGGCCAGCACCTGGTGGTCCGGCAGACCCAGGAGCGGACCGGCGACGAGGAAGGCGGTCAGCGGCTGCGCCAGCGTCTTCAGCGCGACCGAGGCCCCGACCTCCGCCGGGCCCGCGCCCCGTCCGCCGTCGCCCGCCGCCCGTCCCGTCCCGCCCGCCGGGCTGCCGTCGCCCGCCGCGCGTACCGCCTCTCCGGCCGGGCCGCCGTGCAGCGACAGGCCCAGCGTGATCAGGGCCGTCGGCACCGCTGCTGCGCCGAGCAGGTCGCAGGAGCGGGTGAGGGCGTCCGGCAGCCGCAGCCCGGCGGCGGAGACGGCGACCCCGAGCAGCGACGCCATGATGACCGGATTGCGGACCGGCATCGTGAGCATCCGCCGCAGGCCGCCGCCGGTACGCCTCCCGTCCGGTCCGCCTCCCGCCCGGGTCCCCGAGTCCAGCAGGGTCAGGATCACCGGTGAGACCAGCAGCACCTGGAACAGGATGACCTGCGCGACGAACGAGGCGTCGCCGAGCACCCGCACCGCCACCGGGATGCCCAGGTTGGCGGAGTTGACGTAGCCGGAAGCCATGCCGCTGACCGCCGCGCCGGCCCGCCCGCGGCCGAAGAACCGCCGGGCGACCCCGTACCCCGCGGCCGACACCAGCGCCGTGGCCGTCGCGAACGCCACCAACGAGAGATGGGCGAAGTCGGCGGGCCGGGACCCCGACACCATGCCGAACAGGGCGGCGGGCATGGCCACATGGAAGACGAACCGGCCGAGCACCTCCTCGGCGTGCACCCCGAGCAGTCCGCTGCGGGCTACCGCGTAACCGGCGGCGGTCAGCAGCCAGATGGGCGCGAAGGCGGAGAGCAGGGCATGCATATCCGCCATGATCCCGTCACGTCCGTCCGCCACCCGTGCGGGGTGCGGACGGACGTTCGGGCGGATGTACGGGACGGTCCGAGCGGTACGCGGCGTTCGCGGTGCTCAGGCGTCCGAGGTGGTCACCTGGAGCTGCTTGATGCCGTTGAGCCAGGCGGAGCGCAGCCGCCGCGGGTCGCTCACCAGCCGCAGGTCCGGCAGCACGTCCGCGATGGCGTTGAAGATCAGGTCGATCTCCATGACGGCGAGGGACTTGCCCAGGCAGAAGTGCGGACCGCCGCCGCCGAAGCCGAGGTGCGGATTCGGGTCGCGGGTGATGTCGAACTTCTCCGGGCTCTCGAAGACCTCGGGGTCGTTATTGGCCGAGGAGTAGAACATCCCGACCCGGTCGCCCTTCTTGATCTGCTGTCCGCCCAGTTCGAGGTCCTGGGTGGCGGTCCGCTGGAAGGAGACCACGGGGGTCGCCCAGCGGACGATCTCCTCCGCGGTCGTCTGCGGCCGCTCGCGCTTGTACAGCTCCCACTGCTCGGGGTGGGTGAGGAAGGCGTGCATGCCGTGGCTGATGGCGTTGCGGGTGGTCTCGTTTCCGGCCACGGCGAGCAGGATGACGAAGAAGCCGAACTCGTCGGACAGCAGGTTGCCCTCGCCCTCCGCGGCGACCAGCTGGGAGACGATGTCCTTGGCCGGGCACTCCTTGCGCGCCGCCGCGAGGTTCATGGAGTACGAGACCAGCTCCATGGCCGCCTCGGCACCGATCTCCTCGGTGATCGCGTACTCCGGATCGTCGTACGAGGCCATCTTGTTGGACCAGTCGAAGATCCTGCTCCGGTCCTCCTGCGGTACGCCGATCAGCTCGGCGATGGCCTGGAGCGGCAGTTCGACGGCGATGTTGTTGACGAAGTCGAACGAGCCGTCGTCGTCCGCCCCGGCCTGCGCCGTCTCGACGATCGAGCGGGCCCGGCTGCGCAGCGCCTTTTCGAGAGAGCGGACGGCACGCGGGGTGAAACCGCGCTGGACGATCTGGCGGACCCGGGTGTGTTCGGGCGGGTCCATGTTCAGCATGATCAGCTTCTGGACGTCGATCTGGTCGCGGCTGATCGTCTCGTTGAACCGGATCACCGCGGTGTTGGTGTTCGACGAGAACAGCTCGGGGTGTGTCGATACGTACTTGACGTCCGCGTGCCGGCTGACGACCCAGTAACCCTCGTCGTCGAAGCCGGAGATGCCGGCGGGCTGGGTGCACCACCAGACCGGCGAGGTCTCCCGCATCAGGGCGAACTCCGGGTGCGGAACGCGTGATTGGAGCAGGTCGGGATCGGTGAAGTCGAACCCTTCGGGCAGATGGGGGCAGGGCATCGGCAGCTCCAGGTCAAGAACGCCAGGTCGGTCCGAGAGCCGTCCGAGTTGTCTGACGACCCATCAGAAGTTGCCCGAAAGGTAGTAACGAGTTCTACAACTGACAAGAGGCATGGCCTGATCTGTTGCGTGAAGCATCCGTGAACCAGGCCGGTTTGTGGTGGGTGCCGACGGTGAAGCATGGGCAAGGTCCGTGCAAGCCCCTTGCGTACCGCGGGTAATCCTCATAAGACTGCACCAAGAACTAGAACGCGTACTAGTTCCTTCCGTGGGCGCCGGGACGCCTCTGCGGAAGTGCGAGGAGAGGACGAGCTCATGGCCGCGGAACCCGTCATCGTCGAAGCCGTACGCACTCCCATCGGCAGGCGCTCAGGTGCGCTCGCCAATCTGCACCCCGCCTATCTGCTGGGTGAGACCTACCGTGAACTTCTCGGCCGGACCGGCATCCAGGCCGACTGCGTCGAACAGATCGTCGGCGGCACCGTCACCCACGCCGGCGAGCAGTCCATGAACCCCGCGCGCAACGCCTGGCTCACCGTGGGGCTCCCGTACGAGACCGCCGCGACGACCGTGGACTGCCAGTGCGGTTCCTCGCAGCAGGCCTCCCACATGGTCGCCAACATGATCGCGGCCGGGGTGATCGACGTCGGCATCAGCTGCGGGGTCGAGGCGATGTCACGGGTGCCGCTCGGCAGCGGCTCCAAGCACGGGCCGGGCAAGCCGTGGCCCGACGAGTGGAACGTCGACCTGCCCAACCAGTTCGAGGCCGCGGAGCGCATCGCCCGCAAGCGCGGCCTCACCCGCGACAACGTGGACTCGCTCGGCCTCCTCTCCCAGGAGCGAGCCGCCGCCGCCTGGGCGGAGGAGCGCTTCAAACGCGAGACCTACGCGGTCCAGGTGCCCACCACCGAGGCGGAACAGGCTGCCGGACAGGGCATGTGGCGGCTGGTCGACCGCGACGAGGGGCTGCGCGACACCACGATGGAGGGGCTCGGCGGGCTCAAGCCCGTGATGCCCACCGCCATCCACACCGCGGGCAACTCCTCGCAGATATCCGACGGCGCCTGCGCGATCATGTGGGCGTCCAAGCGCATGGCGCGGGCCCTCAAGCTCAAGCCGAGGGCCCGGATCGTGGCCCAGGCACTCGTCGGCTCCGACCCGCACTTCCACCTCGACGGCCCCGTGGACGCCACCCGCGCGGTGCTCGGCAAGGCCGGGATGTCGCTCAAGGACATCGACATCGTGGAGATCAACGAGGCCTTCGCCTCGGTCGTGCTGAGCTGGGCCCAGGTCTTCGAACGGGACCTCGACGGGCTCGCGAAGGTCAACGTGAACGGCGGCGCGATCGCGCTCGGCCACCCGGTCGGCGCCACCGGGGCCAGGCTGATCACCACGGCCCTGCACGAACTGGAGCGCAGGGACAAGGAGTTCGCTCTGATCACCATGTGCGCGGGCGGCGCGCTGGCCACCGGAACGATCATCCAGCGGCTGTAACGGCCCCTGCGGGGGGATGCCCCAGCCCGATGGTGCTGTCAGATACACCTCCGGGCGGGGGCGTACGCGGATGTCGGCCCCCGCCACCGTTGCCTAGCGTCATGGGCATGGAAAACAACGCGAGCAACTCCGCCCGGACGAAAGCCACTCGACGCCTCCTGGCCGCCGCCACCGTGGTGGTCCTCGCCGCACTGGGCACGGTTCCCGCCACGGCGGCCGGGCACCAGACGCCCGGCAGGACCGGGTCCGCACCCGCCGCCCAGCGGCACGACGCCAGAGGCGAACTCCTCGCGCTCACCCCCGTCGCCCGCCACGACCGGGACGGCGTCGCGGACTTCCTCGCCACGGCCGGCATGGATACGGGCACCGTCAGACACGGCGTCCGGGCCTACCGGCTCACCTACCGCACCGTCACCCCGCAGGGCGCGCCCACCACCGCCACCGGCCTCCTCGTGCTCCCCGAGGGCGGCGCCCACCGGCTGGACCTGGTCTCCGACACCCACGGCACGATGGCCCACCGCGACTACGCGCCCTCGGCCACGGAGGACTCCGGGCGCTACGCCGCCTACCTCCAGGCCTCGGCCGGCCGGGCGGTCGCCGCCCCCGACTACCTGGGCCTGGGCAAGGGCCCCGGCTTCCACCCGTACATGGACACCGGGTCCGCCGTCACCGCGTCGCTCGACATGCTCCGCGCCTCGCGCACCGCCGCCCAGCGGCTGGGCCGCCCGCTCACCGGCGACGTGTACGCGAGCGGCTTCTCGCAGGGCGGCCAGGTCGCCATGGCACTCGGCAAGGCCCTGGAGGGCGGCGCGGACCGGCGGTTCACCCTGCGGGCCCTGGCCCCCGTCTCCGGACCGTACGACCTGGAGCACGCGGAGACGCCCGCCATCTTCGACGGCAGGGTCAACAGCACCAGCGCCCTCTTCTACATGACCTACTTCCTCACCGCGCAGAACCGCCTCCACCCGCTCTGGAAGGACCCCTCGGAGGCGTTCCGGGAGCCGTACGCCGGCATCGTCGACGGCCTCTTCGACACCAACCACTACGAGGAGGAGATCATCCCGGCCCTCCCCGCGACGCTGAAGGAACTGCTCACGGAGGACTACTACGAGAAGATCCAGCACCCGACCGGCGCCCTGCTCGCGGCCATCCGCGCCCAGGACGGCAACTGCGCCTGGAAGCCCGACGTACCGGTGCGGCTCTACTCCTCCTCCGGCGACACCGACGTACCCATCGCCAACGCCCGCAGCTGCGCGGCCGACCTGGCGTGGCGGGGTGTGCGGGCGCCGGTGATCGACCAGGGATCGACCACCCACAACGAGACCTACCTGAAGTCGGGTCCGCAGATCGTGCGCTGGTTCGACGCCGAATCGGCCCGGCACTGATCCCGGGCCCGCACGCCGACAACCCCGGCCGCGTCGCGGTCGGGGTTGTCGGTCATACGCGGACGGAGTCCGGGCCGGCTCAGTACCAGCTGTTGGCCTGCCAGAACGACCAGGCGCCGCACGGGCTGCCGTAGCGGGAGTTCATGTAGTCCATGCCCCACTTGATCTGGGTGGAGGCGTTGGTCTGCCAGTCGGAACCGGCGGACGCCATCTTCGAACCGGGCAGGGCCTGGACCAGGCCGTAGGCGCCGGAGGAGGCATTGGTCGCGCTCGGGTTCCAGCCACTCTCGTGGCTGACGATGTTGCTGAAGCACTGGAACTGCGCCTCGTCACCGATCATCTGCCTGGCCGTGTCCTGGGCACTGCCGCCGGCGGACGTCGGCGCGGCGGACGGGGCCGCCATGGCGGAGGTCGCGCCCACGGCCACACCGCCGACGCTCAGGAGGACGGCTGCGCCGGCCATGACGGTCTTGCGACGGGCGTTGCGGGGCTTGGCGATAAGGGTGCTGGCGAACGACACAGGGAACCTAACGTCGGGAACGGTTGAGTCGCCCGCCGGTCCTGATCCTGCCTGGCCCGGTGCTCGTTGACCGCTGTCCGTATCGGTGGACGCTGCGGTGCTCGGCGACGTCAACCAGTGTTAGCGGCGCCGTTCAACGACCGCAATGACCCCCGGTACGACCCCGCTTCGCACCCAGGACCGAAGGTCCCGAACCACCCCATAACGCTTCATAGCAGCTCGGAGGGGGTGGAACGGGGGGTTACGTGCGATCCCGGCGGCTCCTATTCCGCTTCGTACAGGACCAAGGTCCTGTGGGTGCCCTCACTCAGCCGGGACGTCGAATGTGACCTGGGCCTCGAAGGCGGCACGCCGGGTGGCCCTGCGCAGCGCCTTCAGCAGCGCCGCCCCGACCGTCAGCGTCAGTACGACGGTGAGCACGGCCCGGCCCAGGTCCCAGCCGACCGAGGTGGCCGTGCAGTAGGCGAGGAAGCGCACCAGGTTGTCGCCGAGCGGGTCACCGGGATGGAAGGAGATCCCCGAGCCGAGGCCCGGCACGATGGTCCAGCCGTACAGATTCATGATCGTCCCGTACGCGAACGCCGCGACCGCCCCGTACGCCGCCAGCATCAGCAGCTCGGCGCGCCCGCGCAGCCGGTCCGGTGCGGGCAGCAGGCCCGCGCCCATCGTGAACCAGCCCATCGACAGCATCTGGAACGGCATCCACGGGCCCACCCCGCCGGTCAGCAGCGCGGACGCGAACATCGTCACCGAGCCCAGCACGAATCCGAACCCTGGCCCCAGCACCCGACCGCTCAGCACCATCAGGAAGAACATCGGCTCCAGCCCCGCCGTGCCCGCCCCCAGCGGCCGCAGCGCCGCGCCGACGGCGGCCAGCACCCCCAGCATCGCCACCGCCTTCGCGTCCAGCCCGGCGTCCGCGATCATCGCGACCACCACCCCGACCAGCAGCGGCAGCAGCGCGGCGAACAACCACGGCGCGTCCTGCGCGTGCGCGAGACCCGAATCGGCCCCGGCCAGCAGCGGCCAGCCGAAGGCGACCACCCCGATCGCGCTGATCAGCACCAGCGCGGCGACGGCCCGCGGCCCGAGCCGCACCGGCCGGGCGCTCCGGCCCGTCGTGCCGCTCACGCGCCACCCCCCAGCGCCGCGCGCACCTGGGTCACGGTGAGCCACTCCTGAGGGGCCAGGATCTTCGCGATCTGCGGGGCGAACGCCGGGGAGGAGACCACGACCTGTGGGGTCGGCCCGTCCGCCACCACCTCCCCGTCGGCCAGGATCACCACCCGGTGCGCCAGCTCGGCGGCCAGCTCCACATCGTGCGTGGCCAGCACGATCGCGTGGCCCTGCGCCGCCAGCGCGCGCAGCACCCCGACGAGCCTGGCCTTCGCCGCGTAGTCCAGGCCACGGGTCGGCTCGTCCAGGAGCAGCAGCGGGGGCCGGGCGGTGAGCACGAGGGCGAGGGCCAGGGCGAGGCGCTGGCCCTCGGAGAGATCGCGGGGGTGGGTGGTGTCGGGTACGTCCGGCAGCAGCTCGGAGACCAGGGCCCGGCAGCTGCCCGGTGCGGCGCCCGCGTCGGCGTCCGCCGCCGCGCACTCGGCGGCGACCGTGTCCGCGTACAGCAGGTCGCGCGGTTCCTGCGGTACGAGCCCGACCCGGCGCACCATCTCGCGCGGCGGCGTGCGGTGCGGGGTCCGGCCGCCGACCAGGACGCTGCCGGAGGTGGGCTCGACCATGCCGACGAGGGCGGCGAGCAGGGTGGACTTGCCCGCTCCGTTACGTCCCATGAGCGCGACGGTCTCGCCGGGCGCGACGGTGAGCGTGACCCGGCGCAGCGCCTCGATCCGGCCGCGCCGCACCCCGAGGCGCTCGATCCGGGCGGTGGCGTCGGTGACGGGCTCGGGCGCGGCGGCCTCCCGGGGGACCAGGCCGAGCAGTCTGCCCAGCCCTGACCGGTGCGCGGCGGGGCGGGGGGCGGCGGCCGTCACCCCGGACGGCAGCGACGGCCCGGCCGCACCACCGACCGGGACCGGCTCCATACCCGCCAGCCGCTCCCGCATCCCGGGGGCCCGCCGCCGGGCGTCCCGTACCGAGAGCGGCAGCGGGTCCCAGCCCGCCAGCCGCCCGAGCGCCACGACCGGCGGATGCACCGGGGAGAGGGCCATGACATCGGCGGGGGTGCCCATCACCGGGGCGGCGCCCGGCGAGGGCAGCAGGACGACCTGGTCGGCGTACTGCACGACGCGCTCCAGCCGGTGCTCGGCCATCAGGACCGTGGTGCCCAGGTCGTGGACGAGCCGCTGGAGGACCGCGAGGACCTCCTCCGCCGCCGCCGGGTCCAGCGCGGACGTCGGCTCGTCCAGCACCAGGACCCGGGGGTGCGGGGTGAGGACGGAGCCGATCGCGACCCGCTGCTGCTGGCCGCCGGAGAGCGTGGCGATCGGCCGGTCCCGCAGCCCGGCCAGGCCCAGCAGGTCGAGGGTCTCCTCGACCCGCCGCCGCATCACGTCAGGGGCCAGGCCCAGCGACTCCATGCCGTACGCCAGCTCGTCCTCGACTGTGTCGGTCACGAAGTGGGAGAGCGGGTCCTGGCCCACCGTGCCGACGAGATCCGCCAGCTCGCGCGGCTTGTGCGTGCGGGTGTCGCGCCCGCCGACGGTGACCCGCCCGGTCAGCCGCCCCCCGGTGAAGTGCGGCACCAGACCCGACACGGCACCCAGCAAAGTCGACTTGCCGACCCCCGAGGGGCCGATGAGCAGCACCAGCTCACCCTCGGGAACGGTCAGATCGACCCCCGACAGGGCGGGGCGCCCGGCCCCCTCGTACCGCACGGAAACATCGTCGAACCGGATCACAGCTGCTCCTCGAAGCCCGTGGGGGAAGGCGGGACGGGCGCGACCAGCGCGGGCAGCAGACCGATCAGCACCGCGGCGGCGGGCCACAGCGGCAGCACCGGCGCGGTCAGCGGTACGACTCCGGGGTGCAGCGCCTCGGGATCGGCGCCGCCCGCCCAGATCATCGCCACCGCGACCGCCGCACCGGAGCCCGCGACCAGCCAGGCCCGCACCCCCCACCGGTCGGGCCGGTAGCGGGTCCGCACCGAACGCCTCCCGCCCAGGCGCAGCCCGGCCATCGCCGCGACCAGCCCGGCGATCAGCAGCGGCAGCCCGTACACCGCGCCCTGCGCGGCCAGCAGCCCGTAGGTACCGGCGCAGACCCCGAGCAGCCCGCCCAGGGTGAGGGCGTTCGTGGTGTGCCGGACGGCGGCCGGTACCTCGGCGGTGCGCCCGTAGCCGCGCGCGTCCATCGAGGCCGCCACCGCGACCGAACGCTCCAGCGCGCCCTCCAGGACCGGCAGCCCGATCTGGAGCACCGCCCCGACGCCACCGGTCGGCCGGCCGCGCAGCCGCCGGGCGGTGCGCAGCCGCACCACGTCGGCGACCAGGTTCGGGGCGAACGTCATCGCGACGACGACGGCCACTCCGGCCTCGTACAGCGCACCGGGCAGCGACTTCAGCAGCCGGGCCGGGTTGGCGAGCGAGTTCGCCGCGCCGACGCAGATCAGCAGGGTGGCCAGCTTCGCCCCGTCGTACAGCGCGAACAGCAGCTGCTCGGCCGTGACCCGGCCACCGATCCGCACCCCCTTCGCCCAGTCCGGCAGCGGCACCTCCGGCAGCGTGAAGACCACGTGCGTACCCGGGATCGGGGAGCCGAGGAAGACGGAGAAGAGCAGCCGCACCCCGATGACGAACAGCCCGATCTTGATGAACGCCCCGTACGAGCGGGCCCACGGCGCGTCCGTGCGGCGCGCGGCCACCACGTACCCCGCCACGCCCACCAGCAGGCCGAGCAGCAGCGGGTTGGTCGTCCGGGACGCGGCGGTGGCGAGCCCCAGCGCCCACAGCCACCACGCCCCGGCGGGCAGCGCGTTGCTCCGGGTCGCGGCGGGGGCGCGCCAGACCGGGACCGGGGCGACGGCCACCGGAGCGTTCCCGGGGCCGTCCGTCGAGCCGTTCATCCGCGGCGGCGGCGGGCCTGTGCGACTGCGGCGATGCCGAGCAGAAGGACGGCGCCGACCCCGAAGAGCACCCCGGCGGACGGACCGCCGCCGCCGGAGCCACCGCTGCCGGAAGGGGAAGCGGAAGCAGACGTGGGCGCGGACGCCGTGGCCCGGCCGCTCTCGGTACCGGTGGTTCCCGAGACCTGCTCACCGCACCCGGCGACCGGGTAGCCGGAGATCGCGCAGAGCAGCGCGTCACTCCCGTACCGCAGCGGCTTGGCCACGGAGGCGAGCGCCTCCGCGCTGCTCGCGTCCTTCGGGACCCGTGCGCACGCGGTACGCGGCGGGGGCGGGGTCTCGCCCTGCGGCGCGTCGGCGGCGTTGCCGGGGTCGATGACGAGCGCGACCCGCTTGCTGCCGTCCTCGGCGGGGGTGTCCGCGCAGATCTTCGCGAAGTCGGGGGAGCGGCGCGGTTTCGCCGCGTCCTGGGAGTCGGCGCTCACGGCGAACCGGAAGCCCTGCACGGAGCCGTCGTCCGGCCGGACCAGGGACGGCCCCTGGGTGGCGTACGCCCACCCGCTGCCGGAGCCCTCCCAGAAGGACCAGTAGCGGTAACCGGCCGCCTGGGCCGTCCCCGCGCCGAGCACGGACAGGAGGGCGCCCAGGACCACCAGCAGTACGGTGGCCCGTCCGCGCCCGCTCACAGCTGCCGGTTCTTGCGGCGGCCGCTGATCAGGAATCCGGCGCCGGCGCCGACGGCGAGCCCGATCCCGACGAACCACCAGAGACCGCCGATCCCGTCCCCGTCGCCGCTGTCCTTCTTCTCCTCCTCGGTGGCGACCGGCTTCGGCTTCGACACGGAGGCGGGCGCGGGCCCGGTCGCGTTCAGCTGGGTGACGAGGTCGGCGCCGCCGAAGTCGTGCACGTCGGCGCCGGTCGCGTGGGCGGCCATGACCAGCTGGGCGTAGGCGGCGGGGCCGCTCTGCGCGGCCCAGCCGGCGGAGTTCTTCGCCAGCCAGTTCACCGAGGCGGCGGCCTTGTCCTTGTGCCCGGAGGCGGAGAGGGCGACGACCGCGTCGGCGGTGTTGCCGAAGTCGGGCTGCGGGGCGCTGTCCTCGGCCCCCGGCATCGGCGGCTGGTCGAGGTGCCCGGTCTTCGCGAGGGCCCCGGCGAGGTAGTGGGCGCCGTTCTGGGCGGCCCGCTCCGGCCTGAGCGGGTTGCTGGTCCTGCAGGTGGGGGCCTTGGCCGCGGCGGTGTCCCCGACGACGAGCCCCTTGCCGAGCGAGCCGAGCACGCCCGCGGCGGTGGCGTCGCCGTTGGCGGCGAGCTTGCCGGCCTTGTCGGGCTGGTAGGCGAAGGCGCCGCCGTCCTTGCCGCCGCAGGGGATGGCGAAGGTGAGCAGGGCGTCGTAGGGGGTCTTGCCGCCGTGCGTCGTGATGTCGCCGAGCCGCTCCCCGGCGCGGGCGAGGGCGCCGATCACGATCGAGGTGGAGTTCGCGTCGCTCGGGCTGCCGGCGGTGTACCCCCAGCCGCCGTCCTCGTTCTGGACGGACTTCAGCCAGTCGAGCCCGTTGGCGACGAGCTCCTCGTGCTTGCCGACCTCGTGCAGCGCCTGTACTGCGGCCGCCGTCGCGTTGGTGTCGATGGTGGTCTTGGCGTCGCACGGCACGGAGGGGTCGGAGCGGTACGCGGCGAACGCCCCGCTGTCGCACTGCTGCCCGACCAGCCAGTCCACGGCCTTCGCGGCGGGCATGACGCCCACGGCCCGCTGCGAGACGAAGGCCAGCGACTGCCGCCACACCCCGTCGTACGTCGGGTCCGCCGTGCCGTACAGCCCCGAGGGCAGCGCCGTGGACGGGGACGGAGAGGGGGACGGCGCGGCGATCGCGGCCGGGGCTGCGGCTGCGGCCGCGCAGAGCACGGCAGCGGTGGCGGCGAGCGCGGCTGCGCTGCGGCGTACGGTCATGGCGGGCGGGGCCTCTCCTGCGGGAACCGGTCCCGGGCGCACACAGGCACCGGGCTCCGGCTCCGTATACCTCGACGGTGCCGGCCACCGGGGTCCCGATGGCACGAGCCGGTCACGACACGGACAGGGCATTCCGATCCCCGCCGACGGGGCGGTCACGGGATGGGGTCTCCCCTGCTCGAGCGAAGTCGAGAGCTCGGGGAAGGGTCAGTGCCGGATTCGCACCGGCTTCCCCCTGAACGGGCGTGATGACGACTCGCACACTCTACCGGGCGGGTACTGCGGGAGCCTGGACCGGGCGCCGCCGCCGGGGCGGCCCGTGGAGGGGGCCGCGCCGGTCCTCTCCGGGTAGCCCGGAGGCGCTCTTCCTCATCAGCCCGTTCCGCACCGTCACACCGCGACGAACGTCACCGGGCCGCTCCCCGCGACCGCCTCCGCGCGCCCCAGCTTCACCAGTCGGCGCACGTGTGCCTCGGCCTCCGAGACGGCGATGTTCCGCGATCCGTACGGGATCTGCTCCCAGGGGCGGTTCCACTCCATCCGCTCCGCCAGCTGCCACGGCGTGAGCGGTTCCGCCAGGAGTCCGAGGAGGCCGGTGAGGCGTTCCTCGTGGTGGTCGAGGAGTTCGCGGACACGGCCCGCCGCGTCCGCGAAGGCGTGCTGGTGGGCGGGCAGCACCTCGGCCACTCCGAGGCGGCCGATCCGTTCCAGGGAAGCGAGGTAGTCCCCGAGCGGGTCGGTCTCCGTCGCGCTGTCCGGGTCCTCGTAGAGGCCGACGTGCGGGCTGATGCCGGGGAGCAGGTGGTCGCCGGAGAAGAGGCGGCCGCGGCCGGGCAGATTGGCCGGGTGGTCCTCCTCCAGGTGCAGGCAGACATGGCCCGGCGTGTGGCCCGGGGTCCAGATCGCGCGCAACTCGCGGCCCGCCAGGTCCAGGAGCTCGCCGGGCACGATCTCGCGGTCCGGCAGCGCGGCCCGCAGACCGGGCAGGGTGCGCATCCGGCCGCCCTTCTCGCGGGCGGCCAGCAGCGGCGCGATGTGGTCCTCCGGGGCGCCGACCGTCGCCAGCTTCGCCGCGAGGTACGACAGCCAGGTGCCCGGCTCCGACTCCCGGGTGCGGCGGACGATCGCCGTGTCGGCGGCGTGCATCGCGATCCAGGCCCCGGACGCCTCGCGCACCTGGCCGGACAGTCCGTGGTGGTCGGGGTGGTGGTGGGTGATGACCACGCCGTGGATGTCGGTGATGTCCACGCCCACCGCCGTGAGCCCGGCCGTCAGGGTGTCCCAGGCCTCGGGGTCGTCCCAGCCGGTGTCGATCAGGACCGGGCCCCGGTCCGTGTCCAGGACATGGACCAGGGTGTGGCCCAACGGGTTGTCGGGGATGGGGACTTTGATGCTGTGGACGCCACCACCGTGGTTCATCACCTGCGTCATGGACTCCCCATCTCTTCGCGGTCTCGGCGGCGTGCTGGTCCCGGCCACGGCGCGCCGCGTCCACTGTAACGAGAACTTGTTCCAGTGGTAGCCCCGGTCGACTACCTGTCCGCACCGGTTACCCGGTCAGGGTGGACTTCGGCCGCACGACGCAGAATTCGTTGCCCTCGGGGTCCGCGAGCACGGTCCAGGACTCCTCGCCGGTCTGCCCGACGTCCGCGCGGCGCGCGCCGAGCGCGAGGATTCGCCCGATCTCCGCCTCCCCCTCGTCAGGGCCCGTGGTCAGGTCCAGGTGCAGGCGGTTCTTCACGGTCTTCGTCTCGGGTGCGGGCATGAAGCAGATGCCCACCGGGGCGTTCACGTCCGGTCCGATCACCACCTCCCGCTCCCGCTCGGAGAGGACGCGCCATTTGAGGACGGCGGCCCAGAAGCGGGCCAGGGCGGGCAGATCGTGTGCGTCGATGACGATGTGGTGGAGGGATGCGGTCATGGGAGCCAGTCTGCGTCGTCGTCCCGTGCTGCGGGAGTTGTCCCAGCCGTGGACTCCTGGAACTGGAACTGGTATCAGTTCTGACACAGAGTCAGATGCAGGACCGGTCCAGCAGGTCAACGAGTCGGGTCACATGCCGCGTCGCGGGAGGCAGCAGCCATGAGCGAGCTTGTCGAACACGGAAAACTGTTCATCGGCGGGGAGTTGGTCGATCCGCTCGGGCGGGAGGTCATCGAGGTCATCTCCCCGCACACCGAGCAGGTCATCGGCCGGGTGCCGCATGCCGCCGAGGGGGATGTGGACCGGGCCGTCGCCGCCGCCCGCCGGGCGTTCGACGAGGGGCCCTGGCCCCGGATGACACTGGACGAGCGGATCGCCGTCGTCACCCGGATCAAGGACGCGTTCGCCGTCCGGTACGAGGAGATCGCCCGGGTCATCAGCTCGGAGAACGGCACCCCGTACAGCTCCAGCGTCATGGTGCAGGCCCTCGCCGCGATGATGGTGTGGGACGCGGCGATCACCGTCGCCCGCACCTTCCCGTACGAGGAGCGCCGGGACGGGGCGCTCGGGCCGCTGCTGGTGCGCCGCGAGCCGGTCGGGGTGGTCGCGGCCGTCGTGCCGTGGAACGTGCCGCAGTTCACCGCCGCCGCCAAACTCGCGCCCGCGCTGCTGGCCGGGTGCTCGGCCGTCCTGAAGGTGTCGCCCGAATCGCCGCTGGACGCCTACATCCTGGCGGAGATCGTCGCGGAGGCCGGGCTGCCCGAGGGCGTGCTGTCGATCCTGCCTGCCGACCGCGAGGTCAGCGAGTACCTGGTCGGGCACCCCGGCGTCGACAAGGTCTCGTTCACCGGGTCCGTCGCCGCCGGACGGCGCGTCATGGAGGTCGCCTCGCGCAACCTCACCCGCGTCACCCTGGAGCTGGGCGGGAAGTCCGCCGCCGTGATCCTCCCCGACGCCGATCTCGACACCGCCGTCGCGGGCATCGTGCCCTTCGCCTGGATGATCAACGGGCAGGCCTGCGTGGCCCAGACCCGGATCCTGGTCCCGCGCTCCCGGTACGAGGAGACGGCCGAGGCGTTCGCCGCCGCCGCCGGTGCGCTGAAGGTCGGCGACCCGCTCGACCCGGCCACCGAACTCGGCCCCCTCGTCGCCCGTCGCCAGCAGCAGCGCTCCCTCGACTACATCCGGATCGGACAGGAGGAAGGCGCCAAGATCCTCACCGGCGGCGGGCGTCCGGCCTCGCAGGAGCGCGGCTGGTACGTCGAGCCGACGCTCTTCGGGGACGTCGACAACTCCATGCGCATCGCCCGCGAGGAGATCTTCGGCCCGGTCATCTGCCTGCTGCCGTACGGCGAAGAGGACGAGGCGGTGAAGATCGCCAACGACTCCGAGTACGGGCTCAGCGGCAGCGTCTGGACCGCCGACACCGAGCGCGGCATCGACATCGCCCGGCGGGTCAGGACCGGCACGTACAGCGTGAACACCTTCAGCCTCGACATGCTCGGACCGTTCGGCGGCTACAAGAACTCCGGCGTGGGAAGGGAGTTCGGGCCCGAGGGGTACGGGGAGTACTTCGAGCACAAGATGATCCATCTGCCCGCCGGGTACGGGGGAGCGTCCTGATGGGGGACCGGTGGAGCGTCGAGGTCGACCGCGGCGTCTGCATCGGCTCCGGGATGTGCGTCAACCACGCGCCGGACGGCTTCCGGCTGGACTCCGCCCGCCAGTCGCATCCCGTGGACCCGGAGACCGACGCCAACGAGCGGGTGCTCGCCGCGGCCGAGGGATGCCCGGTCGAGGCGATCACGGTCGCCCTGGCCGAGACCGGGGAAGTGGTGTTCCCGCCGGAGGAATGAGCCGTTCGGTGAGCCCTCGGGGTGTGGCAGGCCACACCCCGAGTGGATGGCGGACCGCAGTGACCGGGCGGGGGCACCGCGACAGAGTCATCAGCATGTCCACAACGACACCAACCACCACTGCGCCCGGTCCGTCCCGCACCGCGGACGTCCCCGTCCGCGCGGTCACCGTGCTCGCCGCTCTCGCCGCGGCTCTCGTCCCCGCCTTCGTCCTCGCCCCCGGACCGGTGGCCGGGAGCCTGTCGGGCGGTGGCTACGGCGGCCGGCGCGAGCTCGAAGACCGACTCTCCGCCTCGTTCGTCGACTACTGGGCGGCCGGTGAGCGGGGCTTTCCGCCCGGTCTGCGGGGCGTCGTCGACTACTGGTCCCGCTACCACCTGGTCAAGGCCGTGGTCGCCGCGCTCCTGCTGGCCGTGCTCGTCGCGCTCGGCCTGCTGCTCCGGAAGGCCTACCTGCGGGCCGGAGGGCTCACCGTGGGGAGGCGGGCCGCTCTCGCGTCCGCCGGGGCGGCCGTCACGGCGCTCGCGCTGTTCTCGCTGGCGATGGTGATGGCGAACGTCCAGGGGACGGTGGCGCCCTTCTCCTCGCTGCTGTCGATGCTGCCGCTCCACGCACCCCACGGGGTGCCGGCCGGCACGCTGGAGGAGATCAGGCGGCAACTGGCCGCCTACCCGGACGGCGGGCGGACCCCGCCTCCCGTCGAGGTGATGGTCAGCGACTTCGGGCGGTACCACGCCGTGCTCGCGGTGGCCGCGACGGCGGTGGCGCTCTGTGCCGCCGCGATCAGCGCGGTGTCGTGGCGGAGGTTCGCCGCGGCGGCGGCGTCCGACCGGCGGACCAGGCGCGTGCTCCGGTCGTCCGGGCTGCTCTGGGCCCTGATGGCGGCGGCCGTCGCCGTGATCGCCGTGGCGAACACGGCCACCACCGCAGACCCCGCCCCGGCGCTCCTGGCCTTCTTCGAAGGCGGCTGGTGAGGGGAGGCCCTCCGGCGTTGAGCCCTCAGGCGTTGAGGTGGGCCAGGAGCTCTCAGGCGTTGAGGTGGGCCAGGACGGCGAGCACCCGGCGGTGCCGGGTGTCGTCGGGCGGCAGGCCGAGCTTCGCGAAGACATTGCCGATGTGCTTCTCCACCGCGCTGCCGGAGAGCGCCAGGCGCCGGGCGATGGCCGTATTGGAATGGCCCTCGGCCATCAGCGCCAGCAACTGCCGTTCCCGCGCGGTCAGCTTCTCCAGCGGGTCGTCCCGTCGCTGCCGGGCCAGCAGCTGGGCGACGACCTGCGGGTCGAGCACCGTCGCGCCACCGGCGACACGGACCAGGGCGTCCAGGAACTCCTCGACCCTGGCGACCCGGTCCTTCAGCAGGTAGCCGACCGCGCCGGCCCCGTCCGCGAGCAGATCGGCGGCGTAGGACACCTCCACGTACTGGCTGAGCACCAGCACGGGGGCGCCGGGCAGCCGGCTGCGGGCGGTGGCCGCCGCCCGCAGCCCCTCGTCCGTATGCGTCGGCGGCATCCGCACATCGACGACCGACACGTCCGGGCGGTGCGTGAGCACCGCCTCGACCAGGGCGGGCCCGTCGCCGACCGCCGCCACCACCTCGTGACCGTCCTCCGAGAGCAGCCGCACCAGCCCCTCGCGCAGGAGCACCGCGTCATCGGCGACGACGATCCGCAGCGGCTCCCGCGGCGCGGGGACCACCGGTTCTCCCGGCGCCGCGCCGTCCCACATCAGTGACACGGGAGCTCCGCCGTGACCGTCGTCGGGCCGCCCTCCGGACTGTCCACCGTCAGCCGGCCGCCGACCGCCCGCGCCCGGTCGGCCAGACCCAGCAGCCCGTGTCCCTCGGCCGGCGCGGCGCCGCCCACCCCGTCGTCCGTCACCCGGACCCGCAGGACGCCCCCGGTGCGGCGCAGCCCGACCGTGCACCGGCGGGCCCGGCTGTGCTTGGCCACGTTCGTCAGGGCCTCTGCGACCACGAAGTACGCGGCCGTCTCGATACCGGGCTCCAGCCGGCCGGTCAGCGGAGCGGCGTCCAGCTCGGCGGGCACGACGCTGCGCGCGGCCAGG
The DNA here is from genome assembly GCF_041435055.1 of Streptomyces sp. NBC_00341. Lineage (NCBI taxonomy): Bacteria > Bacillati > Actinomycetota > Actinomycetes > Kitasatosporales > Streptomycetaceae > Streptomyces > Streptomyces sp. NBC_00341. The sequence goes on along the minus strand of NZ_CP108002.1, from coordinate 2,450,378 downwards.
GCGCGCAGCGCCTCCCTGAGCCCCCGGTCGGTGAGGACCGGCGGGGCGATGCCCCGTGACAGCGCCCGCAGTTCGTCCAGGGCCTCCTGGGTCCGCAGGACCGCGTCCGCGAGTGCGGCCCTGACCAGTTCCGGTCTGCGGTCGAAGTGGTGCTGGGCGCGGCCCAGTTCCATCGCCAGCCGGACCAGCTGCTGCTGGGGCCCGTCGTGGATGTCCCGCTCCAGCCGCCGCAGCGCGGCGGTCTCCGCCGTCACCGCCGCGACGGCCTGCGCGCGGGCGGTGTCGCGCTCCTGCTCCAGTCCGCTGATCCTGCGGTGCAGCGCCGACATGTTCGACAGGAGCGCCTGCCCGAGCCCGGCCTGGACGGCGACGCACACCCGGGTCACCAGCGGCAGCGCCGACAGCATCAGCACGCCGACAGAGAGGGCGAACGCGATCCGCCCGGACGGTGACGTCAGGCCCAGGCTCAGCGCGACATGGGACCGGTCGCTGCCCGCGTACAGGGTCATCGGCCGCAGCGAGCCGGGCGCGACCTCGTTGCGCAGGGGGTACGTGACGGTCGCGAGCCCCACGAACCACCACAGCGCCGTCACCACCGAGGTGACCAGGACGACGGGGAGCACCAGCACCGCGTGCGCCACGTCGAGCCACAGCTCCGGGTCTGCCGCGCCGTCCGTCCCCTTCGACCTCGGCCGCCGGCCCGCGCCGCCCGCCCCGCCGGTCCGGGCGCGCACCGCGCCGATCCGCCACCACTCCAGATCACCGGGCCACCGGGCCAGCGCCAGGGCGCGGGCCGCGACGGGCGAACCGCTCGGCACCAGCGAACCGGCCGTTCCGGCACACAGGCCGCCGGCCACCAGCAGCAGACCGGCGCCCGCGCTCAGCGGCGCGGTGAGCAGGTACAGGGATTCCACGAGCGTGCGGCGCCCGGCGCGGACAGCGGGACCGACACCAGGCCGCCACCGGCCGGCGGCCACGGAGGGCAGCGACTCAGCCATGTCCTCAGCATAATCGCGCGGGCCGGCGGTACTCAGGCCCGACGGCCCGGCATGGAACAGGCCGGGCCGCTCAGCGGGGCGGGTCCGGTGAGGTCACGTCGATCAGCCGGCACACCGTCTCGATGTCTATCTTCACCTGCGCGATCGACGCCCGGCCGGACAGCCAGGTGATCAGCGCCGAGTGCCAGGTGTGCTCGATCACCCGGACGGCCGAGAGCTGCTCGGGCGTCGGGTGCTCAAGCCCCATCGAGTCCAGGATGATCGCGGTGGTGAGGCGCGAGACGGTGTCCACCTCGGGGCTCACGCTGCGGTCCGCGAAGGTCAGCGCGCGCACCATGGCGTCCGCCAGATGGGGTTCCCGCTGGAGTGCGCGGAACGCCCGCATCAGGGTGTCGGCGACCCGGTCCGCCGCGTCGGCCCCGGCCGGCGGGCGTTTGCGCAGCGTGCCGTGCATGTGCTGGAGCTGGTCCTGCATGGTGGCGACCAGCAGGTGGACCTTGGACGGGAAGTAGCGGTACAGGGTACCGAGCGCGACCCCGGCCGCCTCCGCCACCTCGCGCATCTGGACCGCCTCGAAACCGCCCCTGCTGGCGAGCTGCGCACTGGCGTGCAGGATGCGGCGGCGGCGGGCCTCCTGGCGTTCCGTCAGGGGCGGCGATGCCGGTCTGGCTTCCGCTGTCATGTGTCCCATCCCCGTGGCTTCTGTCCGCGACCGCGAGGACGCGAGGGCCGGTCCGGCGGCGCACAGCATGCCAGGGTGTCTGCCGTGGCGCGAATCACCTGATCCGGCCGTTGCACCGTCGCTACCTGCCGGTAGATTCGTAGCTCGTTGAACGATCCGGTCTATAACTTGTTCTAGATTAGCGTGAGCGGTTACGCTCCGGCGAACACGCAGTGAGAAGGGGGCCGAGTGTGACCGCTGAGGCCATAGAGTCGGGCCCCCGTACGGGCGTCGGTACGTCGGACACGGAAGCAGGCCCCGAAGGCGACCGGCCGCTGCGCATCGCACTCCTCACCTACAAGGGCAACCCCTTCTGCGGCGGCCAGGGCGTCTACGTACGCCACCTCGCCCGCGAACTCGCCCGGCTCGGCCACAGCGTCGAGGTCATCGGCGCCCAGCCCTACCCGGTGCTCGACGAGGGCGTCCCGCTCACCGAGCTGCCGAGCCTGGACCTCTACCGGCAGCCGGACCCCTTCCGCACCCCGAAGCTCGGCGAGTACCGGGACTGGATCGACGCCGCGGAGGTCGCCACCATGTGGACCGGCGGATTCCCCGAGCCGCTCACCTTCAGCCTGCGCGTCAGACGCCATCTCGCCGCCAGGCGCGGCGAGTTCGACGTCATTCACGACAACCAGACGCTCGGCTACGGGCTCCTCGCGGAGCTCGGCGCCCCCCTCGTCACCACCATCCACCACCCCATCACCGTCGACCGGCAGCTCGACCTGGCCGCCGCGCCGAACCGCCGCCGCCGCGCCTCCGTACGCCGCTGGTACGCCTTCACCCGGATGCAGAAGCGGGTCGCGCGCCGACTGCCGTCCGTACTCACCGTCTCCGGCTCCTCCAAGCAGGAGATCGTCGAGCACCTCGGGGTGGACCCCGGCCGCGTCCACGTCGTGCACATCGGCGCCGACACGGAGCTGTGGTCACCCGACCCCGCCGTCGAAGAGGTCGAGGGCCGGATCGTCACCACCTCCAGCGCCGACGTACCGCTCAAGGGCCTCGTCCACCTGGTCGAGGCGCTCGCCAAGCTCCGCACCGAGAACCCCGCGGCGCACCTCGTGGTCGTCGGACGGCGGGCCGAGGACGGGCCCGTCGCGCGGGCCATCGAGCGACACGGGCTCGGGGACGCCGTCGAGTTCGTCAAGGGCATCAGCGACGCCGAACTCGTCGACCTGGTGCGCGGCGCCCAGATCGCCTGCGTCCCCTCGCTGTACGAGGGCTTCTCACTGCCCGCCGCCGAGGCCATGGCCACCGGCACCCCGCTCGTCGCGACCACCGGCGGAGCCATCCCCGAGGTCGCGGGCCCGGACGGCGAGACCTGCCTGGCCGTGCCGCCCGCCGACGCCGGGGCGCTGGCCGACGCGCTGGGCCGGCTGCTCCGGGACCCCGCGCTGCGCGAGCGGCTCGGGGCGGCGGGCCGCGCCCGGGTCCTCGCCCGGTTCACCTGGAAGCAGGCGGCGATCGGTACCGCCGCCCTCTACCGGGAGGCCATCGCCGCCCGCGCCGCCACCCGGCCCGACGGCCGCCGCTGACTCCGCACCGCCCCGGACGCCCCGGCGTCCCGCCCCCTTCGAACCCCGACCGCGAAAGCAGGCATTCGTGCTGACCGTGGATTTCACCCGCTTCCCGCTCGCCGCAGGTGACCGAGTGCTCGACCTGGGCTGCGGCGCCGGACGCCACGCCTTCGAGTGCTACCGGCGCGGCGCCCAGGTGGTGGCTCTCGACCAGAACGGCGAGGAGATCCGCGAGGTCGCGAAGTGGTTCGCCGCGATGAAGGAGGCCGGTGAGGCCCCCGACGGCGCCACCGCCACCGCGATGGAGGGCGACGCGCTCAACCTGCCGTTCCCCGACGAGTCCTTCGACGTCGTGATCATCTCCGAGGTGATGGAGCACATCCCCGACGACAAGGGCGTGCTCGCCGAGATGGTCCGGGTGCTCAGGCCCGGCGGCCGGATCGCGGTCACGGTGCCGCGCTACGGCCCCGAGAAGATCTGCTGGACGCTCTCCGACGCCTACCACGAGGTCGAGGGCGGCCACATCCGCATCTACAAGGCGGAGGAGCTCCTCGCCCGGATGCGCGGCGCCGGCCTCAAGCCGTACGGCACCCACCACGCGCACGCGCTGCACTCGCCCTACTGGTGGCTGAAGTGCGCCTTCGGCGTCGACAACGAGAAGGCGCTGCCCGTACGGGCGTACCACAAGCTGCTCGTCTGGGACATCATGAAGAAGCCGATGGCGACCCGGGTCGCCGAGCAGCTGCTCAACCCGGTCGTCGGCAAGAGCTTCGTCGCCTACGCGACCAAGCCGCACCTGCCCGCCGCCGCGGCCACCGACGCCGTCAGGGCACAGGCGTGACACTTCCCGAGCGGACCGAACACCTCGTGCTGCCCGGAGTGCTCACCGCCGGGCAGGCCACCGAGACCGTCGCCGCGCTGCTCACGGTGCAGCGCGAGGACGGCGCGCTGCCCTGGTTCCGCGGGCACCACCTCGACCCTTGGGACCACACGGAGGCCGCCATGGCGCTGGACGCCGCGGGCGAGCACGAGGCCGCGGAACGCGCGTACGAGTGGCTGGCCCGCCACCAGAACAGCGACGGCTCCTGGTACGCCGCCTACCACGACGGCGACCCGGAGCGGCCGACCGACCGCGGCCTGGAGACCAACTTCTGCGCGTACGTGGCCGTCGGCGTCTGGCACCACTACCTGGCCACCGGCGACGACGCGTTCGTCGACCGGATGTGGCCGACCGTCTTCGCCGCCGTCGAGTTCGTGCTGAAGCTCCAGCAGCCCGGCGGCCAGATCGGCTGGAAGCAGGAGGCCGACGGCACCCCGGTGACGGACGCGCTGCTGACCGGCTGCTCCTCCATCCACCAGGCGCTGCGCTGCGCGCTCGCCATCGCGGAACGCCGCGAGGAGCCGCAGCCCGACTGGGAGCTGGCCACCGGCGCACTCGGCCACGCGATCCGCAGCCACCCGGAACGCTTCCTGGACAAGAGCCACTACTCGATGGACTGGTACTACCCGGTCCTCGGCGGCGCGCTCGAAGGACCGGCGGCCACCAAGCGGATCGCGGAGGGCTGGGACCGCTTCGTCGTCCCGGGCCTCGGCGTGCGCTGTGTGCTGCCCAACCCCTGGGTGACGGGAGGCGAGAGCTGCGAACTGGCCCTGGCGCTCTGGGTGATGGGCGAGTCCGACCGGGCTCTGGAGATCCTCCAGTCCATCCAGCACCTGCGGGCCGGGGACGGGATGTACTGGACGGGGTACGTCTTCGAGGGCAACCGGGCCTTCTGGCCGGAGGAGCGCACGGCCTGGACCGCCGGTTCGCTGCTGTTGGCGGTGGCCGCGCTCGGTGGGGACGAGGCGACCACCGCGGTCTTCAGCGGGGAGCGGCTGCCGAAGGGGCTGGAGCCGGACTGCTGCGGCTGATCAGCCGCAGCCCGGAAGTCTGTGGGGACCGCCGGTGTCAGCGGCGGATGCGGCCGGCGACCGCGTGCCCGATGAACAGGTACACGACGGCTGCGAGGCCGTAACCGGCGACGACCCTGGCCCAGGCCTCGTCGAAGGTGAACAGGTCGTACGACCAGCCGGCGAGCCAGCGGGCGGTGTGCCGAACGAACTCGACCAGGCCGTTGTCCGGGTTGGCGTCGAGCAGGTACATCAGGATCCACAGGATGATGATGAACGCCATGATGTCGGCCACTACGGCTATGACACGTGCTGCGGTGCTGCTTCCGTTGCCTCTTGAGTACGACATGGACTGCGGATTGCCGCTTTCCGCGGAGTGAAACCCGGACGGCGCTCCCCGGTGGCGGGGCGCGCCGGCCGGAGCCAGCCTTGCGGGGAGGGTGCCGGGTCCCGGCACCCTGCTGTGATGTGCCCGGCCAGGGAGGCCCGCCGTGCCCCGTACCGTACCGCTCCGCCGTCTGTTCCTGGCGCTGCTGCTGTCCTGCGCCGTGCTGGCGGGAACCACCGCGTGCGGCGGCGACGACGACAGCGGGGCGAGCAGCAGTTCGGCGTCGCCCACCGGTACCTCGTCGGCCGAGGCGCAGAAGTTCGCCAAGACCCGGTTCGTCACCAACGCCGGGCTGGCCGCGGGCGCCACCTACCAGTGGGTCGTCAAGCCGTACCGGGCCGGCAAGTTCAAGAAGGGCACCGACGGGCGGACCTTCGCGCTCGTCAAGGCCGGGCTCGCGGGCGGCTTCGCCTACAACCGGCTCAAGGCCGCCACCGAGAACGCCAAGGGCGACCCGCTCCTCTCGAAGGCCGTCGCACCGCTGACCGCGGGGATCGCCTCGCTCAAGGGCCTGGCCACCAAGCTCCGCAAGGGCGAGGCGGGAGCGGGCGACATCGGCGCCTTCGAGAGCGTCATCAGCTCCGTCAAGGACGCCGGGAAGAGCGCGGGCGCCGAGGTGAAGGACAAGGTCCCGTCCACCTCGCAGCTCGGCGGATAACTGCTGGGTCCGGTGCCGCGGCAGCCCTTAGGCTGCGGGCATGACCCCTCTCACGCATGAGCGCTACTGCGACGAAATCGTTCTGAGAACCGACGCGTTGAGGTACGCGGTGGCCGACGGCGACCTCGACGCGAGGGTACCGACCTGTCCCGAATGGACGCTGCGCGATCTCGCCGTCCACGTCGGCGGCGCCCAGCGCTGGGCCGGTGAGATCGTGCGCACCCGGGCCACGGAGGAGGTCCCGGAGGAGCGGGTGCCGCACTTCACGCCGGACGGCGACGACCCCGCGGTGCTGGACGCCTGGCTGGCCGAGGGGGCGGCGCGGACCGCCGGAGTACTGCGGGAGGCGGGGCCGGAGCTGCCGGTCTGGTCCTGGTCCTGGGAGCACAGCGCCGGATTCTGGGCCCGGCGCATGGCGATCGAGACCGTCGTCCACCAGGCGGACGCGGCCCTGACCGCGAAGGTGCCCTACGCGATGGCCCCGGACCTGGCGGCGGACACCATCGACGAGTGGCTGGACATCGTCGCCTTCGCCGCGAGCTCCGGATACGACCCGCAGGCGGCGGAGCTGCGCGGTGGCGGGCGCTCCATCCATCTGCACGCCACCGACGCCCCCGGTGCCGAATGGCTCATCGAGTTCGGCGAGGACGGCTTCACCTGGCGCCGCGCGCACGAGAAGGCGACCGTGGCCCTGCGGGGGCCGCTCACCGACGTGATGCTGGTCTTCAACCGCCGGCTGGCCCCGGACAGCGACCGGGTCGAGGTCCTGGGCGACGCGGAGCTGCTGGACTTCTGGCTGGCGCGGTCGTCCTTCGGCTGACGGGCTCACGCACCCGGCCCGGCCGGTGTGCGGGCCGGGCGCCGCTGCGCCAAGCTGGAACGGCAGCCCGTCCCCGTCCGGCGAGGAGGTTTCGATGGACCCGGTCAGGGCTCTGGAGCGGATCGCCTTCCTGCTGGAACGCGGCGGGGCCGGCACCTACCGCGTACAGGCCTTCCGCACGGCCGCCCGCACCGTCGCCGCCATGGCCGAGGGGGAGGCCGTCCAGCGGGTGACGAACGGCTCGCTGGAGCGGGTCAAGGGCATCGGCCCCAGGACCGCGCAGGTCATCCGGGAGGCGGTGGCCGGAGAGCTGCCCGGCTACCTGGAGGGGCTGGAGACCGAGGCCCAGGAGCACGGACCGCTCGCGGAGGGCGGCGAGCGGCTGCTCGCGCTGCTGCGCGGCGACTGCCATCTGCACTCCGACTGGTCGGACGGCGGCAGCCCGATCGAGGAGATGGGCCGTAGGGCGGCGGAGCTCGGCCACGACTGGGCGGTGCTCACCGACCACTCGCCCCGGCTGACGGTCGCCAACGGGCTCTCGCCGGAACGGCTGCGGGAACAGCTCGACGTGGTGGACGAACTCAACGAGCGCTGGGCGCCGTTCCGGCTGCTCACCGGCATCGAGTGCGATATCAACCTCGACGGCACCCTCGACCAGGAGGACGAGCTGCTGGACCGGCTGGACCTGGTGGTCGTCTCCGTCCACTCCAAACTGCGGATGGACCCCGGACCGATGACCCGGCGGCTGCTCGCCGCCGTCCGCCATCCCCGGGCCAACGTCCTCGGCCACTGCACCGGGCGCCTGGTCACCGGCCGGGGCCGCCCGGAGTCGCGGTTCGACGCGGACGAGGTCTTCGCCGCCTGCGCGGAGGCGGGCACGGCGGTGGAGATCAACTGCAGACCCGAGCGGCTCGACCCGCCCCGGCGGCTGCTGCGCCAAGCCGTGGACGCGGGGACCCTGTTCGCCATCGACACCGACGCGCACGCACCCGGACAGCTGGACTGGCAGGCCTACGGCTGCGCCCGCGCGGAGGAGTGCGGCGTCCCGGCGGAGCGCGTCGTCACGACGTGGACGGCGGACGAACTCCTCGACTGGACCCGCGAGGGCCGGGCCCCGGCCGGTGCGCGGGCGGATTCCTGAGGCCGCGACCGGAGGGGGCGGGGCTCCGCCCCGCCATGGACGGTCCTCGGACTCCGGTGCCACGTACGGGAGTTGCTTCCTTACCGGGCTGGTGCGGACGTTGCCGGTGAGGAAGCATGGGCATGCGCGGTACGGGGACCGTCCGCGCAGCCGATGTGTGATGTGAAGAGGGCCGATGACTGACGAGCAGGGCATCCGGACGCCGGTGGACGGAATCGACACGGGCACGCCGCATTCGGCGCGGGTGTGGAACTACTGGCTGGGCGGCAAGGACAACTACGATGCGGACCGCCGGCTCGGCGCGACGATGGAGGAGCTGTACCCGCAGATCATCGACATAGCGCGCGCCTCCCGGGCGTTCCAGGCGCGTGCGGTGCGCTATCTGGCGGGGGAGGCGGGGATACGGCAGTTCCTCGATCTCGGCACCGGTCTGCCGACGGCGAACGCGACGCACGAGATCGCCCAGGACGCCGAGCCGACGGCACGCATCGTGTACGTGGACAACGACCCGATCGTCCTGGCGCACGCCCGTGCCCTGCTGACCAGCCGGCCCGAAGGGGCGACGGACTATGTGCACGCGGACCTGACCGACGCGAAGACGGTGCTGCGCGAGGCCGCCCGGACACTCGACCTCGACAAGCCGGTGGCCGTGATGCTGCTCTCGACGCTGGGGCACGTCGCGGACTCGGGCGAGGCGGCGGCGCTGCTCCGCAGCTACCTGGACGAGCTGCCCGCCGGCAGCTGTCTGATGCTGTGCGACACCATCGGAACTCCGGAGACCGAGGCCGCATCCGAGGAGTACGCCACTGGCGGCGCCATGCCGTACATCTCGCGCCCCAAGGAGATCATGGCGACCTTCGCGGACGGACTCGATCTGGTGGAGCCCGGCTTCGGCTCGATCAGCCTGTGGCGCCCGGAGGAGCCCCTTGTCGGTGAGCCGGTCGACCAGTGGGGATTCGTGGCCGTGAAGCGGTAGCGGCGCTCACTGGTTGAGCTCCGCCAGAACCCGCAGGGTGTGCGGGTCCGGCGCGGTCACCAGTAGGTCGGTGACCGGCCCCTTGCGCCACAACTCCAGCCGTTCCGCGATCCGTTCGCGCGGGCCGACCAGCGAGATCTCGTCCGCGAACGCGTCCGGGACGGCCAGCACGGCCTCCTGTTTGCGGCCCTCCAGGAAGAGCCGCTGAATCCGCCGGGCCTCTTCGGCGTAGCCCATCCGCGCCATCAGGTCCGCGTGGAAGTTGCGGGCGGCGGCGCCCATGCCGCCGATGTAGAAGCCGAGCATCGCCTTCACCGGCAGCAGCCCCTCCGCGACGTCGTCACAGACGTGCGCACGGGCCAGCGGCGCGATCATGAACCCGTCGCGCAGGCCGGTCAGCGAGGTCTCGTACACATCGGGGCGCAGCGGCGACCAGTACAACGGCAGCCAGCCGTCCGCGATCCTGGTGGTCTGCGCGATGTTCTTCGGCCCCTCCGCGCCGAGCAGCACCGGAAGGTCCGCCCGCAGCGGATGGGTGATCGGCTTCAGCGGTTTGCCGAGCCCGGTGGCGTCCGGTCCGTTGTACGGGTGGGAGTGGAACCGGCCGTCCAGTTCGACCGGCGCCTCCCTGGCGAGCACCTGGCGCACCACGTCGACGTACTCGCGGGTCGCGGTCAGCGGGCTGCGGGGGAACGGCCGGCCGTACCAGCCCTCGACGACCTGCGGTCCGGAGAGCCCGAGGCCGAGCATCATCCGGCCGCCGGAGAGGTGGTCGAGGGTCAGCGCGTGCATGGCGGTCGCGGTCGGGGTGCGGGCCGCCATCTGCGCGATGGCGGTGCCCAGCCGGATGCGGGAGGTGTGGGCGGCGATCCAGGTCAGCGGGGTGAAGGCGTCGGAGCCCCAGGCCTCCGACGTCCACACCGAGGTGTAACCGAGATCCTCGGCCTCGCGGGCGAGGTCCAGATGGGCCGGGTCCGGGCCGCGGCCCCAGTATCCGAGAGCGAGTCCGAGCCGCATTTCGCTGCCTCCCAGTGTCCCTGGCATTCTGACGATGCATCAGATGTAGCCGGAGGGTACGACAGCGGCCCCCTGCCCGGAAGGGGCGGGGGGCCGCTGTCGGTGGTGCCGTGCGCCGGGTGTCAGCCGCGCTGGATGCCCGTGGTGTCCTGGAGCACGCCGCGACGGCCGTCCTGGGTCTGTGCGATGAGGGCGGGACCGCGCTGATCGACCGCGAGGTACCAGGTGCCCGGAGCCAGTTCGGCGATCGGGGCCGGCGAACCGTCCTCGCCGTACAGCGGACGGGCCACCGGAACCGCGAACCAGAACGGGGTGAAGTCACCGGCCGGTGCGGCGTCGGCCGCCGGGGCCTGCTGGGCCGGCGCGGCCGCCTGCTGCGGCTCGGGCTGACCGGGCTGACCGGGCTGGCCGGGCTGCGGGGCGCCGTACGGCTGCGGCTGGCCCGGCTGCTGACCGCCGAAGGACGGCTGCTGCTGCGCGCCCGGGTAGCCGTAACCCTGGCCGGGCTGCGGGTGACCGCCGTACGGCGGGTGCACGGCCTGCGGCTTCGGGGCGCCCGCGAGCGGGGCCTTGAGCGCCGGAACCATCGGGGACGCGACCGCGGCACCCGCCAGCACCAGAGAGGCGATCATGCCGAGGATCAGACCGGCGCCGGCTTCGATCGAGCCGAGGTCGAGGATCGTCCACAGGAGGTGCCACGCGGTGATGACCGTGGCGGCCACGCCGAACGCGGCCAGGTCCAGTCCGAGAACCTTGCGCGGCTGGGGCTGCGAGCGGGAGAGCACGATCAGCGCCGCGCCGACCACCCCGACCAGGTAGACACCGATCGCGATGCCCAGCGAATCCCAGGCATTCGGCGCGTCGATGCTGGAGTCCCCATAGGAGTAGTAGTCGAGGAAAGAGGCGATGAACAGCACGACCGCTGCTCCGATCACCACGCCATCGCCTCGAGTGAGGGAGCGGATATTCACGTGAAGGTCCTTAGTCGGTCGTCTTTTTCGGGGCGGTCGTCGCTGCCACCGGTGCGGCGGACACGGCGCGAAGCTCGGGGGCGGCTCCCCATCGTACGGATGAATCTATCGTCTGCCCGGTCGGGTTGTGCCCCCCGTCCGGACGTTGGGCGGGCAACGTCCCGAATTCATCGCAGAACCACCTCTTACTACCCGTTGAGGTAGCTGCTGATGCCGTCGGAGATGCCCTGGGCCGCCTTCTGGCGCCAACTCGCACTGGTGAGCAGGGCCGCGTCCTTCGCATCACGCATATTGCCGCATTCGATGAAGACTTTGGGCACGGTAGACAAATTGAGCCCGCCCAGGTCCTTGCGGGTGTCCAGTCCGGTATTGCCGCCGATGTAATTGGAAGGCGCACTTCCGGTAGCCCGGACGAAGAGTCCGGCGATACGCGTACCGAGATCGCGCGACGGACCGACGATCTTCGAGGTATCCGCGCCGCCGCCGCGCACCGACGCGGGAAGGATCACATGGAACCCCCGGTTGCCGGCCGCCGATCCGTCCGCGTGGACCGAGACGACCGCGTCGGCCCCGGCCTTGTTGCCGATCCGCGCCCGTTCGTCCACGCACGGGCCGAAGGGCCGGTCGTTGTCGTACGTCAGCACCACCTTCGCGCCCTGCGCCTTCAGCAGGGTGCGCATCCGGTGCGCCACGTCGAGGGTGAACTCGGCTTCCGCGTAACCGGCGTTGGTGGAGGTGCCGGTGGTGTCGCACTCCTTGTGCGTGGTGCCGATGTCCACCTGACGGCCGATCTCGGCGGTGTGCAGGTGGTTGCGCGGGTTGTGCCCGGGGTCGATCACGACCGTCTTCCCCGACAGCGGCCCGGTCGGGGCGTCCGGCGCGGACGCGGAGGGGGCGGGCTTGCGCTCGGCGGGGGCCTTCGGGCTGCTGCGCACCGGCGAGGGGGAGGCCGGGGCCGGTGAGGAGGCCGTGCCGGAGGACGGCGACGAGGCCGCCGGGCCGGGCCTGGCCTGCGCGATGTCACCGCCGCCGCAGCCGGTGGCGCCCAGACACAGCGCGGTCAGCGTCGCGGCGGCGAACAGGGCCGGGCGGCGCGGGGTGGGGGGAACGCTCTTGTCGTCACGCACCCGGCGATGCTATCCGGCGGCCGGTGAGGCGTCCGGAGGCCTCGGGACCGGCCTCAGGACCGGCCCCAGGACCGGCCCCAGGGCAGGCGCCGGGGCCGGTCGTCAGATCCCGGGCCCGGTGCGCCGCAGGACCCGCAGCGAGTCGGTGACCGAGATCTCGGTGAACGCCCCGGAGGCCAGCGCCCGCAGATAGATCCGGTACGGGGCCTGCCCGCCGTGCGCCGGGTCCGGGAACACGTCGTGGATCACCAGCAGCCCGCCCTCGGCCACATGCGGGGCCCAGCCCTCGTAGTCGCCGTTCGCGTGCTCGTCGGTGTGGCCGCCGTCGATGAAGACCAGGCCGAGCGGGCCGCCCCAGACGGCCGCGACCTGCGGGGAGCGGCCCACCAGCGCCACCACGTGCTCCTCCAGACCTGCCGCGTGCAGCGTCCGGCGGAAGGTGGGCAGCGTGTCCATCCGGCCGACCTCCGGGTCCACCACGGTCGGATCGTGGTACTCCCAGCCGGGCTGCTGCTCCTCGCTGCCCCGGTGGTGGTCGACGGTGAGGGCCGTGGACCCCGCGGCGCGGGCGGCGTCCGCGAGCAGGATGGTGGAGCGCCCGCAGTACGTGCCCACCTCCAGCAGCGGCAGCCCGAGCGCGGCGGCCTCCGCGGCGGCCGCGTACAGGGCCAGCCCCTCCACCACCGGCATGAAGCCCTTGGCGGCCTGGAACGCGGCGAGAATCTCCGGCTTGGGCTCGGCGGCCACGGGGTTCCTCCAGTTGGGGCGGGATACGGGGACGGGGCATGTCAACGGCGCCCCATCGTGCCGTACGCCCGCGCCCCGGGTGCGCGCGGGGGTCCGTCCGGCCGCGGGGGCGTGCGGCGCCCCCGCGGCCGTCGGCTCAGCCCTTGAAGGCCAGTGAGACGGGCCGGGAGGCGTTCCCGTACGCGTCGACGGCGACGACCTCCGCGCGGTAGCGGTGGCCGGCCACCGCGCCCGTGACCGGGATGTCCAGGGCGTTGGGGCGCGGCATGAAGTAGAAGTCGGACAGCACCTTGGACGAGACGGCCTTCGTGCCGGTCGTCGTGTCCGTGATGTCGACCGTGTAGTGGTGGACCATCTGGTCGTCCCCGGCCTGCGCGACCCGCAGCGCCGTACCGCCCCCGGCGCCGCGCACCGCCGTCAGCGGCTTACGGGGGGTGAACTTCGGGGCCACCGTGTTGCGCCGGTCCGAGGTGTAGCGGAAGTTGTCCTTGATCTGCTGGTTCGTGTTGCCCTTCAGCCGTACCGTCCAGCCGGGACCGCTCAGCGTGCCGGCGCTCGCGTACGGCGGCTGCCAGCTCGCCGACCACTGGCCGCCGGTGTAGATGTCGTGCTTGTCGGCGGCCATGTTGATCCGGTCGATCTCGGTGCGGTCCTTGTAGACCTCGACGAACAGCGCCTGCGCGGTGGGCGCCTCGAAGCGGTCCGCGAGACCGTTCTCCGTGACCATCTGATAGCCGTGGTCGACCTCCACGTACGACATCGAACCGTCGTTGACGGAGGTGAAGTCGCCCTGGTACATGGACCGGTCGTCGTTGTTGTTCAGGTGCGAGTGGCCGGAGAAGAGGATCGCCTGCGGGAAGGCGCCGAGGTCCGCCGCCAGCCCCGGGTTGGTGGCCTGCTGGCCGTCCATCGTGGTGCCCGTCGTCGGCCGGTGGCCCTGGACCAGGACCGGCTTGCGGGAGGCTCCCGGGGCGGTGGTGAGCGCGGCAAGCCGGCTCTTCAGCCAGGCGCGCTGCGCGCTGTCGCGGTCGTACGTCTCGGTGTTGACCGTGAGCAGGTGGACGCCCTTGACGTCCGACTCGTAGTAGCCGCCGCCGGAGTCGGGGAACCAGGCCTTCGGGTAGCCGGCCCGGATCGCGGCGAGGCTGTCGTCGTGGTTGCCGTTGGACATGAGCACCTGGGTGCCGGTCATGCCCTTGCGCTTCAGGTTCGCCTGGAAGATGTCGGAGACGATGCGGTGGTCGGGGCCCTTGCCGTCGCCGTTGTCGTTGATCATGTCGCCGTTCGACAGGATCGCGTCCGGGTGCGGGAAGACCGAGCCGATGGTGTCGAAGAAGCTCTCGTACTTCTTGTCGTTGTTCTTGTGGTCCCCGACATGGACGTCCGACATGACGACGAAGCGGGCGAGCGGCTTCTCCCTCGTCTTGATCAGATAGCCGTACGCGACGGGCACACTGGCCCGCCCGCCCCGGAAGGCGACGGCCGTGACGTTGGTGTCCTCGGTGATCCGCAGCGGCCGGCCGGGGGAGTAGGCGCGGCTCTCCCGGGTCGGGGTCGAACCGTCCAGCGTGTAGCGGACGGTGTCGCCGTGCCCGGCGCGGAAGTTCAGCGACACCGTGTGGTCGTACCGTCCACCGGGGACGCTGACACCGGGTGCGGCGGGCGGGCCGGCGGGCTGCGGCCGGGCCTGCGCGGCGGCCGGGGCGGCGAGCGCCAGGCAGGAGGCGGCGATCACGAGCGGGGTGAGTCTCACGGGGGTTCCTTCTCTGCGCGATGTCGTGATAACGGACCGGTAACCGGTCTGTACCGTCGACGTTAGGCAGCGTGAACCAGCCCGGGGGGAGAGCCGGCTGGCCTTTTGGTGAAGTGCCCGTGAATGTCCGTGGTGCGCCCCCGTGGGACGCCGTACGCCCCCGCAGAAGAGCTCTGCGGGGGCGTACGGGTGGGGTGAGCCCGGGTCGGGGCGGGCCCCTGGCGGAGCCGTGACGCAGCGGTCAGCAGCTCTGCCAGAGTCGGGTCATGACGCGGACGCCGAAGCGCAGTCCCTCCAGCGGGACGCGCTCGTCCACGCCGTGGAAGAGGCGGCCGTAGTCCAGGTCGTGCGGGAGCTTCAGGCCCTTGAAGCCGAAGCAGCGGATGCCCAGGTGGGTGAAGGCCTTGGCGTCCGTGCCGCCGGGGTTGCAGTACGGCACCGGGTGGCCGTCCGGGTCCTCGGCGCGCACCGCGTCGCACATGGCGTCGACGAGCGGGCCGTCGAAGGTGGTCTCCATCGCGATGTCGTGGTTGACCCACTCGCGGCTCACCGAGGGGAGCAGCAGCCTGTCGATGGTGTCGATCAGCTCCTGCTCGTGGCCGGGAAGGAAGCGGCCGTCGACGCGGGCGGTGGCCTTTCCGGGGATCACGTTGGTCTGGTAACCGGCGTTGAACATGGTGGGGTTCGCGGAGTTGCGGAGCACCACCTGCATGAAGTCGGAGACCGGGCCGAGCTTCGCGAGGCTGCCCTCGATGTCGTTCTCGTCGAACTCGACACCGTAGAGCCGGGCGGCCTCTTCGAGCAGCGCGCGGACGGGTTCGATCAGCCGGATCGGGAAGGTCTCGCGGCCGATCCGGGTCAGCGACTCCGCGAGGTCGGTGACCGCGTTCTCGTCGTTGGGCGAGGAGCCGTGGCCGGCCCGGCCGGTGGCGGTGAGCTCCATCCAGGCCATGCCGCGCTGGGCGTTCTCGATCGGGTAGAGGCGCCGGGTGTCGTCGATGGCGAAGGAGAACCCGCCGCCCTCGCCGATCGCCTCCGTGACCCCGGCGAACAGCTCCGGGCGGTGCTCGACCAGCCAGTGGGCGCCGAACTTGCCGCCCGCCTCCTCGTCCGCGAGGAAGGCCAGGACCAGATCGCGGGCGGGCTTGGTGCCGGTACGGGCGAAGTGCCGGGCGGTGGCCAGCATGACGGCCACCGTGTCCTTCATGTCGATCGCGCCCCGGCCCCACAGGTAGCCGTCCCGGATCTCGCCGGAGAACGGCGGCACCTGCCACTCGGAGGCGTCGGCGGGGACCACGTCCAGGTGACCGTGGACCATCAGCGCGCCGCGCTCCGGGTCGCGGCCGGCGATCCGGGCGATGACGCTGGCCCGGCCCGGCGCGGACTCGATGAGCTCCGAGTCGATGCCCACCTCCGCGAGGCGGCCCACCACCCAGTCCGCGCTCGCGCGCTCGTTGCTGGTGGGGTTGGAGGTGTCGAACCTGATCAGCTCGGCGCAGAGGTCGACGACCTCGGCCTGGGCCTCGTCCGAGGCGGGGATCAGGGGTGCGGTGGGTTCGGTGGTGCTCATGCTGCTCCCACGGGGGTGCTGGTGCGGGCGTCGGGGGCGGTGTCGTCCGAGCCGCCCTCGTCGTCCAGGGTGGAGGTGCCGTACGGCTTCACCCAGCCCAGCAGGCCGAGCACGCAGTACAGGACGAAGGCGGTGGCCAGCGAGTTCAGGGCCGGTATGCCGCCGTCGTAGAACTTGCCGACGCAGAAGGCCGCGATCCAGATGACGATGGACATCGGCACCCAGGTCGGCGAGGTCTTCGGCAGGGTCTGGGATTCCCGGGTGTCGTCCAGCGGCTTGCGCATCTTCTTCACGACCCAGTACTCGGCCACGATGATGCCGCCGATCGGCGGGATCGCGACGCCGAGGATCGTGAGGAACTCGGTGAAGTGGGTCATGATCCCGACCGCGGACAGGAGCGTGCCGGCGATGCCGAGGGCGATCGTGACCGCGCCGCGGTGGACGCGCTTGCCGAAGACGACCTGGAAGAAGTTGACGACGCCGAGCGAGGAGCCGTACAGGTTCCAGTCGTTGATCTTGGCGGTGGACATCAGGACCACGACCACACCGAAGGCGCCGGAGGTGGAGAGCACGATGTGCGAGACCTCGTTGCTCTTCACCAGGTGGCCCAGCAGCACACCGGTCAGTCCGACGATGTACTCGGAGAGGATCATCGAGGAGGCGCTCTGCAGGAAGACGTGCGAGCCCTTGCGGTTGTAGCGGGTCATCTCGGGGGAGACGATCGCGCCGGTCATGTAGCCGCCCGCGATGGCGGTGGCGGCGACGGCGAGGGGGATCGTGTCGCCGGGCGGCGGCGAGTGGATCAGGTCGCTGAACGAGTGGTCGTTCAGGGTCCGGATGACGGAGAAGGCGACCATCGCGAAGAACAGCGGCGTGACGATCTTCGCGAAGTTGGCCATGTACTTGAAGCCGAAGATCACCAGGGCGGTGATGGCGATGCCCGCCAGCACGCACCACATCCAGGACGGTCCGCCGACCAGCGCGGAGACGCTGTCGCCGAAGATCGTGTTCTGGACGCCGAACCAGCCGACCAGGCTGACCGCGATGACGAAGCTGACCAGCGCGGAGCCGTTGCGGCCGAAGCCCACCCAGCGGGTCAGCATCGGGGTCGCGAGGCCCTCGCGCATACCGGCCAGGCCGATCGCGAAGATCACGATCTCCAGGATCACCGCGCCGAGCGTGAAGGCGAGGAAGGCGTTGCCGAAGGTCATGCCGACGCCGATGGTGGCGCCCAGCGTGAACTGCGAGATCGAGCCGGACTGGGCCAGCCACTGGAGCAGCATCGACCAGAAACCGAACCGCTTGTCACGCGGGACGCGCGAGAGCGAGTAGTCGTCGCTGCCGATGCTCTTGGTCTCGTTGACCGCGGCGTCGGCCGGAGGGACAGCAGCCATCAGGACTCCTGGGGTGTGCGGCCGAGGGTCTGCAGGTGGGACAGCGACCCGTAGCGGTTGACGAGGTTGTCGAACTCCACCGCGTCGTGGAAGTCCAGGTGGCCCGCGCCGTAGGCCTTGGCGACCTCCACGGCGTAGCGGGCGGCGGAGGCGATGTCGCTCTCGTGACTCGCACCCGTCTGGCAGCCCGGCACCGCGGCGGCCGAGGTGACCGCGAGACCGACCACGGGAGCGGCCGTGGCGGTGGCGGGCTGGAGGATCGAATTGATGTGATGTGCACCGTTACCGTACGGCGTAATGTCCTGAGTCGTCACGGGGTATGTGACCAAGGGCTCACCGGTCACCACGGCCAGCAGCTCACCGAGCTGCTCGCTGACGCGGAGCACCCAGCCCTCCTTGACGGTGGGCGACAGGGCGAGGCCCTTGTGGTTGATGATGCGGTTGCCCTTGGTGGTGTCGATGGAGAGCACGGCCTCCATGGCGTCGGTCACCTCGTGGCGGTTCATGGTGGCGATGTCCACGGGCGAGCCCATGAACGGCACCGGGTCGTGCGGCTCGGTCGGCGCGTCCGGGCAGATGTGGGTGGCGACGATCACATCGCCGGGCAGCACATCGCCGCGGCGGCGCATGTCGAGCAGCTTCGCGGCGGTGGCGACGGCGGAGACGGCTCCGTCGGCGTCGGAGACCAGTCCGATCATCTCGGGCCGGGCGCCGATGCCGCCGAGCCGGCCGACCACACCGAGGGTGCGGGCGGTGCCGCCGGCGGTGCGTCCCCGGGAGCCGGGGATGCGGACCATCACGAAGTCCGTCGAGCCGCGCTCGCCGGCGACCGTGGTGACCTCGGCGGACGAGCCCTCGGCCCCAGCCACGGAGTCGAGGTACTCGACGACCGTCTTCCCATTGGCCTGCGGGTCGTCGAGGAGGTCGACGATGTCCAGTACGTACTTCAACATGGGGGGCCTTTCTCGCGCATCCATCACACCCGTCCGGCGCCCGGCAGGGAGTGGGACGCCGGACGGGGTGCTGAGAGCAGATTCGGGATCGGATAGCGTTGAGCGCAACCATTTCCCGTTATCTGCAACTCAGGTCTGAATGGTGAGATCACATGGCGGACTACGATCTGGACCGGCGGACCCCGGCCGGGGCCCTGCAAACCGTCGACCGGGCGCTCCTGGTGCTGCTCGCGTTCGAGCGGACCAGACCCGACTGGGGCGTCACCGAGGTCGCCGAGGAGTTCGGCTGGGACACCTCGGTGGCCCAGCGGCTGCTCGCCACCCTCGCGGGCCGGGGCTTCCTGGTCTCCGACCCGGCCACCCGCCGCTACCGCATCGGCCCCGCCGTGCTGCGCCTGGGCAGGCTCTGGGAGCGCTCAGGATCGCTGGAGCTGCTCGCCGGACCCGTCCTGGAGGAGCTGCGCCGGGTGACCGGCGACACCGTGCTGTTCTGCCTGCCGGACAGCTTCCACATGCGGTGCGTAGCCGCGGAGGAGGGCGAGACGGGGCCGCTGCGCTACTACCCGCTGGTCGGTGAGCTGTATCCGGCGCACGCCGGGGCGACCAGCAAGTCGTACTACGCCTACCTGCCGGACGAGCAGCGCCACCGGCTCTTCCGGGGGCGCCCGATGGCCCGGTTCACGGACCGGACGGTGACCGATCCGGATCTGCTGGAGGCGGAGCTGCTGAAGGTGCGCGCCCAGGGCTACGCCTGGACGGTCGGTGAGTACGACGCCGGCATCGCGACCGTTGCCGTACCGGTCTTCCTCGGACGCGAACCGTACGGAAGCCTCAGCCTGGGCGGCGCGAAGGAACGGTTCGAGGGGGCGCCGGAGAACCGGCTCGACGCGCTGCGCAAGGCGGCCGACATGCTGGAGAGGCGCCTCACCCATCCACCGCAGCGCCCCAAACCCCGCTCCCGCCGGACCACCTGACCGGCAGTCGGGCCACGCTCCACCTGACCGGCGGCCGGACCCCGCTCCACCCGCACGACGCACGACCTGACCCAAGAGAACCAAGAGGAACCCCGTGAATCTGCTCCTGCTCTCCAACTCCACGCAGTACGGCTGCGGTTACCTGGAACACGCCCTCGACACGGTGCGGACGTTCCTGCCCGCGGAGGCCCGGCTCGCCTTCGTGCCGTACGCGCTCGCCGACTACGCGGCGTACACCACCCGGGTCCGCGACGCCCTGGAACCGGCCGGCATCAGCGTCCGCGGCGTCCACGAGAACGCCGACCCGGTCGCCGAACTCGCCGCGTCCGACGCCGTGTTCATCGGCGGCGGCAACTCCTTCCGGCTGCTCAGCGCGCTCTACCGGACCGGGCTGCGCGACGCCGTGACCGGGGCGGTGCGCGAGGGGCTGCCGTACATGGGGGCCAGCGCGGGGACGAACATGGCCTCGCCCACCCTGCGCACCACCAACGACATGCCCATCGTGCAGCCGCCGTCCTTCGAGACGCTCGGCCTCGTCCCGTTCCAGATCAACCCGCACTACCAGGACCCGGACCCGGACAGCACCCACAAGGGCGAGACCCGCGAGGAACGGCTCACCGAGTTCCTGGAGGAGAACGACGTCCCGGTGCTCGGACTGCGCGAGGGCTCATGGCTGCGGGTCAACGGGCGTCAGGCCCGGGTCCAGGGCGCCCGCCCCGCGCGGCTGTTCGCCCGCGGCGCGCAGCCGCAGGAGCTCCCGGCGGGGACGGACGTCTCTCATCTGCTCACGACGGCACCGAGGTTCGACGCGCCGGTGCGCTGAGCGTCAGCACGAGATCGGACTCGGCGGGCCGTCCGCTCGCCGGATGCGCCGCCGGGTAGGCGCGCGGCGCGTATCCGGCGGCCGATCCGGCCAGCACGAAGCTGCCACCGGCCGGGGCGGCCAGCGCGTACCGGCCCTCCGCGTCCGTCGTGGTGAGCCCGGCCTGCCGGCCCTGCCGGTCGATCAGGGTGACGTTGGCCCCGGCCACCGGGGTCCCGTCCGCGTCGGTGACCCGGCCGCGGAAGCCGGAGCCGGGCAGCGGGAGCGGGAGGCCGGACAGCCGGGCCGTCTCGTCGCCCGCGCTGCTCGCCAGCAGGACCGGCGCGGCGGCCGCCCGCTGCGAGGGCAGGAACGCGGCCAGCACCAGTCCGGCCAGCACCGCGCCCGTCGCGATCATGAACGAGGTGCGGAACCCCTGCATGCTGGGCACCGCGACAGAGCCCATCTGCGTCGAGGTGTGCGCCAGCACCATGCCGATCACCGCGCTGGACACCGAGGTGCCGATGGAGCGCATCAGGGTGTTGAGCCCGGTCGCCGCGCCCGTCTCCGAGGCGTCGACGGCCCCGATGATCAGTGCGGGCAGCGAGGAGTAGGCGAGCCCGATGCCGGCGCCGAGGACCACCGCGATCACGACGGTCTGCCAGGCGGCGCTCATCAGCCCGAGCCCGGCCCCGTATCCGATGGCGATGACCGCCATGCCGAGCATCAGCGACACCTTGGGGCCGTACCGGGCGGACAGCCGGGCGTACAGCGGGGCGACGAGCATCATCGTCAGGCCCAGCGGCGCCACGCACAGCCCGGCGACCACCATCGACTGGCCGAGGCCGTAGCCGGTGGACAGCGGCAGCTGGAGGAGCTGCGGCAGGACCAGTGAGACGGCGTAGAAGGCGACCCCGACCATGATCGAGGCGAGGTTGGTGAGCAGTACCTCGCGGCGTGCGGTGGTCCGCAGATCGACCAGGGGCGCGTCGCTGCGCAGCTCGAACACGCCCCACAGCAGCAGCACCACCAGTCCGGCGGCGACCAGCCCGAGGGTGGTGGGGGAGGTCCAGCCCCAGTCGCTGCCCTTGGTGATGGGCAGCAGCAGGAGGACCAGTCCGGCCGAGAGGCCGAGCGCGCCGGTGATGTCGAACCGGCCGGGGGCCCGCAGCACGGGCTCCGGCACCGCGAGCACGGTCAGCCCCATGGCGAGCACGCCGAGACCGGCCGAGCCGAAGAAGAGGGTGTGCCAGTCGGTGTGCTGGGCGACCAGGGCGGCGGCGGGCAGCGCCAGTCCGCCCCCGACCCCGATCGAGGAACTCATCAGGGCCATCGCGGAGCCGAGCTTCTCGCGCGGCAGCTCGTCGCGCATGATGCCGATGCCCAGCGGGATGGCGCCCATGGCGAAGCCCTGGAGCGCGCGGCCCACGATCATGATCACGAGGTCGTCGGTGAAGGCGCATATCAGGGAGCCGATCACCATCACGGCGAGGCTCGCCAGCAGCATCTTCCGCTTGCCGTTGAGGTCCCCGAGCCGCCCCATGATCGGCGTGGAGACGGCTCCGGCGAGCAGCGTGGCCGTCATCACCCAGGTGGCGTTGGACGGGTCGGTGTCGAGAAGGGCGGGCAGGTCCTTGATGACGGGGACGAGCAGGGTCTGCATCACCGCGACGGTGATACCCGCGAAGGCGAGCACGGGGACGATCCCCTTGCCGGTCTTCGACGTCCCCGGATCAGGAAGCTCCGCGGACTGCTGTTCGTGCGTCGTCTGTGGCATACGTGCGGCCTCCGGGCAGCGGAAGAGGGAGGGACGGGGAAAGGCGTGCGGGCCGTGCGGGCCGTGCTGCGGGCAGCGCTGCCCGCCAAGTGTGTGCACGGTGAAACCTTCCGCATGTCCGAGGTATTCCGGTGAACGGGGTGCGAACAGGACACAGTCGCGGCCGGCGCCGGCCGTCCGGCCCGAAACAGATACTGATCTGACCTTCCGTCAGATTGAAACGTGTTCTACTCTTGCGCCGTTCCAGTGGCTGCGACCGGCGAGGATCCGCATGGGCATCGGAATCACCGAAGAACACAGGGAGCTCGCGCGGGCCGTACGAGGATGGCTCGCCCGCGCCGTACCACCCGGGGAAATCCGCAAGATTCTTGACGCGGACGCCCCCGCTGCCACCGGCGCACGCCCCGAATACTGGGACGGCCTGGCGGAACAGGGCCTCCTCGGCATCCACCTGCCCGAGGAGTACGGGGGAGAGGGCGGCGGACTGCCCGAACTCGCCGTCGTCCTCGAAGAGGCGGGCCGCGCCGCGCTCCCCGGCCCCTGCCTGGCGAGCACCCTCGCCTCGGCCGTGCTGCACGCGTCGAACCCGCGCACCCCCGGCACGGACGAACTGGTACGGGACCTCGCATCGGGCCGCCGCATCGGCGCCGTCGCCCTCGGCCCCGGCAGCCTCACCGCCGTCGAGCAGGAGGACGGCCACCTGCTCGACGGGGAACTCCCCCCGGTCCTCTCCGCCGACGCGGCCGACCTGCTGCTGCTCCCCGCCGCCTCGGTCACCGGCACCCGCTGGTTCGCCGTCGACACCTCGGCCCGGGGGCTGACCGCCCGCCCGCACCGCAGCGCCGACCCGACCCGGCCCACAGCGGAGGTCCGGGCCGAAGGCGTCCTGGTCCCCGCCGGGCGGCTGCTGCCCACCGACTCCGCACTCGTCCGCGACCTCGCCGCCGTACTCCTGGCCGCGGAGGCGTGCGGCACCGCGGCCCGGTCGCTGGACACCGCCACAGAACACGCCAAGGTCCGCGAGCAGTTCGGCCGCCCCATCGGACAGTTCCAGGGCGTCAAACACCTCTGCGCGGACATGCTCGTACGGGTCGAGCAGGCCCGCGCGCTGGCCTGGGACGCCGCCCGCGCGGCCACCGAGACCCCGGAGACCCGGTCCATGACCGCGGCCCTCGCAGCGTCGGCCGCCCTGGACGCCGCCTACACCTGCGCCAAGGACGCCATCCAGATCCTCGGCGGCATCGGCTTCACCTGGGAGCACGACGCCCACCTCTACCTGCGCCGCGCCCTGGTCGCACGGCAACTGCTGGGCTCCGGCGACGCCCACCGCCAGCGCGCCGTCCGGCTCGCCGCCGCCGGGGCCCGCCGCAGCCTCACCCTGGAGCTGCCGCCGGAGGCCGAGGCGCACCGAGCGGCGGCCCGCGAGGCCGTCGCCGCCGCCCGTGGCCTGGACCCCAGGGCCGCCCGCAGCGCCCTCGCGCCCACCGGCTACGCCGCCCCGCACCTGCCCGCGCCCTACGGACTGGACGCCGGACCCGTACAACAGCTCGCCGTACAACAGGAGTTGCGCGAACAGGGGGTGAAGCTCAGCGACCTCTCCATCGCCACCTGGGTGGTGCCCTCACTCATCGCCCACGGCACGGCCGAGCAGCAGGACCGCTACCTCCTGCCCACCCTGCGCGGCGAACTCCAGTGGTGCCAGCTGTTCTCCGAACCCGGCGCCGGCTCCGACCTCGCCTCGCTGCGCACCCGCGCCGAACGCGTCCCCGAGGGCTGGCGGATCAACGGCCAGAAGGTGTGGACGAGCGCCGCCCAGTGGGCCGACCACGGCATCCTGCTCGCCAGGACGGACCCGGACGCGCCCAAGCACCGGGGTCTCGGCTACTTTCTGGTCGACATGAAGAACACCGCGGGCATCGACATCCGCCCGCTGAAGGAGATCACCGGCGACTCCCTCTTCAACGAGGTCTACTTCGACGACGTGATCCTGCCCCCCGACGCCCTGGTGGGCGAGGCCGACGGCGGCTGGCGGGTCGCCCGCAACACCCTGGGCAACGAACGCGTCCACATGGCCGACCAGATGTCCTTCGACACCGGACTCGAAGCCCTGATCGACCGCTCCGCCGGACTCGACGGCGCCTGCCGGGCCCGGATCGGCGCACTCGCCGCCGAGGCCCACGCACTGGCCTGCATCGGGCTGCGCACCACACTGCAACAGGTCTCAGGACTGGAGCCGGGCGCGGGCGCCTCCGTACGCAAACTCATCCAGACCGCCCACCAGCAGAAGGTCGCCGAACTCACCCTCGAACTCCTCGGCCCCGCAGGCGCGGTGGCCGAAGGAGCCGGGGAACGGGCCGTGCACGGATTCTTGATGTCCCGCTGCCTGACCATCGCGGGCGGCACCACACAGGTTCAGCTCAACGTCGTCGCCGAGCGCATCCTCGGCCTGCCCAGGGACTGAAGGGAATCCAACATGAGGTCATACATCGTCGGCGTCGGCATGACGAAGTTCGAGAAGCCCGAGAGCCGCGACTGGCAGTACTGGGACATGGTGAAGGAGGCCGGCACGGCGGCGCTCACCGATGCCGGTATCGGGTACGAGGACATCCAGCAGGCCGCCGTCGGCTACTGCTTCCAGGCCTCCACCGCCGGACAGCGGGCCGTGTACGAACTCGGGCTGACCGGGATACCCGTCTACAACATCAACAACAACTGCGCCACCGGCTCCACCGCGCTGATGATGGCCCGGCAGTTCGTCGAGGGCGGCGGCAGCGACTGCGTCCTCGCGCTCGGCTTCGAGAAGATGGCGCGCGGATCGCTCGGCGGCGGCGGCTCCGACGGCGGCGCGGGTGATTTCAAGACGTCCCCGGTCGCCCGGCACTACGGGATCATGGCCGCCGCCCACGGCTTCGAGACGACCCCGCCCACCGCCCAGATCTTCGGCAACGCGGCCCGCGAGCACATGAAGAAGTACGGCACGACAGAGGCACAGCTCGCCGCCGTCGCCGCGAAGAACCACCGCCACTCGACGGGAAATCCGTACGCCCAGTTCCAGGACCCGTACACGGTCGACGAAGTCCTCGCCGCCAAACCGATCCACCACCCCCTGACCCGGCTCCAGTGCTCACCGACCTCCGACGGGGCAGCAGCCGCCGTCGTCGTCTCCGAACGCTTCGTCGAGGAGCACGGCCTCGGTGACCGGGCCGTAGAGATCGCCGCCCAGGCCATGACGACCGACACCGAGGCCTCCTTCGCCTCCGGCACCTGCATCGACGCGGTCGGCCTGCCCATGTCACGGGAGGCGGCCCGCCAGGTGTACGAGAGCGCGGGCATCGGCGCCGAAGACCTCGACGTCATCGAACTCCACGACTGCTTCTCCATCAACGAACTCCTCACCTACGAGGCGCTCGGACTGTGCGGCGAGGGCGAGTCCGGCCCGCTCGTCGAGTCCGGCGCCACCACCCACGGCGGCCGCTGGGTGGTCAACCCCTCGGGCGGACTGATCTCCAAGGGACACCCGCTCGGCGCCACCGGAATCGCCCAGGCCGCCGAACTCACCTGGCAGCTCAGGGGCGAGGCCGGCCCCCGCCAGGTGCCCGACGCCCGCACCGCACTCGCCCACAACATCGGGCTCGGCGGCGCCGCCGTGGTGACACTCCTGCGCCGCTGAGATCCGGGTGGGTCCACAGGGCCACCGGAGCCCCGGAGACCTACGCCGCCGGACCGAGGCCGGTACGGTCCGGAAACCGATGTACGGGGTGCGGGGCGGCTGCGAGTATGACGCCATGGTTGACGTCTCGACGCCCACACGCCGTACCGGCCGTACCCGAACCCGCACCTGGGCGGTGGTGCTCGCCGCCTGCGTCGGCCAGTTCCTCGTCGTCCTCGACGTGTCCGTCGTCAACGTCGCACTCCCCTCCATGCGCACGGACCTGGGGCTGAGCACCGCCGGGCTCCAATGGGTGCTCAACGCCTACTCGATCGCGTTCGCCGGGTTCATGCTCCTCGGCGGGCGGGCCGCCGACCTGTACGGCCGCAAGCTGATGTTCCTCGTCGGCCTCGGCCTCTTCACCGCCGCCTCCCTGGCAGGCGGACTCGCCCAGGAGGGCTGGCAGCTGCTCGCCGCCCGCGCCGCACAAGGCCTCGGCGCCGCCGTGCTCGCCCCCGCGACCCTCACCCTGCTCACCGCGGCCGTCCCCGAAGGACCCGCACGGGCCAGGGCCATCGGCACCTGGATGGCGGTCGGGGCGGGCGGCGGCGCGGCCGGCGGACTGATCGGCGGAGTGCTCACCGACGCGCTCTCCTGGCGGTGGGTGCTGCTGATCAACGTGCCGGTCGGTGTGCTCGTACTCGCCGGCGCCGCGGTCTACCTGGCCGAGGGCCGGACCGGCGAGCGGAGCCGGATCGACTTCCCGGGCGCGCTGCTCGTCACGGCGGGCCTGGCCTCCGTCGCGTACGGCATCGTGCAGACGGAGAAGTCGGGCTGGACCGCGTCCGCGACCCTGCTGCCGCTGCTCGGCGGAGTGGCGCTGCTCGCCCTGTTCGTCCTGGTGGAATCCCGTACGGCGAAACCGCTGATGCCGCTGCGGGTGCTCGGCGCACGGGCGGTGGCCTCGGCCAACGTGGCGATGTTCCTGATCGGCTCGGCCACGTTCTCCATGTGGTACTTCATGACCGTGTACGCGCAGAACGTGCTCGGCTACTCCGCGATGGAGGCCGGACTCGCCCTGATGCCGACCTCGGTGGCCATCGTCATCGGCTCCAAGTGCGCCCCTCGGTTGATGGCCCGGGTCGGAGCGAAGAACCTGGCGCTCGTCGGCACGGTGGTCGCCGCCGCGGGCTTCGGCTGGCAGTCCACGATGACCGCCGGCGGCGACTACCTCACCTCGATCTGCCTGCCCGGCGTCCTGATGATGGCCGGCACCGGCCTCGCGGCCACCCCGCTCGCCTCGCTGGCCATCTCGGGCGCGGCCCCCGGCGAGGCCGGACTCGTCTCCGGGCTCGTCAACACCTCGCGCACGATGGGCGGCGCGCTCGGCCTGGCCGTGCTCTCCACCGTCGCCGCCGCCCGCACGGACGGCGGAACGGGCCCGGCAGACCTCACGGCCGGCTACGCCCTGGCCTTCCGGACGTCGGGCTCCGTCCTGCTGGGCGGCCTGCTGCTGATGATCTTCTGGCTCCCGCGCCACCGGTCGTCGGTACAGCGCTGAACCCTCGGACGCCGGCCCGGACCTGCCGGTCAGCTGCGACGCCGGCAACGAGACCTCAGGGGTCGGCCGCACCGGGAGCTACGGCTGGGCCCTGGTGCGTCGGCTCGCCAGGCAGGTGTCCGTCACCGTCCACCCGGGCGGCAAGAGCATCGTCGCCCTGATCTCCCTCACATGAACTACATGGGCGTCAGGCGGCAGGCGGGCATGTGTGCCGGGCCACACGTGCGAAGAAATTCCAAGTCGCTTGATTGGCAGGTGCGTTCAGGGGCATGCGACCGATGGGTCTCGCAATGGCGCGTGCGCCGCTGAGCATCCACACAGCCGGACAGCAGCGGGTATCCCATGACAGGCGGTCTCTCCGCCCGGGGCACTGCCCCGACACCGGACTATGAGGAGTACTTCACCGTGCTGAACCCCAGCCCGCAGGACCTGCGTGTAGCCCTGGCCCGCTATGCCGACGCCCGCATCCACGACGACCGCTTCCCCACAGACTCCACGGCGGGAGCGGTCGAGGACGCCGCCTACACCCTGTGCGTCATGACCGGCACCCGTGACGTGCCGCAGGCCCTGTGCATCGCCGACGCGCTGCTCGGGGAGCACACCACGATCTTCCCCGTCGGCTCCCCGAGGACGGCCTCCGAACAAGGTAAGGGACTGCAGGCCGCCTGAACGGCCCGTCGTGGATCCACCAGTCGGGTGCCGGGCCCCCTCCGTGCCGAGTCACACCCGGTGACCGGCTCGCCGCGGGGGGCCTGGAGCGGACGACCGGTCGAGCAGTCGGGCGACCGCCCGCCCCCGCGGGTGGGCAACGGCCATGGGCTTCGACGTCACCGGCACCGGCCTGGTGCCACCCGCGGCTACGCCTTGGCCTTCCGGACGTCGGGTCCGTTCCTGCTGGGCGGCGTGCGGCTGATGATTCTCCGGATGCCGCGCCACCGGTCGTCCGTACGGCGCTGCACGGCCTTCCCGGACCGGCCCTCAGAGCCAGCCCTGCTGCCGCGCGGCCCGGACCGCCTCCATCCGGTTACGGGTGGCGGTCTTGCCGATCGCGGACGAGAGGTAGTTGCGCACCGTCGACTCCGACAGGTGCAGCTTCGCCGCGATGTCCGCGACCGTCGCCCCGTCCACCGAGGCCATCAGCGCATCGCGCTCCCGGGCGGTCAGCGGACTGGGGCCCGCGCTCAGCGCGGCGGCGGCCAGCGCCGGGTCGATGACGGTCTCCCCGGCCAGCACCCGCCGGATCGCCTCCGCCAGGTCCTCGACCGGCCCGTCCTTCACCAGGAACCCCGCCGCCCCCGCCTCCATCGCCCGCCGCAGATACCCGGGCCGCCCGAACGTGGTGAGGATCAGCACCCGGCAGTCCGGCACCTCCTCCCGGAGATCGGCGGCCGCGTCCAGGCCGCTGCGCCCTGGCAACTCGATGTCCAGCAACGCCACATCGGGCCGCGAGGTGACGGCCGCCGCCACGATCTCGTCCCCGGCCCCGACCTGGGCCACCACCTCGATGTCCGGTTCGAGCCCGAGCAACAGGGCGAGCGCGCCCCGCATCATCCCCTGGTCCTCTGCGAGCAGCACTCGTACGGACTTGACCGGCCGGTGATCCTGCGGCATCTCGTTCACGGGGAACAGGGTATGGGGGGTGGGGCGTTGGGGCGCCCCGACCGGCCGGGGTCGCCGGGGCGGCCGGTCGGGGGCGTACCCGGAGTGGGTCTGCCGCCGACCGGGCCGCGTCGGTTCAGAGCCGCGCGTGCGGGTACTGCTCGGCGCGGTTCTGGAAGGCCAGGACCGCGGGGTTCTGCACGGTGCCGCCGCGGATCTCGATCGCCCGGCTGATGGTGCGGTCACCGTCCCAGCCGTCCGGCCCTTCGAGGACCGTCCGCAGGAACGGGATCAGCGCCTCGCTGTTCTCCCAGGTGGCCGCGTCCCACAGGTAGGAGGGGCTGTGGTCCACGGCGTAGTAGTGGACGTTTTCTCCGACGGTGAACATCGGCTCGCTGAAGGTCGTGGGCCGGGCCCAGGCGAAACCCATGCCCTCGTCGCAGGAGACATCGATGACGAGGGTGCCGGGCGCGAGCTTCGGCAGGTCCTCCTGTATCAGGAACATCAGCGGCGCGGCGGTGTCCTGGAGCACGCAGTTGACGATGATGTCGTGCCCGGCCAGGAACTCGGCCAGCGGCTCCGGACCGTCCTCGGTGAGCG